>JAAEPF010000024.1:0-300000 GCA_024222295.1 Actinomycetes bacterium
ACGGTGATCGAGCGGGTTGTCTGAGCATCCGCCTCGCGGTGGGGCGAGCGGTGTGGGAGATCCGGTCAGCCGTTGGGTTCGGCGATGACGCTGTCGACGGCGTGGACCATGCCGTTGGAGGCGGCCACGTCCGGCAGCACGATCGTGGCTCCGCCCACGGTGATGTCCGCTCCGCTGGCTTCGACGAGCAACTGCTTGCCGTTGGCCGTCTCGAGCGTGCCGCCGCTCATGGCCTCGAGGTCCTCGGTGGTGACGGTGCCGGCCACCACGTGGTTGAGGATGATGTCGGCCTGTGCGGCGCGGTCGGCGCGGAGTGCCTCGAGGGTGGCGTTAGGGATCGCGCCGAATGCCTCGTTGATCGGGGCGAACACGGTGAACGGGCCACCGTCTCGAACGGTCGGGAACAATCCCGCGGTTATCACGAGTCGCGTGAGGATGGACACGTCGGCCGTGCCGGCAGCGATCTCGGCGATGTTGAGCTCAGCGGTGTCGCCTTCGGGCGGTGAGCCCATGTTGTTGCCCGGCGACATGGCGGTCTCGTCGACCGCGACATTCTCGGGGCCTTCCTCGCCTGCAGCGGCGTCCTCTTCGAGCTCTTCCTGCTCCTCGGAGTCGACCTGGTCCTTGGTCTCGCCGACCGGCTCCTCGCTGGTTGCGTCGGAGTCACTCTCCTCGGAGTCGGTGTCGCTGCAGGCGGCGGCGACCAGTGACATCGCCAAGAGCAGGGCGAGGAGGAGCTGGATTGGCTTGGAACGAGGGGCATGTCGCATCGGTGTTCTCCCTGGAACTCGGGGGTATCCGCAACCGTATGTGATGGCTCCGGCGCCAAGAACCTAGCGCAGTAATTGTGCTGGCAACCGCAGCCGGGTCACGCCGGGGGTCAGCGGAAGTCGAAAGCGACCTTGAGGGTGCCGGTGTCACGTCCGTGGACGATGGCCGTGAAGGCCTCGCGCCACTCGCTCAGGCGCCATGTATGGGTGAGCATGCCGTCCACTTCGATGCGTCTTTCCGCCAGCAGGTCGAAGAAGTGGTCGTATGCGTGCCTGGTGGCGCCCTCGAACGTCTCCCTGCCGAAGGCGTTGGACCCCACGAGGCGCAGTTCCTTGAAGTACCACGGTGTCCACTCGAACCGGCCCGGTGCGCCCACGCCCAGCTGCACGAGCGTGCCCCGTGTGGCGAGGAGTCGCATGGACACTTCCACGCTCAGTGGAGAGCCGACAGTGTCGTAGACGGTGTCGATGGTGCCCGGATAGGCGACGGGAAGCCCTTCCCACGGCACCCTCAGCGTGGCTCCGGACCAGTCGGCCAGCTGTTCCACCACGGCGAGTGCGTCGTCGGGGCCTCCGGTGACGACGTGTGCGCCCCGGCCGGCAGCCAGTTCGGCTTGCACCGGCCAGCGGGCAACCACGGCGACCTCGCACTCGTACAGCTGGGTGAGGATCGCTGTGGCCGTCGTGCCCAGCGCACCCGCCCCGTAGACGACGACCCGCGAACCGCGGCGCGGCGGGTTGCGGGTGATGGCGTGGAAGCTCACCGACCACGGGTCTGCCAGCACCGCGACCTCGTCGGGGATTCCGTCTGGCACCGGGTGCACCATCGAGCGGTGCGCCGGGACGAGATCGGCGAACCCGCCGGTCGCGTCGACGGAGTTTCCCGAGTGGATGCCGGGTTCGAGGTCGCCTTCCCACCAGTTCTCACAGAGCGAGAAGTCGCCGGCGGCACAAGCCACACACAGATGCGCGATCCCGCGAGCCCGACAACCGATGTTGGGGTACAGCACGACCCGCTGGCCGACTTCGAGGCCGTCGACCGCTGAACCGACGCTATCGAGCGTGCCCACCACCTCGTGGCCCAGTACCTGCGGGAAGGAGATGAACGCCGTCATCATGTTGTCCGCTGCGCCATCGAAGTCCATCAACACCTGCTTGATGTCGGACCCGCAGATGCCCGTGAGGCGGTTGCGCACGACGACCCAGTCAGCGCCCAGCACTTCGGGATCGGGCAGGTCGACCAGCGCCATCGGAGTTGTGGCAAGGTTGGCCATCAGCGGCGGCTCGTCGGGCCCGATCGGCGTGGGCCAGGGCTCCGGCCCGGTCGGACCCATGAACTGCAGTGCCTTCATCGCGGGTACCTCATGGGTCGGCCGTGGTCGCCTCGACCATGCTCGCCACGAAGCCGTCGAGGTCGGCGTACTTGATCCGGGCGACGGGCTCGAGGTCCGGCAGCCAGTGCTCGATGCGGTCGCCCTCCATGGCGGCCACGATTCCGTCTGCGACGGTGGATGGTGGTTCCAGCTCCCCGTCGTAGAAGTGGTCGTCCTGGCCGGGCTGGTCCCAGATCTCGGTATCGATCGGTCCCGGGATGATCAGGCGCACATCCACGCCGGTGCCGGCCAGCTCTACGGCAAGGGTCTCGGAGAACCCGCACAGCGCCGCCTTGGAGCCGCAGTAGGCGGCTTCACCCGTGATCGGAATGCGGCCGCCCACGCTGGAGACGTTGACGACGCAGCCGCTCCCGCGGCGCAGCATGTGCGGAAGCGCCAGCAGGGTGAGTCGTACCGGCGCGAAGTAGTTGACGGCCATGGTGAGCTCCACCTCGGCCGGCGTCAGTTCGGCCACGCGCCGGCGCATCGGTCGCCCGGCATTGTTGACCAGCACATCGATGCCATCGAGATGATCCTCTGCGGCGTTGACGACCGACTCGAGCGACCCGAGGTCCGCGAGGTCTGCGCCGAGGATCCTCACCTCAGGGGCGCCCAGCGCGATGCAACGGTCGGCAACTTCCGCGAGTCGGTCCTCCCGGCGCGCCAGCAGGCCGAGGCGCACTTGCCTTGCTGCAAGTGCTTGGGCGGTAGCGGCTCCGATGCCGGAGCTGGCGCCGGTGACCAAGGCGGTGCGTCCGGCGAGTTCGATAGCCATGTCGCCTCCCCGGGCGTAGTTACTTGCGGGGCATCTTGATCGCCTTGTCGGCGATGATGTTCTTCTGCACTTCGGTGGTGCCTGCTCCGATCGACGTGTAGCGCTGGAATACGTACAGCCGGTTCCAGGCTCCTCCGTCGATTGCGTCGTCGGCACCCTTCGCATAGAGGGCCTCGGGCCCGAGAAGGTCCATCGCGAGCTCGGCAAGCGTCTGGGCGAGGTAGCTCCACTGCAGCTTCGCGAGTGGAACCTCGGGCCAGTTCTTCTCGTTGCGCAGGATCTTCGACAGCGCCCGGTAGTTGAGCAGCTTGGTGTACTCGATCCGCGTGTGGGCATCGGCGATCCGCTCTCGCATCGCGGGGTCGCGCAGCGCATCGGGGTTGACCGAGGCGGCGAGGTTGACCATGGCGTCGAGATCGGAGCGCATCCCGATGGCGAGTCCTGCGGTGCCGACCCGCTCGGAGCCGAGCGTGCCCATGGCGACCAGCCAGCCCTCGCCCTCGCCGCCGAGGCGGTAGTCGACCGGCACCTTCGCGTCGTCGAACACAACGGAGCAGAACATCTCCTCGCCCGCGATGTCGCGGATCGGCGTGATGGTGATGCCCGGTGCCTCGAGGTCGATGATCAGTGCGGTGATGCCGTCGTGCTTGCGCCCTTCGGCGATTGCGTCAGGGTCTGTGCGTACGAGGAACAGACCCCACCTTGCGATGTGCGCCGAGGAGGTCCAGGTCTTCTCGCCGTTGAGCACGTAGTGGTCGCCGTCGAGCACGGCGGTCGTGCGCAGGTTCGCGAGGTCGGATCCGGCTTCGGGCTCGGAGAACCCCTGGCACCAGTGCTCGTCGGCGTTGAGGATGTTGGGGATCCAGCGCTGCTTCTGTTCCTCGGTGCCCCAGCGGATGACCATCGGGCCGATCTGCCAAAGCCCGTTGGTGTTGTAGATGCCGGGGGTGCGGTAGCGGGCCATCGTCTCGGAGTAGATGACGTTCTGGGCGACCGTGGCGTCGCGGCCGCCCCATTCCTCGGGCCATGAGATCGCGGCCCAGCGGCCTTCGTTGAGCTTGCGCTGCCACGCCCTGCGACGCTCCATCTGGCTCATGACGCCGGTGCTGCCAGCTCCAGCCACTCCGTCTTCGGGTTCGTCGCCTGCTCCTGCATCCGGGGCGGAGTCGCCCGGCGTGTCGTCCTCGGACCATTCGGCGAGGAACTTCGGCAGGTTCTCATCCAGCCAGTCGGTCAGCTCCGTGCGGAACGCCTCATCGGCCTCGGAGTAGGAGAAGTCCATGTAGGCACAGTAGCGACAACCTGACAGACGTGTCAGTTGCTCTGCTGGGTGGAATCGGCGGTGTCGGTCACGTCGGCTCGACCGGAATGCCCACCTCCGGGGCGTCCTCGTCGATGTATGTCGCCGTGCGGTGCGAGGGCAGACGCAGTTTCACTGCAAGTGGGAAAACGGCAACGGCGAGTGCAGCGGTTGCGAGCGACCCCCACATGGGTGACAACCAGTCGCGTCCCTCGCCGAAACTCCCCATCCAGGAGATCAGGAACAAGCCGAGGAACCACGGAGCCAGCCAGGCCGCCTGACGGATCTCGTACTGCTTGCCGGTGCCCCGGGCCCGGAACCCCCGCCATGCGAAGAGCACTCCTCCGAGCACGATCGGAATCGACAGCCGGCGCAGGGTGTCCCAGCCGGTCCAGTGCACGATCAGCCCGACAATCACGAAGGCCACCACGCCGACCAGCACGGGGTGCGAGAGCCGGAAAGGCCGCTCGCGGTCGGGCACCTGGTGTCGCAGCGCCACCAGCGTGACCGGGCCGGCGCAGAACGACAGGACGATGGCCCCGGTGTTGAAGGTGAGGATCTCCTGCCAGCCGTTGCGGAACACGAGCAGCGTGACCATGCCGACAACCATGTTCATCACGAGTGCATGCAGTGGCACCCCGCGGTGGGAGAAGCGCTGCACCCAGGCAGGGAAGAGTCCGTCCTTGCTCACCGCCACCGAAAGGCGGGCGGTGGAGGCAGAGGCCACCAGGCCGGCGCCGAGTGGTCCGGCCACCGCATCGGCGAGCACCAGGTTGGCCATGGCGGTGAGCCCGACCGCGGTGAGCACGGCGGTCATGGGACCGTTCACGCCCGGCAGTGACAGGTTGTCCCAGCCATCTGAAAGCGCGTCCGGCGGGACCGCTCCGAGGAAGGCCAACTGCACCAGAGCGAACATCGCTATGCAGATCACCAGGCTGACCGTGAGCGCTACCGGCACGGTCACCTGCGGTCGGCGGGCCTCACCGGCGAGGTCGAGCGCGTGGCGGAATCCGAGGAACGAGAACACCACGCCGCCGGTGGAAATGGCGGCGAAGATCCCGGAGATCCCGTTGGGGGCGAACCCGAAGTCGGTCAGGTTGGATGACTGGAACCTGGTGAGCAGAGCGATTGCCGCCGCGACCGGCACGATGATCTTGAACCAGGTGAGGGGCGTGTTGATCTGGTTGAACAGCTTGGCCCCCCACGCGTTGATCAGCGTGAAGACCCCGAGCAGGGCGAACGCCACGGCCATGCCACCGATGCTCAGTGGGTTGCTGCCGGTGCCTCCTCCCTCGTTGAACAGCCACTTGAATGCATCTTCGTTGCTCGCGTATTCGAGCAGGGCTTGCACCTCGATGGGTGCCGCGGTCACGTAGCCGATCCACGCGACCCAACCGATGAACATGCCGACCACCGCGCCATGGGAGAACTGCGGCAGGCGTCCCAACCCGCCCACCACCGGCAGCATCGCCGCAACCTCGGCGAAGGGCAGGGCAGCGATGAGCACCATGATCCCGCCCAGGATCCAGGCGATCATCGCCGCCGGTCCGGCCACCTTTGCAGCGAACAGTGGTCCGAAGAGCCATCCGGAGCCGACCACGCCGCCTACCGCGACGAAGGTCAAGCCGATCGGGCCGATTACGCGGGTTGGCGAACCCCCTCGGGCGGTATCGGTGCCGGGCACCCTTCGACGTTCGCACACCGGAAGCTCCCTGTGCCTGATACCCGTTGCGTGGTGTGCTCCTGTGGGCCTGGGGCAGGCGGACTGACACGCGTGTCAGCTATCGTGCGCGCCCATGGAGTTCACCCTTGGCGACGAGCAGCAGGCGTTGGCGGAGACGGCGGCACAGTTCCTGGCCGACCAGGCGCCGGGCGCGTACGTGCGCGAGATGGTCGATGCCGGCGGGCCGGACCCACTCGGCATCACTGCCGAGCTCTGGCAGCGCATGGTCGACATGGGCTGGGTCGGACTGCTCGTTCCCGAGGCCAACGGCGGCACCGGGATGGGCATGCTCGAGATGATGGTGGTGCTCGAGGCGATGGGCCGCCTACCACTGCCCGGTCCGTTCCTCTCCTCGGCCGTGCTCGCCACCCGCGCCGCGGAGGCTCTGGGCCTCTCGGATCGTCTCGACTCGCTCGCCACCGGGACCACTCGCGGGACAGTGGCGCTCGATGAGTCGGGCAGCGGCGACGTCGTCGACCGCACCCGGACGCGCGCCTCGCGCAAGTCCGGGGCCTGGCGGCTCAGTGGAACCAAGACCGTGGTGCTCGACGGTCACAGTGCCGACTGGGTGCTCGTGCCGGCGCGCACGCAGGCCGGCATCCAGTCGTTCGTGATCGAGGCGCCGCGAGCGACCCTCGAGCCGGGTCTGGACGTGACGCGTCACATCTCCCGACTCGAGCTCGACGCCGTGCCGGCCGAACCGGTGGGTCCCGAAGGAGACCACAGCGACATCTGGCGGCGCGTCGCCGACGATGTGGCGGTTGCGCTGTGCGCTGAGTTGCTGGGCACGATGCAGGCCAGCTTCGACCTGGCCGTGGAGTACGCCAAGGTGAGGGTGCAGTTCGACCGCCCCATTGCCACCTTCCAGGCCACGAAGCACAAGGCGGCGGAGCTGCTCGAGCGCATCGAGCTGAGCCGGGTGGGAGTCCACTACGCGGCCTGGGCAATCGACGCGCAGGAGCCGGTGCGCTCGGAGGCCGCGGCGATGGTGAAGGCGTTTGCAGGCAAGGCTGCGAGCGAGGTGACCGGGGAGGGCATCCAGATCCACGGCGGGGTGGGCTTCACCTGGGAGTGCGATGCACACCTTCACTACCGGCGTGCCAAGGCCAACGACCTGCTGTTGGGCGGGCACAGCGCCTGGCGGAAGAAGGTGGCCGACAGCTACCTCGGCGCTTGCTGAGGTTCGGCTCCACCTCCGCGCCGCGGCATGGCGGTGCCGAGGCGGCCCACGGCCAGGCCCAGGACCGTCACCAGGAAGACCTGCCCGATCACTGCCTCGAGTATCGCCAGCATCTGGCCGATCTCGGGGGCAGGGGTCAGGTCGCCGTAGCCCAGCGTGGTGAGAGTCACGAAGCTGAAGAACTGGAAGTCCATGGACGATGCGACCCCGGCCTGGCTGAAGAAGGGATCGTCGGAGACTTGCTGAACCAGCTGGTACAGCGCTGAGAAGAACACGCCGATTTGCAGGTAGGCCGCGAGCGCGCCCGCGACCGTGTCCACGGTGATCCGTGGTCGGGCTCCGAGCCGAAGGACAACCACGATCGGGGTCACGAGCAGCAGTACGCAGATGAGCGAGAGGGCGAGGGTTGACATCCAGTCCTCGTCCGTTCCGACCTCACGGGCGACGATCGCCACCAGGATCGCCGCGGCGACCGCGAGTTGACCCCCGATGACCAGCGAGCGCCGGGCATTGCTTCGGCGGAGTGCCATGATCGCCATGCCCGCTACCAGAATCGAAGACACAGAACGTTCGAGCACACCCGTTGACAGGAACGGAGTGACGGCAACGACGAACAGGGTTACCCACAGCACCGGCTTCAGTGAGCGGTGGAGGCCCTCTGGCTCTGGCTCCGGATCGGCCATGGCGAAATCTTGGTTTGGTCGCGGCCCTCATTGGGGGATGCCCTGCTAAGGCCGGTCGGGAGGACCCCACTGTTGGGCGGTGCCTGCCCGTAGGAGTTCGGAGACCTCTGCGTTGCTGATTCCCGCAATCGAGGTGAGAACCTCGAGCGTGTGCTCACCGAGCCGCGGCGCGCCGGTGGGTGCAGGTCGTGATTCCCCGACGAACCGGGTCGCCGGAGCCTGTTGTCGGACCGGTCCAGCGACGGGATCGTCCACGCTGACGAGATCGCCGCGGTCTGCCATGTGTTCGTCTGCAGCGATGTCGGCAGCGCTGTAGGCGGTGGCCACCGGAACGTCGTGCTCAATCGCACGGTGTTCCACCTCGGCCCCGGTGAGTTGCGCAGCCCAGTCGGCGACGATCCCGTTGATCTCGTCGCTGTGCCTGGCACGGTCGGCCAGGGTGGTGAAGCGGGGGTCATCGAGCAGGTCCGACCGGCCCATGGCGTTGCACAGCCGGGTGAAGTTGGCGTCGGAGCCGGCGACCAGGCACACGTACCGGCCATCCGCACACAGGTAGTTGTCGAGTGGCGCCGAGGTTCCCAGGCGGTTGCCCTCGCGTTCGCGCACCGTGCCGAGTCGGTCGTACGCCGCGATGGTCCACTCCAGGATCCGAAGTACCGAAGCGTAGAGGCACGCGTCGACCACTGCACCGGTTCCGGTGCCCGTGCGGCGGTTGTCGCGGCGGTAGAGGGCCGCGGTCGCAGCCTGGGCGGCGAAGCTGCCGGTCAGGTAGTCACTCACGGTCACGCCCGGGCGCACCGGCGGCCGGTCCGGTTCGCCAGTCAGTGAGAGGAGCCCGCCGTAGCCGATCCCGAGCCGGTCGAGTCCGGGTCTCTGGGAGTTGGGACCGTCCTGGCCGAATGCCGAGATCCTCACCACCACGAGATGATCGGCGAGCGAGGCGGGCCCGATGTTCCAGCGTTCGAGGGTGCCGGGCCGGAAGTTCTCGACCACCACGTCGCACTGCCGTGCCAGCTGCCTGAACACGGCCTGGCCCTCGGCGTGGCGCAGGTCGAGGGCCACCGAACGGCGCCCGCGGCCTTCCACGGCCCAGAAGAGCGAGTAGTCACCCTCGGTGGAGTCCACGAACGGGCCGATTCCGCGCATGAAGTCGCCCGTGCCCGGCTGTTCGATCTTGATCACGTCCGCACCCATCTCGCCGAGCAGGCCGGCACAGAAAGGGGCTGCCACCCGGGTGCCCAGGTCGAGCACGCGCAGTCCGGCGAGGGGACCGGCTCCGGTCGCGCCCTGCGGGTCGTGTTCGGGGTTCACGCGGGCAAGCTACCGCGTCCGGCCCGGCTGCTGACGCACGTGTCAGGTATCGGCCGCCCCGGCTACGGTGCCCGCCATGGCGATCCTGTACGAATCAGACGCGGACATATCGGCGCTGGACGGGTTGTCCGTCGCGATCGTGGGCTACGGCAACCAGGGACGCAGCTGGGCGCTGAACCTGCGCGACAGCGGCGGCGAGCCGAGGGTGTGCGTGCGCGCCGACGAGTCGGCGGAGGCGGCGCGGGTCGACGGCTTCGAGGCCGCACCGCTCGAGGATGCGGCGAGCGCCGACGTCGTCTGCCTGTTGGTGCCTGACGACGCGATCCCCGCGCTTGCTATCGACTACAAGCCCGCGCAGACCGTCGTGGTGGCGTCTGGCTACACGCTCGCGTTCGACCGGCTCACGGTGCCGGGTGATGCAGTCATGATCGCTCCGCGCATGCTCGGCTCCGAGGTACGCGAGTGCTACCTGGACGGGTCCGGTTTCATCACCGCCATCGGGGTGGAGCAGGACATCACCGGCGCGGCGTCGGCGCGAATGCTCGCCCTGGCGGCTGCCATCGGCGGGCTCAGGCGAGGTGGCATCGAGATGACCCCCACCCAGGAGGCCGTGCTCGACCTCTCGGTGGAGCAGCTGCTTTCGCCCGTGCTCACCCACGTCAACCAGGCGTTCGTGACGGTCATGATCGAACAGGGGATCCCGCTCGAGGCCATCCTGTGCGAGCTGTACCTCTCCGGTGAGGTCGAGCGGAACTACCGGTTGCTGCGCGAGGAGGGGTTCGTCGCCCAGCTCGACCGGCACTCGCCGACGTCCCAGTACGGCCAGTTGTCGCGCAGAGGGCGCTACGACGACCTCGATGTGGCCGAAGTGATGCGTGCCCTCGTGGGTGAGATCACGTCGGGCTCGTTCGCGGACGAATGGGATGGGGAGCGCGATTCCGGCCACCGTTGCCTTGCCGCGCTGCGCGATGTGCATGCCTCCGCCGACCAGGCGGACTTCGAGACCTCGGTGCGCGAGTCCTTCGAGCCTCCGGCCGGGTAGGTGGCGGCCGGACTCAGTGCGGCTTGCCGTCCTGTTCCGCCTTCACGGCGTCCATTCCGCCCTCGCTGCGCCGCGCCGACATGGAGGTTGCGGTGTCGGTGGCTGATACGAACTGGTGGACCATGAAGTGGTGCTTCCACGAGTCGGCCTGGCCTTGGCGGTCGAGCGTGAAGTTGATGGTGCCCTTCACAGCGGTGGCAGTGACCGGAGGCACGAGGGCCACTTCGGCTGCCAGTGCGGACGCGGCGGTCATCAGGTCGGCGGTCGGAACCACGCGGTTCACCATGCCGGCCGACTCCGCCTCTGCAGCTGAGAGCTTTCGGGCACACAACAGGAACTCCTTTGCCCTTCGTGCGCCCAGTTCCCAGGGCTCCACCAGCAGTTCGACCCCGGCACCACTCATCCGCAACACGGGATTGGAGAACTTCGCGTCATCACCGGCGACGATCAGGTCGCACATGCAGGCGAGCATCAGCCCTGCCGCGGCGCACGCTCCCTGCACGGCCGCGATCGTGACCTTGGCGGTGTTGCGCCATCGCAGGCACGGCTCCAGGTACATGGAGGTCTCGTGTTCGAGCTTGCCCTCGGGCGTGTCGCGCATCGCAGCCCAGTGCTCCTCGGCGGCCATCAGTTCCGCAAGGTCATGCCCTGAGCAGAAATGCCGACCTTCGCCCGCAAGGATGATCACGCGCACGCCGTCGTCGGCCTCGGCCGTGGCGAGTGCCTCGTCGAGGTCCTCGATCATCGCGGCGTCCAGGGCGTTGGCGATATCTGGCCGCCGCATCGTGACGGTCGCGACGTGTCCGTCGACCGAGTATGTGACGGTTCCGTTGTCCATCGTCTGTTGCGGCTGTTGGTCGTGGCTGTCGCTCATCTTGGCTCCCGTGGCAGGTCGAGTACCCGCTCGCCGATCACGTTGCGCTGGATCTCGTTGGTCCCCGCGAACACCGAGGATGACAGGTAGTACAGCCACGAGCGCTGCCATTCGCCATCACCCGCGAGTCGGTCGGCGCCCTTCCACAGCGGTGCGTCGTCGCCGAGCACGTCCATCGCGGTGCCGTGCAGCCGCTTGGACATCTCTGACCAGTAGAGCTTCAGCGTGGACCCTTCGGCGCCGGGGGCCTCACCCCGGTCGAGGCGGGTGAGCGAGCGCCAGTTGTGCAGCTGGAACAGCTTCACCTCGACGAACGCCTCGGCCAGTTGCTGGCGCAATCGGTGCTCGTCGAGGGCGCCCGTCCGGCCGGCGAGCACAAGCAACTCCTCGAGGTGCTGGATGTGGATCACGAGCTGGCGGGGATTGACGCCGCGTTCGTGGCCCAGCGTGGACTGCGAGACGCGCCACCCCTCGTTGAGCGGGCCGACCAACGCGTCGTCGGCGATGTGAACCTCGTCGAAGAACACCTCGTTGAACTCGGCTTCACCGGTGGTCTGAACCAGTGGCCGCACCTCGACGCCGTCTGCTGACATCGGCACCGCGAACGCCGAGATCCCGTGGTGCTTGCGCGCCTCGGGGTCGGTGCGCGCCAGGCACAGGCCCAGGTCCGCGAACTGGGCGTAGCTGGTCCACACCTTCTGACCATCCAGCACCCATCCGCCGCGCCGGTCGTCGCGGACAGCACGGGTGCGCAGCGAGGCCAGGTCAGAGCCGGCGTCGGGCTCGCTGAACAGTTGGCACCACAGTGACCGGGCTCCGAGGATGTCGGGCAACCAGCGCTGCTTCTGCTCCTCGGTGCCGTGTGCGAGCAGGGTGGGGCCCACCAGGTTCACGCCGATCCGGCCGACCAGTTCGGGCGCCCGGGCGCGGGCGAGTTCCTCCTGCACCACGAAGTGGGCACCGGCGCCGGCCTCGCGGCCTCCGTAGGCCTGAGGCCAGGCCATGCCCACCCACCTGCCCTCGGCCAGCTTCGCCTGCCACTCCCGCCCGAACGCCACCTCGTCGGCCAGGTCGTCGAAGCGTGGTGGCAGCCCGCTGCCGTATTCCCACGGCAGGCTGGCGTGCAGCCACTCGCGGCACTCGGAGCGCACCGAAGCGTGCTCGGGCGAGTCGGTCAGGTCCACGGCCGCACTCTAGGTCAGGTACCTGACGCACGTGTCAGGTCCGTGGCCTACGATCGGGGCCCGATGGAGTTCGAGCTCTCAGTGGACCAACTGGCGCTTCAGGAGGCCGCCAACGACCTGCTCGCCCGGCGCGCCGATCCCGCAGCGGTGAGGCGGGTGGTCGACGGCGGAGGCGGATGGGACCCCGAACTCTGGGGCCACCTGGTGGAGCAGGGATGGCCGGCGCTGCTGGTGCCCGAGGACCTCGGCGGCGTGGGTCTCGGTTGGGTCGAGGCGGCCGTGCTGGTCGAGACGACGGGCCGCCATGTGGCCCCGACGCCGATCCTGGGCCAGCTGGTGGCCACCGACGCCATGGTGGCCGCCGGCGACTCCACCTGGCTCGACAGGCTCGCCGCCGGCGAGGCCCTGGCCGCGGTCGCCACCAGGTCCCTCGAGGCCGAGCGCCGCGGAGCGGGGTGGTCGCTCACGGGCACCACCGAGCCGGTCGCCTTCGCTCCGAGTGCCGACGTGCTGGTAGTGCCCGGTAACACCGCGGATGGGCGCCGGCTCTTCCTCGTGGAGTGCGCGAACGCCGGCCCCGAGGCGCTCGAATCGATGGACCTCACGCGTGAATTCGGCCGGTACACGTTCGACTCCGAATCCGCGACCGAGCTCGGGGGAGCGGACGCGGCAGCGGCTCACCTCGACCGGGGTGCGACGGCCATGGCCGCCGAGATGCTCGGCTGCGCCTCGGCAGCTCTGGACATGTCGGTCGAGCATGCGCGTGACCGCGAGCAGTTCGGGCGACCCATCGGCAGCTTCCAGGCGGTGAAGCATCGCTGTGCCGACATGCTGGTCGACGTGGAGGGCATGCGCTCGGCCAGCTGGTGGGCGGCCTGGGCGTTGGCCAGCGGCGACCCCGAGCGGAGCGCAGCGGCAAGCACCGCCAAGATCTGGTGCTCCGACGCAGCAGAACGCGTGCTCACCTCCGCACTGCAGGTTCACGGCGGGATCGGCTTCACCTGGGAGTCCGACCTGCACCTCTACCTCAAGCGGATCGAGTACGACCGTCGCGCATTCGGCACTGCAGCCGAGCACCGTGACCGCCTGGCCGATCACCTGCGCGAGCAGGTGCGTGCGGGTCGGCCCGTGATCTGACGCCCCTCCGGCCGGCTCAGGGTCCCGGTGGTTGCGGGTCGCGCCACATGAGCCACAGCCGTGGTCCCTTGCCGGACGCGATGTCGTGGGTGTCGGTCACCTCGAAGCCGTGGCGACGGTAGAAGGCGATGTTCGACTCCTTGGACGACTCGAGTTAGCAGCCCACCGCCTCTTCATCCGCCCGGGCCAGCGCGGGCGCGATTGCAGCTGTGCCCATGCCCTTGCCCTGGTGGGCAGGGTCCGTGCCGAGCACTGCCAGGTAGTAGTGCGGCTCGGCTGGATGGAGTTCCTCGGTCTCCGCCATCGCAAGCATGCGGCTGAAACCCGACGGACCGAGCCGTGCCAGCACCCCGGGCAGGTGTCGTGCAACCTCCTTGGGGGCGATCTTGAACCGCTTGGGCGGCGCCCAGATGGCCACGGCTTCGGCGTTGGCGGTGATCGTGCTGATGCCGTGAGGCAGGTGGCCCCGCGCCAGCGTGGCGTCGAGGTAGCCGATCCGCTTCTCGTTCATCCGTCTGCCCAGCAACCACTCGGCCACCGGGTCGTCGGCGAACGCCCTTCCGAGTGTGCGGCGGATGGCCGCCATGTCGTCGGTGGTGGCGGTTCGGATCGCCACTGGGTCGGCCGGGTTCACTGTGCGTCGGGGGTGAAGGTGCCAAGGCCGTCGGGGAACGCCAGGTTCTCCTGCACGATCACCGGATCGGTGGGCTGGCCGTTGACGAATCGGATGATGCGCAGCGTACCGGTGCGGTTGCCGGGCCCTACCCCGCCCTCGTCGATCACGAGGCCTATGTCGGCATACCAGAGGTTCCCGTCGGAGTCCGTGACCAGCCCGAGCGGTGTGCCGGTGCTGTACGGCTCGGCTCCGATGGACTCCCCCCGGGGAGGTGACAGGACGTTGGCTCGAAGCGTGCCGTCGGCGTCGTACTCGTTGATCACGCCCGAGAACACCGACGACGCGTAGAAGCCGTCGTCGGGTGCATGGGCGAGCCCGGCGGGCGTGGCCAGCCCATCGGCTCCCGCCTCGACGACCGTGCGCTTGGACACTCCGGTCGCGAGGCCGCGGCCGGTGCCGTCGGTGGAGTCACAGCCCCCTTCAGGGGTGTCGTCGGTCGGCAGCGGCCCCGAGTACTCGTACACGCCGCCGCGCACGGCGGCCACGAGGAACCTCTCCCTACCCGTCACGAGGATCGACTGGCTGCCGGGCAAGGCGATGTCGAGCTTGCAGTAGGCGATGTCGCCTTCTGCGAGGCCGTCGAACGGCGGGAACCAGATGATCAGCTGGCCGTTGGCTCCTTCTACCTGGTCTCCTATGTCGGTGGTCAGGATCCGGCCGTCGTCGAGCACGCCGCACCCGTAGTTCTCCGGCTGGTCGGCGTCGGCCTGCTGGAAGGTCGGCGTCAGCTTGGCGAGCTTGGTTGCGTCGAGGTCGCCGACCTGATCACCGGTGAGCTCGAAGATGCTCCATCCTGCCGGTGGGTCGGGCTGGCCGGTGTCCTCGCCTGTGATCAGCATGCGTCTGCCACCGGACTCGAACACGCAGAGCTGGGCGTTGATGTCGAGGCCGGTGTCGGGGTCGGCTGCTGCACTCGTGATGACGCGCTGGCTCGCAGTCTCGCCATCGGTGATCGAGTAGGCCTCGAGGTGGTTGCCCTGGCCGTTCAGGATGATCGGATCCGCCGGTGCCGTCGGGTCGGCGCCGTCTTCGGACTCGCTGCGACCTGGTTCGGCGACGGGCTGTGAAGCGGAGGTCGCTGTGGAGTCGTCATCGGTGTTCGAGCACGCGGGAGCCAGGGCAAGGCCAGCCAACGGCAACAGGAGCAGGCAGGCGCGGGTGCGGGTCATGGCGTTCATCCTTCGGGATGCTCAGGCTGGTTCGAGGGCAGGGTCGAAAGAGTGCGTGGTGACGAGCCGGTCGAAGCCCTCCTGCAGGGTCGGCGGTGTGTCCGCATCGGTCGTGGCCACGATGCTCAGGCGCGTCCACCGGTCGGCCGGGACCTCGATCCGGGTGGCCGAGCAACCCGGATCGCCAGCGGTGAACGTGCACACGATGCTGCCCAGCTCCGGCTTGTCGTCACGAGGGGTCATGAACACCATGAACGTTGTTGCTCCAGCGTCGACCGCAATGCCATCGGGGTCGAGCCAGCCCTTCGGTTCGCCCAGGCCCGACGCTTCGATCACGATTCGCAGCGGGTCGGGCTCGATCGCGAGCGTCGCCTGCGGGTCGGTGCCGGGTGGCGGTGTCTTGAGGCGGAACGGGATCTCACATGGGGAGCCGATGCAAGGCTGTTCGCTCGGCGCCAGTGCGGTGACCGCTGGACCCTGGGGCGTGGTCGTGCTGGAAGACGACGGGGGAGCCTCGCCCTCGGCCAGCACCCGGAATGCCTGCAACCCGCCCCCGCCCGTGGCCGGACTGCCCGGTTCGCGGAAACCGACGCCGATGAACAGCTCGTCGCCTGCCAGGCTCGGCCCGCTCGAGGAGATCGAGGGCAATGTGGCCTCCCAGAGCACGCTGCCGTCGTCGACGTCGAAGGCTCGCAGCGTCTGGTCGACGCCGGTCTGGAACACGAATCCGTCCCCTTCGTGCTGCACGCCGGCAGCGGCTGCGTAGGTGCCGCTGGGCGCGTTGCTCTGCCAGAGCAGCTGGCCGGTGCCTGCGTCGAATGCGTGCTGGCAGGGGCAGTCGCCCACGGCGGTGCCACCGACGAGCACTCCATCGACAAGTGCCAGGGCGCCGATGAAGCCGCCGAACGCGAACCCGTCGCCGGTTCCGGTCTGGCGTTGCGCTTCGGCAGACCACACCAGTTCCCCGCTGTCGCGGTCCACGACGTAGTAGCTGCCGTCCTTGTTGCCCAGGCCTGCCACGGGGCGGCCGTCGATCTCGAACAGATTGGCGGCTCCTGCGAAGTCCCAATCGTTGCGGTTGCCCTTCTCGTGGGGTTGGAAGGTCCACAACAGTTCACCACTGGGCAGGGACACTCCGACGATTGCCTCGCTGGCCTCGGTCCATGAGGCCTCGTCGTTGCAGTTGCCGGTCCCGACGACCACCAGGTCGGCCTCGGTGTCGACTGCGGGGGATCCCCAGACAGCGCCACATCCCGTGGCGGGCACACCCTGCTCGGGGTCGAAACGCCAGTTGGGGGAGCCGTCCTCGAGCGACAGCGACACCAGCCCGGAGCGGTAGCCATCGGCGCCGTGCACGTCGGATGGCACCAGCACCGCTCCGGCAGCCACCACCGGTGAGCCCTCGATCTCGGTGGGGTCATCCGGGTCATCGGGGTCTGCGAGGTCGGCTGACCACAGCTGGGTGCCATCTGTGGTGGCGAGCGCCGTCACGGTGCTGCCGGATGCGGCGATGACGGCAGCCGTGCCGCCGACCGTCGCGAGCACGGGGCTTGTCGGCATCTGGCCGGAGTAGACGTGGGGCGACGTGGGCAGCTGTACCTGCCACTGCTCTGCACCGTTCTGGCGCTCCACGGCGCGAACGATGCCGTTCCAGTCGCCGAAGTACACGAGCGCGTCGTCGACAGCCGGCGCGCCGGTGACCTCGGCGTCGGTCTCGTGGAACCACGTGGGTTGGAGTCGATCGAGCGATTCCCGGGTGATCCCCTCGGCGCACTGCGAGGTGTGGGTACGCGCCAGGTTGTGGCCGGCGACCGGCCACAGGCAGTCCGCCTCGGGTGTGCCGGAGGCCACGTTCGCAGTCACATCTGCGTCGGACCGCTCCAGTGCTGCACCGTCGGGGTCGTCGGGTTCCGTGGAGCATGCAGCGGTGCTCAATGCCGCCGCTGCCATCACGGCCACGGTTGCGGACAGCCCCTTCAGCCTGCTCTTCATCGGCGGCGACGTTACCTGACGCCGATGTCAGGTGGTCGAGGTTCGCGCTAGGTTCCGGGCGGTGAGCAACAGTTCCGACCCTGCGGACGACCCCGTCGGCCACGCCGCCCTGGTGGCAGCGGAACTGGCCGTGCGCGAGCTCTCTGCTCGCTACTGCATGGCGGTCGACGACGGCCGGTTCGAGGAGTTCGCAGAGCTCTACGAGCCCGATGCCGTGCTGCACGTGATGGGAGGCTCCCACCGTGGGCGCGACTCGATCCGGGAGTTCATGTCCGCCGCCCAGAGTCCCGAGCTGCGCGGTCGCCATACCACGTCAAGCCACGTCACCACCCTCGACGTGGCCGCCGGTACCGGGTCGGGATGGGTCGACTACGTGTTCTTCGACGCCGACGGGCATGCAACCAATCTCGGGAGGTACCACGACCGTTACGTGCGGGGTGCCGACGGCCGATGGCGGTTCGCGGTCCGCGAGATCGTGTTTCGGGGCGCGAAGCCTGAGCTCACCGAACCCTGGGCCTGAAGCCGATCCAGCCCCTGCATGCGCGAGAGCGGCGTGTCGCTGGTAGACAGCCGGGATGGAACATCGTTACCTCGGCAACAGCGGTCTCAAGGTCAGTTCGATCGCGTACGGCAACTGGATCACCCACGGCAACCAGGTCGAGGACGACACTGCGATCGCCTGCATCGAGGAAGCGCTCGACGTGGGCATCACCACTTTCGACACCGCCGACGTCTACGCGCTCGGCCGCGCGGAGGACGTCATGGGCCGCGCCCTCGACGGCGTGCGACGGGAGTCCATCGAGTTGTGCACGAAGGTGTACTGGCCGACCGGAAGCGGCCCCAACGACCGTGGCCTGTCGCGCAAGCACATCATGGAGAGCTGCGAGTCATCACTGCGGCGCCTGCGCACGGACCACATCGACCTATACCAGGCTCACCGCTACGACACCGAGATGCCGCTAGAGGAGACGATGGTCGCATTCGCGGACCTCGTTCATTCGGGCAAGGTGCACTACATCGGCTGTTCGGAGTGGACTGCCGAGCAGATCCGCGAAGGGGCGGCGCTCGCAGGGGAGCTGCGCATCCCGTTCGTGTCGAGCCAGCCGCAGTACTCGCTGCTGTGGCGCGTGATCGAAGCAGAGGTGGTGCCTGCGTGCGAGGAGATGGGGCTCTCGCAGATTGTCTGGTCGCCGCTCGCCCAGGGGATCCTCACCGGCAAGTACCGCTCGGGCGAGCCGCACCCGGAGGGTTCTCGTGCCGAGGGTGACACCGATGAGGCCAGGATGATGGCGGCGATGATCAACGATGACCTGCTCGATCAGGTGCAGGAGGTCGGCAGGGTCGCGGAGCTGATCGGTTGCTCCACTGCGCAGCTGGCGCTTGCCTGGGTGTTGCGGAACCAGAACGTGGCGGCGGCAATCGTGGGTGCCAGTCGGCCGGAGCAGATCCGCGACAACGTGGGTGCACTCGACGTCGATCTCAGCGACGAGCTCGCGTCGCAGATCGAAGGCCTGTTGGAGTCGTCGGCCGTCACGGACCCCTCCATGACCGAGGCGTTTGCCCCCTCCGAACGGCCCTGAGGGGAGGTGCGGCACGCAGGGCCTCGCGGGGGTCCGAGTGTCAGCCAGTCCCCGGGTAGTTGCCTCCGCCGTACTCGACATCGAGGTCCTCGTAGCGGATCGGCCAGCCGTCGCGGGGCAGCGGGTCGTCGCGGAACACCACCGACTTCGGCTTCTTGTATGACGCGATGCGCCCCTTCACGAACTCGATCAGCTCCTCCTCGGTCACGTCGTCGCCGGCCGACCTGCCGTCCTGGAGTACCACCACCGCACACACCGCCTGGTCCCACTTCGCATCGGGCAGCCCGATCACCGCGGCCTCGCGTACGGCGTCGTGAGCGTTCAGCGCCGCTTCGACCTCGGCGGGGTAGATGTTCTCCGCGGCCGACTTGATCAGTCGCCCCTTGGGGCCGACGAAGCTGAGCGAGCCGTCGGCCTCCCGGCGCCCGAGGTCGTTGGTGTGGTGCCACCCACCCGCCTGGCGACGGGCCGTCTCGGTGGGGTTGTTGTGATAGCCGGCCATCACCTGTGGTCCGGCGGCACAGATCTCGCCGGTCTCTCCGGCCGGTACCTCGTCGCCGTCGGGATCGAGCAGTCTGACGCGCACCAAAGGGGCGGGTCGCCCCGCTGATCCGTCGGCATCCACGCCGAGCGCGTTGAAAGTGAGCATCCCGACCACTTCGGTCTGCCCGAAGCCGGCGGGGTGGCGCGCCCAGGGCGAGTCGTCGACGGTGATCATGTCGTTCCACTCCGGACTGCCGCCGAACGTGCGCAGGCAGCTCAGGTCGAACGGGCGCTCGCCCGAGTCGTCTGGCGCGTTGAGCTCGAGGATCTTCTCGATCGTGGGGCCCATCACGAACGCGCCGGTGCATCGCTCGTCGGCGATCACGCGGCAGATGTCCTCGGCGTCGGCCTTCGGCGTGAACAGGTTGACACCGCCCATCACGAGCGTGGCGAGCGTGGTCATGAATGTGGCGACGTGAAACAACGGTCCGCAGTTGAGGTAGCGGTAGTCGGGGTCGATGCGCTGCAGGTTGGCCATCATCAGCGCCTGCACGAGCACCCCGGAGTGCGTGAGCAGCGCGCCGTTGGGCGTGCCGGTGAACGCTGCGGTGTAGAGCATCAGCACCGCGTCTGCCTCCGTCACCTCGGGCGGGTCCGGCCAGTCCTCGGGGTCGACCGGGTCCCCGGCCGCCAGAAACGCCTCGTAGGACTCCTGGTCCTGCGCGCCGGCATCGTGGCGCAGCCAAAGCGCCTCTTGCACCGCTTCGCCCACCTGTTCGCGCGCTGCGGCCACTGTTTCGCCGACGTCAGCGTCCTGCCAGATGACGACCTTGGCCTCGGCGTTGCCGAGCACGAAGGCGAGCTCGTCGGCCGACGACCGCCAGTTGGCCACACAGCAGATGGCGCCGAGCTTCGCGGCTGCACCGAGGCACTCGATGATGCGGTGGCTGTTCTGGCCCATCCACAGGATCACGTCGCCCCGGCCGACTGCCCGTGAGCGCAGTGCCGAGCAGAGCTGGTTGATCCGGTCATCCAGCTCCGGCCACGTGAGCCGCACATCCCCGTCGACTGTGGCGAGGTGCTCAGGGTGGTTGCGGCGGTGCTCGCGGAAGGTGTCGGCGAGGGTGAATCGGTGCAGGTTGGCGGGCCCGGCCGCTCTGAGCCCGTCGGTGGTAGCGGTGTCTGTCACGCCGACATCATTGCGCGTTTGCTGACGCCCGTGTCATGTGTGGGCGCCCTGTCACACCTCCGGTGCGGGTGGGAGGTCGCGCTTGAGCACCTTGCCAGTGGGGTTGCGCGGTAGCTCCGCGACGAAAGTCACGACTCGCGGGCACTTGTAGTCAGCGAGCTGCTCACGGCAGAACGTCATCAGCTCGTCGCCGGTGGCGTCTGCCCCATCGCGCAGCACAACCCACGCGCCCACGTCTTCGCCGAGCACCTCGTGGGGCACGGCGGCCACGGCCGCTTCCAGCACCGCCGGGTGCTGGTAGAGCACGGCCTCGACATCTGCAGCGTGCACGTTGTTGCCGCCGCGGATGATCACATCCTTCGCTCGACCTGTGATGTAGAGGTAGCCGTCGTCATCCAGCCAGCCCAGGTCGCCCGAACGCAGCCATCCGCCCGACCAGGTCTGCGCGGTCGCCTGCTGGTCGCGGTAGTACTCGCGGTGCTTGTCGCCCACGTGGATCAGCACCTCGCCGACCTCACCAGTAGGAAGTGGATCGCCGAGCTCATCGGCGATCCGGATCTCGGTGCCGAGCGGAATTCCGACCGATCCCGGACGGCGCTCCAGTTCCTCGCGGGGAAGGAAGGTGAACGCGGTGCCCGCCTCGGTCATCGAGTAGTTGTTGCTGACTGTCGCCTCCGGCAGGCGGTATGCAAGGCGCTTGTGCAGCGTTGGTGGCAGCGGTGCCGAGCCGATGGCAACCATCTCGAGGCTGGTGAGGTCAGCGTCGTCGAAGCGGTCGCTGGCGGATATGAGCTGTGCCATGGCGGGCACCAGGAACGCCATCGTGGGCCGCTCCTGCTCAACGGTGTCGAGCCACAGGTCGACGTCGAAGCGGGGGAGGTAGTTGCAGGTCATCCCCATCTTCATCGGGTTGTAGACGAAGGAGATGCCGGCGAAGGTGAACAGCGGCGACGCGTGAACCCAGCCGTGGCCGGTCCACTCGGGTTCGCCATTGGGGATGATGTGCAGGTTCGCGTGTCGCACGGCGATGCCCTTGGGCAGCCCCGTCGTGCCGGAGGTGTACATGATGTCGGCGAGGTCGTCGTCGCCGACCGGCTCCTGGAATGGTGAGTCGTCATCGGCCATCACGGCGTCGAGATCGCCGCCGTCGACCTCGATCACGTGGTCGACGCTGGGCAGTCTGTCGGCCACCTGGTGCAATGTGGGTGCCAGGCGCGACGAAGTGATCACGGCCTTGGGCTCCGCATGGCCGAGCACCGCTGCGAGCTCGTCGGCGGTCAGGCGGGTGTTGGTGGGCACGGCAACGGCGCCGGCCTTGTGCACCGCGGCGTACGAGATGATCCAGGACAGGACCTGGTCCCCGTCGATCCATACCGCCACCCGGTCGCCCGTCTGCACGCCCATGGACCGCAGGCCACGCGCCAACCGGTTCGCGGCGGCGTCCCACCCGCCGAAGGTGAGCTCTTCGCCGGTGTCGACGCGGCGGTACGCGACCTCTGAAGCGCGGTGCTCGGCACACCAAGCCAGTTGTTGGACCTGTTGGGCCACGTGGACGCACCTCCCGCATCCCCGTGCTGCTGACGGGGCGTGAGCACATCATGGCCGATGTGCCATCGCACTGACAGCCGTGTCAGTAACCAGCCGTCGTGGTGGTGCCGATGTCGAGGATCCGGCCCAGGCTCATCACCATGAGACAGCCTCGAGCGACGCGGCGAGAGTGTCCGGGTCGCCGAACACCTCGAGCATCTCCGACTCGACCGGCAGCCGACGGTTGACGAGCAGCATCAGGTATCCGACCGGCGCGCGGACTGCGACGTCGCCCTTGCCGTGACCGTGGACGTAGGTGACCGTCTCGTCGGCAAGCGAGACCATCCACTCCCCGTCGTCACCGAGCGAGCCGCTGGGGTCGGTCGCGTGAAGATGCAGTGTGGCCTCGCCCTGCGGCCTGGCGGCTCCGGGCCAACCGAGGCGCACGGGGACGCTGTCGAGCAACTCACAGATGCCGTCGGCTGCCACTCGCTGGGGCAGCTCGAACCCTTCTCCCGCCGCCAAGGCGGCATCAGCGTTGTGCACGACTGTCTCGTGCAGTTGGCGACGCGCCCACCACCTGGCGTGCGGGTCGTCGCCCCAGACCCACAGCGGGTCCTCTGCCGCGGTGTCGCGAAGTGCTGCGAGCAAGCGGTCGCCGCCGTCGGCAAGCCACGGTGCCCAGCTGTCGTCGGTGGGAGTCGCAACGTCGAGCTCACGCCGGCTGATCCGCGCGGTCGCTCCGGTCCGCACGATCTCGCACGCCCATCGATGAGTGGTTCCGAGGTGCTCCCACAGGTCCGCTGCGGTCCAACCCGGGCACGTCGGTATCACGAGCTCCGGGGGGCACCGTTCGGCCAGCGCGACCGTGCGGGTCAGCTCGGCTTCGAGCGCATCGATGGTCGTCTCGTGGTCGAGGTGGTACCTGCCTGCCTGGTCTGCGGCGTCGATCGTGGCATCGGTCATCCAGCGAGTCTCCCACGGGTCTGCGCAGGGTTCGCCACGGGACCGGCCCGACAACCTGATGACAGCACGGCCGCAGGACTACCGCGCGAGCTTGTCGCCGAGGTGTTCGACCTGCCCACCCTCGCCACCCAGCAGCACGTCGTTGTAGTGGGCCTTGCCCAGGTGGTTGGCGTGGCTCGGGCGCACGAAGCCCATCAGCAGGCTGATCCGCTCCGGCGCCGCCTCGCCATCCAGCAGGTCATCGGTGGGTGGCAGCGACGCGTGCATGGCGTCGGTGATGTGCAGCGACACGTCGCCGGCGGTCACCCGGAGCGGTTGGCCCCGGGGCGCGCGCGTGTCGCGGCCGTCGATGAACGGATAGGAGCCCTTGTGGGAACCGGGCAGAACCCGTAGCTCACCGGATCCCGGTCCGCCGTCGGTGAGGCAGATCGTCATCACGACCATCGGGCAGTTGGTCGCATGGCCGCCCATGCCGCAGTCGCGGTGCCATGGCAGGTCGGCAAGGCCCTCGACCACGTCCTTGCGCTTCCAGAGCACGGTCACCGAATCGCGTTTGCCTTCGCCCTTCGTCACGAGTGGCTCCGAGCAGAGCTCGACGATCCGGAGCAGACGCTCGTCGCGGGGGAGCCCGGCCAACTCCGGTTGCCGCGCCGCGGAGAGGACGCGGGTGAGTACTTCATCGCCGGACCCGGTGCGGCCCCACCATGACTTCTCGTCGCCGGGTGCGGCATCTGCTTCGGCCCGGTTGGCGCCGACGCGCAGCTCGGCCACCTCATCGGCTGAGAACACCGAGCCGATTGCCACGAACCCGGCCGTCGCCATGAAGTGCTCGGCCTCGGCCGCCATGTCGGGATCCGCGAGGTCGGAGAACTCGAACTTGCGCGAGGTGTCGAGTGGTTGACCGGCGAGGTCGCGGAGCTCCGCGGTATCGGGGTCGAACACGGGCAGGCCGTGGAACATCGCCCGCAGGCCCGGCTCCCAGCGCACGAAGCGCAGTGGCTTGCCCTCTGGGATCTCCACTCGCTTTCCGTAGAACAGCCCGGGTGCGGTGTCGAGGTCGGAGATCAGCCCGAGCCAGGCCTGCAGGTCGAGCTCGACGACCGTGTCGGCGAATTCCGTGCCCTCGACAACCTCGACCGTGCCGCTGCCGTCGGTGGGCGTGGGCACGTAGGTGTACGCCCCGGCGGGCGTGCGCAACCCGAGAGTGCCGAGTGGAGCGAGGTCTGCGTAAGCCAGCGCCCCGTTGCCGGCTGCGAGCAGGGCGGGCAGTTCCTCGGTGTGGAAACGATGGAAGCTGTCGCTGTCGGCGCCGAAGCCCCCCGTCGCCACGTCCCCCGGCGTGTCTGTGCTCATCGGATCAGCATCCCATGTTGCCCGGCGTCCGGCCAGAGGTTGGGCCTTGGGTCACAGACTGCCCGCACGGTCCGCTCAGGCGTCGATCACGCGCTTGAGCTTGTAGCCGGAGCGCTCGAGGGTCTCGCGGTCGAGCACTTCGACCGTGGCGACAACACCGATGGCTTCCTTGATGCCCGCTGCCACCTTGTCCGCGATCTGGTCCTTGTCTCCGCCGGCCGAACCCACTTCGAGACGAACCCGGAGGGGTTCGCCGGAGCCACCCGGGTTGACCACCACGAACTCGAGGGTCGGATCGGCGCACCCGGGAGCCGACTTGCGCAGCGCGTTCTCGAGATCGGACACCTGGAAGTGCACTCCCTGGCACGACAGCAGGTCCTTGAACCGTCCTCCCCAGAAGCCGATCCGGCCGGTTTCACCCAACGCGCAGTCGGCATCCTCGAGCATCGCCGCTTCCTCGAGGTCGTAGCGCAGAAGGCCGTTGTCGCGGCCGATCGTGGTGACCACGAGGTTGCCCCACTGGCCGTCGGGCACGTCGCGGCCGGTCTCGGGGTCGATCGCCTGCACGATCGCCCAGTCCTCATGCAGGTGGGCTCCATCACAGGACTGGTCGGGGCCGCCGATGTACGCGTAGCACTCGAATCCTGCGGTCATGAGTGGCATCAGCCCTCGGCCGAACCCGCCCATGCTGAGCGCGGGCCAGCCGCAGTCCTTCTCCAGGTCCACTCCGATCTTGGCTGCCACCTCCTGGAAGCGGTGGTGGCTCAGGGAGGTCATCGGCACGTCGGGGCTGATCCGCTTCCAGATGTCGATCGCCTGCTCGGCGAGCTCATCGGTCTCCGGTGGCGGGACCCACAGGTTCAGGAACCCGAAGTACTCGAGCGTGCCAGACAGCATCAAGCCGCCGCCGTACAGGTAGGCAGGGTGGCAGTGGGTGACTATCTGGCCGGGTCGCCAGCCGTTGCGCCACCAGTTGCGTGCCGCAGACTCGTACTCGATGAACAGGTCGTGTCGGGTGAGCATCGTGACCGTCGGCGTGCCGGTGGTGCCGGTGGACTGGCCGATGCGGATGTAGTCGGACATCGGGCTGAACCGGTAGTCGCCGAGCGGGGGATGGTCTGCCTCCGAGTCGCGCAGGTCCTGCTTGAGCGTGATCGGAATCTGGTTGATGTCGTCGAGAGACTCGAGGTCCTGCGGTGACCCGACCCCCGCCTCGTCGAGTTTGCGCCTGAACAAGCCGTTGCCTTCGAGTGCCTTGCCGACGAAGTCGCGCAGGCCGTCGAGCTGGACCTCACGGCGCTGTGCAGGATCCATCGTCTGGGCGTCGGGATCCCAGTGCTGCTGGTCGTCGGGTCGTGCTGGTGGTCCGAGCACCTCGGGTCCGTAGTCGGGCATGGCGTGTCCCCCTGCTTGCCGGCTGGGCGCAAGGTTAGACTCCGTTACCTGACACGTGCGTCAGGTGTGCACCGATCCGGCGGCCGGCGTCGGAACGCGAAGTCGAAGCCGGCGGAAACACGGGGGACCAGTTGGCGCAGGGCAGGGTAGTGACCATCGGGGTGGACATCGGCACCACGTCGGTGAAGGCCGCCGCAGTCGACGGCGACGGCACGGTCGTGGCCTCCACGCGCGTCGAACACCAGGTGCTCACCCCGAGCCCCGGTTTGCTGGAACACGATGCCGGCGTCGCCTGGCGCGATGGCGTGCGGGCCGCCGCCACCGAGGTGGCTGCCGCTGCCGCCGCAGCCGGTCACACGGTCGCGGGGCTCAACGTGGCCGCCATGGTGCCGTCGCTGTGCGCGGTCGACGCCGGCGGCACTCCCATCTCGCCCGGCCTGTTGTATGGCGACCGCCGAGCCGTGGTTGCGGCGATCGAGGCAGGTGATCCGCCGGGGCGCGGGCTCAGCCCCGCCGATGACGGCGAGTTCCTTCGCATGCTGCGCTGGCTGGCCGCCGAGTACCCCGACGCCGCCGGCTACTGGCCCGCCCAGGCAGTCGCCAACGCGACCCTCTGCGGCAACGGGGCGCTCGACACCGTCACCGCGATGACGGCACTGCCGGTGTTCGACTTCGTGGGCTGGGACGAGAAGGTCTGCTCGTCGGTGGGCGTTGACCCCGCCCGGTTGCCCGCTGTGGTGCCGGGTGTGGAGGCGGCAGGGCGGATCGGCGACGACCTCGGGCCCGCCCTGGCCGGAGCGGTGGTGGGCGGCGGAATCATCGACGCGTTCGCGGAACAGATGGTGGCCGGCGCCGACGACGACGGCGACGTACTGGTGATCGTGGGCGCCACCCTGATCACTTGGGCGGTCATCCCCGAATGGCGCGAGGCTCCCGGACTCTGGACGGTGCCGCACAGCGTGGCGGGCAAGACCCTGATCGGTGGCCCGTCCAATGCGGGCGGCATCGCGAAGAACTGGGCCGAGGCAGTCCTGTTGCCCCCCGCAGGCGACGCCGTTGATGCATCAGAGGTGCCGGTGTTCCTGCCGCACGTGCGCGGTGAGAGGGTGCCGCTGCATGACACGCAGCGGCGCGGTGGGTTCGTCGGGCTGTCGGTTGCGCAGGGCCCCGACGCGATGTGGCGTGCGGTGTACGAGGCCTCCGGGTTCACGATCCGGCGCAACCTCGATCTGGCCGGCCTGTTGCCCGACGGTGCGCGGCGCATCGTCGCCACCGGCGGAGGATCGGCCGATCCCGCCTGGATGCAGGCTGTTGCAGATGCGAGCGGCTTGCCGGTGCACTGCGTCGCTGAGCACAAGGGGGCCGCGATCGGCTCGGCGTACATAGCCCGCGCCGTCGCCGGACTCGAGCCCGACACCTCGGGAGCCGGGCGCTGGGCGCGCACGGGCGCCATGTACGAGCCCGACCCGGCTTGGGTCGAGTGGTGCAGCGCTCGCTACCAACTCTTCGTGGAACACAGCGGGCCACCATTCGACCCGGCCGTTCCGTCGCAGGACGCGAAAGGCGGGCCGTGGTCCGCGGTGGAGCACCGGGTCGACCGGCCGGGGGAGTCGTGACCTCGCTCATCTCGGTGGACGACCACGTGGTCGAACCCCCACACCTGTTCGAGGGGCGGATGCCCAAACGCCTGGCCGACCGCGCTCCCTATGTGCGCGAGACATCCAGGGGACACCAGATCTGGGTGTTCGACGGACAGAAGTACGACCAGCCTGGCCTGAACGCCGTGGCCGGGCGCTCGAAGGACTCCGAGCCGATGGAACCGGTTCGCTTCGACCAGATCCGCCCCGGGTGCTTCGACCCGACGGAGCGCATCGCTGACATGGACCTCGGCGGAGTGACCGCGTCGGCCAACTTCCCGAGCCAGATCACGGGGTTCTGCGGTGCCGTCTACTCGGGATGCTCGGACCCCGAACTGGGCGCCGCCTGTGTGAGGGCATGGAACGACTGGATCCACGAGGAGTGGATGAGCGCCCACCCGGGCTGTTTCATCGGACTCGGGATCACATACCTCGCCGACCCGGAGGTCGGCGCGGCGGAGATCCGTCGCAATGCCGAGCGCGGGTTCACTGCGGTCAGCCTGCCCGAGCAGCCCCAGAAGCTGGGCTACCCCACACTTCATTGCGGATGGTGGGACCCGGTCGTGGAGGCCTGTGTGGAGACGGGCACGGTCGTGTGCCTGCACGTCGGCTCCTCCGGCATCGCCGGCCCCGAGCTTCCACTTGACGGCCCGATGGTGGAGTACTCGGCCACCCTCTTTTCCAGCCTGTCACTCGCGGCGTGTGCCGACTGGCTGTGGTCGGGCTACCCGGTGCGCCACCCCGAGCTCAAGGTTGTGATGGCCGAGGGTGGCCTGGGCTGGGTGCCGATGCTCGCCGACCGTCTCGACTACATCGTCGAGACCTCGGGCCATGGCCGCAAGGCATGGATGTCGACCGAGCTCGCGCCCACCGACGTGCTGCGCCGCAACTTCTGGTTCTGCTCGCTGGACGATCCGTCGATCTGGCCCATCCGTGGCCGGATCGGGGTCGACCACATCCTGCTCGAGGTCGACTATCCACACGCCGACTCGCACTGGCCCGACAGCCACGAACTGCTGGCCGACCGACTGGCGGACCTTTCCGCAGACGAGGTGGAGGCAGTGATGCACCGCAACGCAGAGCAACTGTTCCGCTTCGAGTCGCGGAAGGCCCCCCGGATGGAGAACCCATGAGGGCATCGGCGATCGACGACGACCTGGTCGCGCTGGCGGAGGTCGCCCACGACTGGTTGGCGTCTGCCAGCCCCATGGATGTCGTGCGTGATCGGCTCGAGGCGCCGTCGCAGGACACGTCGTTGCCGGCGTTCTGGGACGACATGACCGCGCTCGGCTGGGTTGGCCTTGCCGTCGGCCAGCAAGAGGGTGGCCAGGGTGCCGGTCTGGCGGGACTGGCCACGGTGGTCGAGGAATGGGGTAGGGCGGTCGCTCCCGGGCCGTTTCCGGCGACCGCACTGTGCGCAACGGTGCTCGGCATGCATGCTCCCGAGTTGCTCGCGCCGATCCTCGCAGGCGCCCCGGCATCGGTGTTGTGCCCGCCTGCTGAAGCGGGAGCCGATCTCGACGGTGCCGTTGTGGACGGCGCCGCCGAGGCGAAGTGGCTGCTCGTGTCCGTCGGTGGGTCCGCAACCACGCTCGCATTGCTCGATTCATCCGGCTTCGACGCGGATCCAGTGCCGGGAGCCGACCCGACGCGCCGCGCCGCACGGGTGAAGCTGGATCCGGCAACCATCGCCGCAGCCCCCCGGGTCGAGGTGCCGGCCGGTCTGGTCGAGCAACTGGCCGCCGTTCTCGGGTGCGCCGAGTCGATCGGCGTGGCCAGTTGGTGCGTCGAGACCGCTGCCGACTGGGCGCGGACCCGGGTGCAGTTCGACCGACCGATCGGGCAGTTCCAGGCGGTGAAGCACCGCTGCGCGGACGCATTGTGCCGACTCGAGTTGGCCAGGGCGGCAACCGCCGACGCAGCTTCCCTGGACCCCGGGGATCCCCAGTTCCCCCTGGCCGTGGCTGCCGCGGCAGCGCTGGCACCGAGTGCGGCGTTCGAGTGCGCGAAGGACGCGATCCAGGTGCTGGGCGGGATCGGCTACACCTGGGAGCACGACGCCCACCTGTACCTGCGGCGAGCGGCTGTACTCGCCCACACGGCGCAGCCAGCCGATCGGTGGCACGACCTGATCGTTCAGCATGCCACCGCCGGCGACCGTCGTGAGCTGGCGCTCGAGTTGCCGTCCGAGGCGGAGAACGTGCGTGAACGAGTGCGGGCCGAGGTGGCCGATCTTGCCAGCGCACCCAAGGCCGAGTGGAACCTCGCCCTCGCGGATGGGGGCTGGCTGGCACCGCACTGGCCGAAGCCATGGGGCCGCGACGCCGACGCCCTCGAACAGCTCGTGACCGATGAGGAGCTGGCGGCGCACGGGGTGAAGCGCCGTCACCTCCAGGTGGCGGGCTGGGTGTTGCCCACATTGATCGCGCACGGCACCGATGCCCAGCAGGAGCAGTTCGTCGGGCCGTCGCTGCGCGGCGAGATCACCTGGTGCCAGCTCTTCAGCGAGCCGGGTGCCGGATCGGACCTTGCCGCTCTGTCGACCAGGGCCACGCGTACCGACGGCGGGTGGCTGCTCAATGGCCAGAAGGTATGGACGACCATGGCGCGCGAGGCGCAGTACGGGCTGTGCCTGGCCCGCACCAACCCGGAAGCACCCAAGCATGACGGCATCTCGGCGCTGGTGGTTGACATGGCCGCCGACGGGATCGACATCCGTCCACTGCGCGAGCTGACCGGCTTCGCGATGTTCAACGAAGTGTTCTTCGACGACGTGTTCGTGGCCGACGACATGGTCGTCGGCGCTGTCGACGACGGCTGGCGCTGTGCGCGCACGACGCTCGAGAACGAGCGCGTGTCGATGGCGTCGGGCGCGTCCTTCGGCCCGGGTGTGCTGTCGGTGCTCGAGCTCGCGGACCGCACCGGCGCGCTGGACACGCAGCGGGGCCGTGACCTGGTCGGCTCGCTGCTGGTCGAGTCGCAGGCTCTTGCGGTGCTCGGCATGCGCACGACGCTGCGGGCGATCGGCCGGCGCGGTGCGCAAGCGGCGGTGCCCGGTCCCGAGGCGAGCGTGCGCAAACTTGTGGCGGTCGAGCACGAACAGCGCATCCAGGAAGCGGCCATGGCGCTGCTCGGGCCGCAGGCCGTGGTCGACGAGGGAGAGGGCCAGCTCTGGTTTGCAGGCTTCCTCGGCAACCGGGCGCTATCGATCGCCGGCGGGACCTCGGAGATCCAGCGCAACGTGATCGGCGAGCGCCTGCTCGGCTTGCCCCGCGACTGACGCGCTGTGCCGCGGGTGCTTGGATCAGTCCGGGACCGGGAGGTCGTTCTCGGCCTGGGAGGGCTTGTCGACGATCCATTCCGGGCGGGGACGCTTGAGGTCCCACACGATGCCGAGCTTCTCGAGACCGCACAGGATCCAGTAGCTGAAGTCGACTTCCCACCAGCGCAGGCCCTGGCGGGCGAGGTGTGCGTAGCGGTGGTGGTTGTTGTGCCAGCCCTCACCCATGGTGATGACCGCGAGGGCGAAGTTGTTGCGCGACGTGTCGGTCGTGTCGAACCGCCGGCTGCCGAACACGTGGGCCAACGAGTTGATCAGGAACGTCGAGTGCCACAGCAGCACCGTGGATCCGAAGAACCCGAAGAAGAGACCGGGCAGCCCGCCGATGAGGAAGCAGGCGACTCCGAGCGCCCAGGGCGCCACGAAGTCGTAACGGTCGAGGAACTTCACCTCGGGCACGTCGTCGTACTCCTTCATCGTGCCTTCGGGTTGGTCCGCAGTGTCGTCGCCGAGGATCCACCCGACGTGGCTCCACCAGAAGCCCTTCTTCGGGGTGTGCGGGTCGATGGGCGTGTCCGAGTACCGGTGGTGGATGCGGTGGTGGCCGGCCCACCAGAGCGGGCCCTTCTGGGCGGCCGCGGACCCACCGAAGGCAAGGATGAACTGGAACACCCGACTCGTCTTGTAGGCGCGGTGCGAGAAGTAGCGGTGGTAGCCGGCGGTGATGAAGAACATCCGGCCCCAGTAGCAGGCGATGAAGATCCACACGGCGGTCCACGTGACGCCGGTGAAGACGGCGACGAACGGAAGCAGGTGCACGAGGAAGAAAGGGATCGACGTCCTCATGTTGATCTTGCCGTGCGAGAAGTCTGCACCTGCGTCTTCGATCGACTGGACGTCGTGGGCTTCGGCTGTGAGGGAGATGGCGCACCTACCGGGGCGTCCGCCCATCGGCGGTGCCCTTAGTCGTTAGCGGGTCGGGTCATTCCGAGTCCGTATTCAGAGCCCGGCCCGGGTCACCGGCGGTGCGGTGCCGTTGCGGATTCGTAACAACTGTAACTGTCAGCAACGGTGAACGGCCAACTCTGCGCGCGATCGTCTGTGCACCTTGACAAGTACTACAGCTGAGAGCATTATGGGAAATAACTAGGCTCCAAACCCGAAATAATATGTGGGGTTCCACCCAGCACATGGATTCGGTCCCCTCGACCCGGACGGGCGGGAGGGCCGGCTGAACCAGGAGGTCCTGATGGCAGGCAATGGTGGTTCCCAGCGAGCAGTGGACGGGGGCGTGTTCGCCTGGTTCGCCGCGGCGGCCGTACTGGCCACCCTGGCGCTGATAGTCGGCGTGATCGCGCTGTTCACTCCGCCCGGTGGCGGCAGCTCCGGGACCGACGTCGCCCCCGAGGGTGGTGGCGTGGAGACTGTCCAGGTGGAGCTCGGCGAGATGTACGTCGAGCCTGCGTCGATCGATGTGCCGGCCGGCACCGAGCTCATCCTCGAGGTGACCAACGCCGGCGAGATGCCCCACGACCTGATGGTCGACGGCGGTGCCGGCACGAAGATGCTCGAGCCCGGCGAGAGCGAGACCCTCGAGGTGGGGGTTGTGAATGAGTCGGTGGTCGCATGGTGCACCGTCGCCGGTCACCGCGAGGCCGGAATGGAGATGGACATCGTTGTCACCGGTTCGTCGAGCTCCGGCGACGACGGTGGGTCCGACATGGCCGATCACTCGACCTCCTCATCTGGGGCGGAGTTCGCCGAGATCGACCCCAACGCCGAACCCGAGCAAGGCTGGGAACCCCGCGACCCGACGCTGCCCCCGGCGCCCGACGACACGGTCCACGAGGTCACCTGGCCGATGACCCACCTGGTGATGGACGTCGCCCCAGGTGTCAGCCAGGAGCTCTGGACATTCGATGACCAGGTGCCCGGCCCGACCCTGCGCGGCAAGGTCGGCGACATCTTCAGGGTCACGATCGTCAACGACACACCGATGGACCACTCGGTCGACTTCCACGCATCGAAGGTCGCCTGGAACGACGAGATGCGCAGTATCGGACCGGGTGAGGAACTCGTCTACGAGTTCGAGGCCAAGCACGCAGGGATCTGGATGTACCACTGCGGAACGGCACCGACACTGCACCACATCGGCAACGGCATGTACGGCGCGGTCGTGATCGACCCGCCCGACCTGGCCCCGGTCGACCACGAGTTCATCATGGTGCAGTCCGAGTTCTATCTCGGCCCCGAAGGTGAGCCCGGTGACCTCGGCAAGATGCAGCGTGACGAATGGGATGCAGTCGTGTTCAACGGCTACTTCCAGCATTACAAGTTCGCCCCGATCCGTGTGGAGACAGGCGAGCGCATCCGGGTCTGGGTGCTGGACGACGGCCCCAACGAGAACTCGGCATTCCACATTGTCGGCACCATCTTCGACACCGTCTACAAGGAAGGCGCCTACCTGCTGCGCCCCGATGCGGCGTTCGGCGGCAGCCAGGCACTCGACCTGCAGCCCGCCCAGGGCGGCTTCGTGGAGTTCAGCTTCGACGAGGACGGTCTCTACCCGATGGTGACCCACAAGTTCTCCAACGTCGGCAAGGGGGCCCTCGGGCTCTTCCAGTCCGGAGAAGTGGAGACCGTGGCGGCGCAGGAGTAGGGCAGGGACGCCCGCCGAGGTACTGAAGCGATGGCCGACGACCTGCAGCGACCGGATGGTCCCTCGGGTCGTCGGCTCGCGGAAGCCGAGGCCCTGGCCGACCCGACCAGGCTGCGCCTGCTGGAGGAGATCGAGGCCGCTGAGGAGCCGCTCGACGTGGCGTACCTCACCGAGAGTGCACGCGTTCACCACACGGTCGTGCGCCAGCACCTGGCGCGCTTGTGCGATGCCGGCCTCGTCGAGGAGCGGACCGCGAAGCCCGTCGGGCGGGGCCGGCCGAAGCTGCTCTACAGCCCGGCACCGGGGCCGCGGCGGCGCAGCGAGCAAGCCGCGCACTACCGACGCCTGGCACTCCTGTTGGCCGAAGCGATCGGCAAGGACCTCGACCCGGCGGAGGCCGGCCGCCGCGCGGGTGTGGCCGCTGCGGTGGAGGCGGTCCTTGGCGACGAGGGGGGATCAGTCGATGCACTCGAGTTGCTCCGCCGCGAATCCGAGCGCATGGGCTTCGAGCCCGAAGTGGACCCACGCGGGGACCAGCAGGTCGACATCGTGCTGACCCATTGCCCCTTCGGGGATGTGGCAGCAGAAGAACCCGAGACGATCTGCGCCCTGCACGCCGGAATCGCCCGGGGGGTGGCGGAGGCCACCGAGGAACTGTCGTTCGACGGTATAACGGTCGTGGACCCGGTGAACGCGGGATGCCGACTGCACCTGACGGTGCTCGATCCGACGCCGGTGGACCTTCCGCGCCGCCGGGACTGATCACCGCCCGCGCCCGGAGCTGATCACTGCGCACCGCCGGCGTGGGGCCGCGGTGTGGTCGGTCCGCTGAATGCGCTCCGGTCCTCACGACCGTGCCGACGTGCTAACGGCAGGCAGCATGAGAAATCCCACCGCCTAACCCAGATTTGTGCATTCAGTCACATGTTCGTGTCGATTGTTACGAACCAGCCTCGGTTTCTGTAATACTGTGTCGCAGTCGTGACAGAGGCGATGTCACGCACCCCCTCAGAAGACGCGGCCGACAGGCCGCGCATACCAACGAAGGAGAGCAACGATGCGCTCCACCACAATCAACTCAGAGACCGACACTGCAAACAGCCCGGCCCGCACCAGGCGCTCACGCACACTGCTACTGGCCGGCGCAACACTCGTGGCCCTCACCGCCTCGGCCTGCAATCTCCCCGTGGAGCAGTGGGTGCCGGACTTCGATGGCGACGGCGTCATATCCCAGGCAGAGATCGACCGCCAGAGCGGCGTGATCATCGCAGCCGTCACCGAGTCCGTGGAACAGCAGCGCCGAGAGGTGCAGCAGCACTCGTTCCTCACCTGTGTGCGCCGCCACGAGTCGGATCGCACCGGCGCATGGCCCCATATCGGCGGCTACACCGCACAGAACCCGCGCTCCAGCGCTTCCGGTGCCTACCAGTTCATCGACAGCACCTGGCGCACAGTGGCTTCGCGGGCCGGTCACCCCGGCTACGCAAAGGCCAGCCACGCTCCCTGGTACGTCCAGGATGCCGTGGCACTGCACACCATCAACAACGGCGGTCGATCCCACTGGAACGGCACCGGCTGCTGACCGGTACATCACCCTCCCCCCTCAACCAGTTCCCGCGGGAACCAGTAGAACCCCGGCCCTAGGGCCGGGGTTCTACGCGTACTGGGACACCTCTCGCGTCCCATAGGCGCCTGTGTGGCCCGGCCCTGTGCGACGATCTCGGGGTGCAGGGCCAGGTTGCATTCGTGCTCGGCGGCGGGGGCCGCCTCGGCGCCGCCGCAGGCGGCAGGCTCTCGGCCCTGTCCGAAGCAGGAATCACCCCGGACCGTGTCATCGGCACCTCGATCGGAGCTGTCAACGGCGCCGCGGTCGCGCTCGACCCCAGCACCGAAGGGGTGGACCGGCTGCGCACGATGTGGGAGAACCTCGACCGCGCCGGTGTCTTCGGAGCGCGACTGGTCGACCGTGTGCGCCATGTGGCGCGTACCCGCACGAGCCTGCATTCCAACGAGGCTCTGCACCGTCTGCTCGACTCAGTCCTCCCGGCGACATTCGAGGATCTCCAGGTGCCCTTCGAGTGCGTCGCGGCGTGTGTGCAGACCGCGCACGAGACCTGGTTCGACAGCGGTGACCTCGTGTCAGCCGTGCTGGCGTCGAGCGCGGTACCCGGCCTGCTGCCGGCGGTGGAGCGCGACGGCCTTCACTACCTGGACGGCGGCATAGTCGACTCGATACCGATCCGGCGCGCTCTCGACCACGGTGCCGGCACGGTCTTCGTCATCCAGGTGGGCCGCATCGAGGAGCCGCTCAGCCCGCCGCGATGGCCGCATGAGGTCGCGATGGTGGCGTTCGAGATCGCCCGGCGGCGCAGCTTCGCGAGCGCGATGGCCGCAGTCGGCGAGGACGTGTCGGTGCACGTGCTTCCGACCGGCGGCCAGGGCCCGGGGTTCAGTGACCTCAGCCAGTTCCGGTACAAGGACTTCACGAGAGTGGGCGAGCGCATCGACACGGCCAAGGCCGCCACGGCGGCCTACCTCGAGATGCACTCCTTGCGCGGTACCCCACCCGATTCGCCGTCCGATGCGGGCGGCTCGACGCAGTGACCGTGCGGATGCCCCCGATGGTGCTGCGCCGGGTCGTGTTCGCCCCACTCATCGTGGTGATCACCGTGGTCGTGTTGGCGTTCTCGCCCTTGATACTCATCGGGGCCGCATTCGTGGTCCGCTGGTTGCCGGGGCGTTGGCGCGGCCTGCGGTTCCTTTGGTTCCTGCTCGTGTACCTGGTGCGCGAGTCGGTCGGGCTGGTTGCGATGTTCGTGCTGTGGGTCCTCAGCGGCTTCGGCTGGTCGCTCGGCTCGGACCGCATGCAGCGCGCGCACGTGTTCCTCGTCGGGTGGTACCTGAACGGCCTCGTCGTGTCAGCTCGCAGGGTGCTCGGCGTGCGGGTCGTGACCGAGGAGTTGCCGACCGGGCTCACGGTCGACAACCCGTTTCGCCGCGGGTCGGGAGCCGGCGGCAAGCCGGTGCTGGTGTTCAGCCGTCACGCCGGGGCCGGGGACTCGTTCCTGCTGGTGGGGCTACTTGTGCGTACCTACGGCCGCCGGCCCCGCATCGTGCTGAAGGACCAGCTCCAGTTCGACCCGTGCGTGGACGTGGTGCTCAATCGGCTGCCCAACCGGTTCATCAGCCCCAACCCCGCACCGGGCGCCGGAGTGGTGGACTCGATTGCAGAGCTTGCCGCCGGACTGAAGCCGGACGGCGCCCTGATCCTCTTCCCCGAGGGGGGCAACTTCAGCGAGTCACGTCGCCAGAAGGCGATCCAGCGCCTCGTCGACGACAACCTCGACGACCTCGTGCCTCTCGCGGAGGAGCTGACCCATGTGCTGCCCCCTCGGCCGGGCGGGGCGATTGCCGCCATCGACGCCTCGCCCGACGCCGACGTGATGTTCGTCGCCCACACCGGCCTGGAACGGCTCGCTTCCCTGCGGGACCTGTGGAACGAGCTTCCCATGCGAACGGAAGTGCGGATGGCCTGGTGGACCGTGCCGGCGGAGCACGTCCCGACCGACCACCACGAGCGGATCACCTGGCTGTACGCGTGGTGGGAGCACATCGACACCTGGATCGAGGACCGTCGACTGGCGGACACTCCCAAGGGACCAAAGCTCGAATCGGGGGTCGAGGCCCCGTGACGTCCACCGGCGGGGCCATGGAGTCGACGCAAGTGCCCGCCGGTCTGACCGCGGCCGAGGTGGCGGAACGGACTGCCGATGGCCGGGTCAACAAGGTTCCCAAAGCACCCTCGCGCACGACCGGCCAGATCCTGTCGGCCAACCTCCTCACTCCGGTCAACGCCGTGGTTGGCGTGCTGTTTGTGGCGATCCTCGTGGCCCGCGGCGGGCCCAGCGCCGACATGCTGTTCGCGGGCGTGATAGTCGCCAACTCGGCGATCGGCACGATCCAGGAGGTTCGAGCACGTGCCGCCCTCGACCGGCTCGCGGTGTTGCAGGAACCGACTGCGATTGCCGTGCGCGACGGGGCCGAGGTGGAGTTGTCGGTCGAGGAGGTCGTGCAGGACGACCTGCTGGTGCTGCGCATGGGAAGCCAGGTGGTTGTGGACGGTGAGGTGGTCGACTCGGCCGGACTGGACGTCGACGAAGCCCTGCTCACCGGCGAGGCCGACCCGGTTCTGAAGGCGGTCGGTGACGAGGTTCTGTCGGGCAGTTTCGTTGCGGCCGGTAGCGGCACGTACCGCGCGACCCGGGTGGGAGCGCACGCCTACGCGGCATCGCTGGCGGACGAGGCAAGGCGGTTCACGCTGGTCGACTCCGAACTGCGCACCGGCATCAACCGCGTGCTGAAGGCGCTGATGCTGGCGATCCCGCCGGTGGCGGCACTGCTGTTCTGGCGGCTCCTCGAGGTGAGCGACACCTGGCAGGAGGCCCTCGCCGGCGTGGTGGCCTCCGCGGTGGCGATGGTGCCCGACGGACTGGTTCTGCTCACCAGTCTGGCGTTCATGGCCGGGGTCATAACCCTGGCCCGCAAGGACGCGCTGTTGCGGGAGCTCGCTTCGGTAGAACTCCTGGCGCGCGTCGACACGCTGTGTCTCGACAAGACCGGCACCATCACCACTGGAGACATCACGGCGTCGGAGGTGGTCCCGCTGGGTGGCGAGGCGGCTGGCTCGTCGCTGTCCGCTGACTGCCTGGCCGCGCTGGCGGGTGCCGATCCCGATCCGAACGCCACGCTCGCCGCCATCGGCGAGGCGTACCCGCTGGACCCGGGTTGGAAGCTGGTCGACTCCGTGCCCTTCTCCTCTGCGCGCAAGTGGTCCGCAGCGCAGTTCGACCGCGCCGATGGCCCGCTCGCGGTGTACCTCGGCGCTCCCGAGTTCCTGGCGCCCGACGACGGTGCCGTGGCAGGCCGGATCGAGGACCTGGCCCGGGAAGGCAAGCGTGTGGTGATGGTGGCCACAGCTGCGGACCTCACTGGCGAGGACCTGCCGCCGGCCCTCGAGCCCCTGGCCCTCGTGGTGCTGGAGGACACCATCCGGCCCGACGCAGCGGAGATCCTCGACTACTTCTCGGAGCAGGGGGTACGCCTGAAGGTGATCTCCGGTGACCATCCGGACACCGTTGCAGCGGTGGCCCGCAGGGCCGGGGTGCCGGGGGCGGACCGCGGTGTCGACGCCCGAACCCTGCCGACTGACCCAGCGGAGCTCGGAGAGGCCCTGGAGGACGCAGTCGTGCTGGGCCGCGTGACCCCGCAGCAGAAGCAGGCGATGGTGGGTGCGCAGCAGTCCCGCGGCCATGTGGTGGCGATGACGGGCGACGGGGTGAACGACGTGCTCGCGCTGAAGGACGCCGACATGGGCATAGCCATGGGAGCGGGCTCGGCTGCGACCCGGGCGGTCGCCCAGCTGGTGCTGCTCGACAACAGGTTCTCCGTGCTGCCGGTGGCGTTGGCCGAGGGCCGCCGCGTCATCAACAGCGTTGAGCGGGCCGCCAACCTGTTCGTGTACGGCACCGTCTACTCAATGCTGGTGTCACTCACGATCGCGGTGATCGGCACCGACTTCCCGTTCCTGCCGAGGCACCTCACCCTCGTACGCACACTCAGCGTCGGCATTCCAGGGGTCTTCCTCGCCCTGGCGCCTGACCCGCGGCGTGCGCGCCCCGGCTTTCTGGGGCGCGTCGTGCGGTTCGCCGTGCCGGCCGGGGCGATCGCGGCCGTCGCGGCGCTGACCGTGTACCTGGTCGGACGCGCCAACGCGGGCACGACGCTGATCGAGGCCCGCTCCGCGGCCACGATCACGCTGCTCGGCGTGGGTCTCGCCATCCTGTTGCGCCTCACCGGCTCGCTGCCACGCTGGCGCTGGGCACTCGTGGCTGCGATGGCGGCGGCCGTGCTGGCCGTGTTGGTGGTCCCGTGGCTGGCAGCGCTGTTCGAGCTGGACATGCCGCCGGCGGACACATGGATCTTCATGGCGACGGTTGTTGCAGCGTCCGCGGCAGTACTTCACTTCGTTCCCGTCACGGCGGACGGGGGAGAGGTGCCGCCCCCGGCGCCGCCTCCGTCTGGCTGAGCCTGCATGGTTTGCCGCGGAATCAACTGCCCGCTGGTTGGGCTACCGTCGCGACAAGACGAATCACGATCCATCCAGCATCATCTGGAAACTACGGAAGGAAGCCGCAGATGGCCTTCGAGCTGCCCGCATTGCCCTACGCCCAGGACGCCCTTGCGCCCCACATCTCGGCGGAGACGCTCGAGTACCACTACGGCAAGCACCACCAGACCTACGTCACCAACCTCAACAAGCTCACCGACGACAACGCTGACGGCAAGAGCCTCGAAGACGTGATCATGGGCGCCGACGGTGGTCTGTTCAACAACGCCGCCCAGGTGTGGAACCACACCTTCTACTGGAACTCGATGTCGCCCAACGGCGGCGGCGCCCCCGAGGGAGCAGTTGGCGACGCCATAGGCTCCGCCTTCGGTTCCTATGACGACTTCAAGGCCAAGTTCGCCGAGGCCGCCACCACACAGTTCGGTTCCGGCTGGGCATGGCTGGTCGACTCCGGCTCGGGCCTCGAGATCATGAAGACGGCGAACGCCGACCTGCCGATGAAGCACAACGCCAAGGCGTTGCTCACCATCGATGTGTGGGAGCACGCCTACTACATCGACTTCCGCAACGCCCGGCCCAACTACATCTCGACCTTCCTCGACTCGCTGGTCAACTGGGACTTCGTGGCCCAGAACATGGGCTGACCAGGGTCATCACCACGTTGTGACCGAACGGCCGGGCCGGCAACGGTCCGGCCGTTTCAGTTGGCCCGTGTGCGCCTTGCCATCCCGCGCCGGCTGGTCAGCTCGGCGATGGATGCTTCACGCAACGGCGGCCTGCGAGTCCGAAGCGGCCCTGTCGAGGTGCTGGTAGAGCTCGTCGAAGATGTGCACGGTGTCGCGCGCCCGGTATCCGAGGTCGTGCAGAGGCGCACGCCGGCCGACGGCCTCGTTGAGCACGGTCCGCTGGGGCACGAAGGGCTTCCACACGGCATGGGTGCCCATGTGGCGTGTGAGTTCCCCGGCCTGGCGGACGGCCTCGGCCGAGGTGGCGGGGGCGCGGTTCACGACCACACCGAACAGGTCGAGCGACGGGTTGAGTCCGAGTCCCACCTCATGTGCAGCGGCCATGACAGCGTCGGCTCCGCGCACCGACAGTGCCGATAGCTCGACCACCATGAGCAGGCCGTCGGCTGCCGCCAGCCCGCAGTTGGTTGTGGGGCCGAGAGACGGAGCGCAGTCGATGATGATGTGGCGGTACTCGTCGCGCAGCGTCGAAAGCGCCCGTCGTAGCCGCAGCGCAGCGTCATCCGCCCGGTCGTCACCCTCGCGGTCGATGAGTTCAGGGCTTGCCGGGAGCACGTCGACACCTTCGCCCCAGCCCGATTCGACCGTGGCGGCCTCGGCCACGTCGGCCCGCCCTGTGCGCAGGGCGTCGCCCACCGACAGGTGCTCGTTGCTCGCTTCGACGCCGAGCGCCCAGCCGGCACTGCCCTGCGGATCCAGGTCGACGAGGAGCACCGGATCGCCGGCGCGCTGGGCGGCGGCTGCCAAGCCGACGGCCACGGTGGTCTTGCCAACCCCACCCTTCTGGTTGAGAACCACCGTCACCGTGCCCATGCGCCCATCCTCGCGCACGACCGGCCGCAGCGGTACCGGACTCGACCAGCCTGTTGCAGCTGTACGGACACCATCTGCGGCAGGGAGCCACATGGTGGCGACCTGTCTCGCAGTCAACGAAGCCTCGCAACCTCCCAGTAGGCCCGCAGCGCGGTGACCTGTCCGGCGTCGTTGATTCGATAGGTGAACACGCCGTCGGTGTGAACCACGGTTCCATCACCCATGGTGGTTGTGATGGTGCCCACGTTGGCGACCTCGTTGCCGGCCGCCCACGACTGGTCGATGCGGAAGCGAACCTGGTTGGGGCCGATCACGTTGTCGTAGAAGGCAGCGATCTCGTCGGCCCCGCGATGCCCCTTGCCCTCGGGGTCGAGTATCGATTCCCCGATCGGGTCCTCCACGATCGCGTCGGGAGCGAACAGCGCGAGCCATGCGTCGCGGTCGCCGGCCTCGACCGCTTCCATGGATCGCAGGGAGGCGTCGCGGGCGGGGTGGCTGTCGAACGCGTCACAGAGCTGCGGCATGGCTGGCAGCCTAATGACCGGTGCGGATTCGCCCGGGCTCCACTTCGGCGTGGCAGTGTTTGGACGTGCCTGAAGGAAGCGCCGGAAACGCGTACCTGTCCAAGCCCGAATCAGGCCCGGGCCCGGGCGTGCTGTTCCTGCACTCCTGGTGGGGTCTCACCGATGGCGTGAAGGACCGTGTGGAGGCCCTGGCGGATGAGGGGTTCTCCGTACTTGCGCCCAATCTGCTGCCCGGAGACAACCCGACCGAGGTGACCGCCGCCGTCGAGCGACTGGCGACAGCAGACATCGACGCCACCGCGGCGGCGATCCTGTCGAGCATCGTTGCCTTGCGGGCCCATTCGGTCGACCCGGAAGCGCCGGTCGGCGTGGTGGGGCAGTCGATGGGAGCTTCATGGGCGCTGTGGGTGGCCACCCGCCAACCCGACTCGGTCGCTGCCGCCGTGGCCCACTACGGGGTGCAGAACATCGACTTCAGCGACCTCACCGCACCGGTGCTGTGCCACTTCGCCGAGCTGGACCCGATCGTCTCGGAGGATTCGGCTTCGGAGATGCAGGCCCACATGAGGTTGCTCGACAAGTCGGTGGCGGTGCACCGCCACTCCGGCGCCCGGCACTTCTTTGCCGAGTCGGGTGTCGAGATGCTGGGGCCCAACGGCGTGACGGGGGAGCGCAACGACATCGAGCGCCGCGAGTCCGACCTCTGCTGGGAGAGCACTGCCGCGTTCCTGCACGACTCGCTCGACTCGAACTGACCGCGGGTGCGGATCTGGTGGGCTACCAGAGCTGGTCGGTGTAGGTGTCGGTGCCGGGGACCGTGGGGATGAACGGCGCCGCGAGGCGCACCGTGGCGAGGCCTGACTCCTCGATGCGATCGACCACCTCGGCGATCGTGTCCCAGTCCGCGGCCGGATCGAAGCTGCCGCCGGGCTGTGCGCCACAGAACAGCAGCTGCAGGCTTCGCTGACGGGTGCCCGGCCCGGTGCCGAGTTCCATCGGTGCGCTGCCTTCGGAGCCCTTCGGGATGATCGGTCGCCAGTCGAGCACCAGATCCACCGGCCCGTCGTCGCCGAACAGCGTGGGTGACACGACCTCGTCGAACCACTCGGCGTACTGCTCGTGGCGCACGTCGTTCTCGCGGTCCAGGTGAATCGACACGAGCCCGGCGTAGGGATGGTCGAGAGCCATGTGGGAGGGCACGTCGGAGGTTCCCCGGTGCTCGCCCACATGGAAGTAGAGCGAGGTGTGGGCGTGGTGGCGCTCGTCGAAGCCACGGTCGTTGTCGTACAGCTCGAAGACCTGCTTGTTGGCCCACGCGAAGTGTTCGGCTTCGTGGCCCGCGTGGATGAAGTAGGTGGCGAGGTAGCTGCCGGCGTCGAGCGGGCGGGCCACTGCGGCCTCGTCGGGCACCCCTTCGGGGACGCGAAGGTCCTTGAGGTCACGGGTCGACACCCAGCGGCGCCCGGCGAACAGCCACGGCCCGACCATGCATCCGGAGTAGAGGTGATCCTCTTCGTACCAGCGGTTGTAGGCGGCCTCGTGGCCCTTGCTCGGGTCGACGAGGGTGAACAGCATCGCTCCCACCCGGACTGCTTCATCGCTTCCATTGGGTTCCATGCGCTCAACCTAGTGGTGGCCCTGAAAGTCGACCCAGCCGCTGCCATTCGCGCAGCGCTAGCGGGCAATTGCGGCGTTACCCTCGGCTGACGTGAGCAAGTCGGTTCCACCTCCGCCCCCCATGCCCCCTCGTCCTCCCGGCGACGGCGGCCCCGGCCAGCCGCGCCCCGCGGGCGACCGGGCCGACCAGGAGCCAACGGTGGTCGATGTGGTCGTTGCCGACCTCGGTGACCGCGAGGTCGAGGTGCGGCTCGCCGACGGCCGCACCGGGGTCATCCCCAGGGCCGACTGGGACAGGGCACACCTGTCGGCTTCTGCCGGATCGCAGGCGCGCGCTGCGGTGCTGCACCGTGAGGATCCGCGAGGACGGGTTGCGATGTCGGCGTCGTGGGCCGCGAAGTCCGATGCATGGCACCGCATCGAAGAGGCCCGCGACAACAAGGAAGTCCTGTCCGGCCCCGTGGCCAAGGAGGTCAAGGGCGGACTCGTGGTGGACCTCGGTGTGCGTGCGTTCCTGCCGCGCTCGCTCGTTGGTGACCACTCCGGCGAGTTGGCCGAACTCGTGGGTTCCGTGGTGCACGTCACGGTCAACGAGATCGACCGGGCAAAGGACCGTCTGGTCGTGTCCCGCCGCGATGCGCTGCGCAAGGAACGCCGCGCAGCCGAGAAGGACGAATGGGCGGCTCTCGAGGCCGGCCAGCGCCACAACGCAACGGTCGTGGCGGTGGAGGACTACGGCGCCAAGGTGCGCATCGGCCAGCTGCGCGGCCTGGTGCACCGCAGCGAGCTGAGCTGGTCGTGGTTCGACCATCCGAGCGACGTCGTGGACGTCGGTGCCGAGGTCGAGGTGGTGGTGCTGGACGTGAGTCGGTCGAAGCGTCGCCTGGGCCTGTCGTTGCGGGGTGTGTCACCGAATCCGCTCGAGGCGGTCGAAGTGGGCGCCGTCTGCGACGCGGTCGTGCAGCGGGTTGTCGACTACGGCGCGTTCGCGAGGATCGAGCCGACCGGGGCCGAGGGGCTCGTACACGTGTCGGAGCTGTCCGAGATCCCCGGACAGCGAGCAGACCAGCTGGTGGTACCGGGTGAGCCACTGAGGGTGAAGGTGCTGTCGGTCGACGCCGAACGCAACCGCCTCAGCCTCTCCGCCCTGCAGGCGAACCTGCTCGACTGACCCGGTATCGATCCGAGTGGGGTGGCCGGGGTGGGGTCGTGCGGCTTCTAAGCTGACGCCGCTGTGTCCAGGCCGAAGAGGAAATCCACCGAAGAGAGCGCAGGTGACCGGGTTTCCCAGGCGGTGAGCCGTCCCACGAGGATCAGGCTGCGGCCGTGGCAATCCGACGCCTTGGGCAAGCTCGATGCGGCCGACGGCCCTGATTTCCTGGCCGTGGCGACACCGGGAGCGGGCAAGACCACCTTCGCCCTGGCCGCGATCGTGCAGCACCTGGGCGACCATCCGGGCAGGCGGGTCGTGGTGGTTGCTCCCACCCAGCACCTGAAGTCCCAGTGGGCCAAGGCCGCGGCGGTGTTCGGTCTCCACCTCGACCACCTCTGGACCCCGGCCGACAGCGCCCTGCCCGATGACATGCACGGCATTGTCACCACCTACCAGCAGGTGGCTCAGTCGAGTGCACAGCTGGCAGCGGTGTCCCGCGACTCATTCGTGGTGCTCGACGAGGTGCATCACGCGGGCGACGAGCGCAGCTGGGGCGTCGCGCTCTTGGAGGCCTTCGACGGGGCGGCTCAGCGGCTCTCGTTGTCGGGCACGCCGTTTCGGTCCGACGACGCCGAGATCCCCTTCGTCGACTACCACCTCGACGAGGCACGCCCCGACGTGGAGTATGGCTACGGCGACGCGCTCGCAGACCGCGGCGTGGTGCGCCCGGTGTACTTCCCCCGCACCGGCGGGTTCATGGAATGGGTGGCATCAGACGGCGAAGTGGTCGCCGCGACCTTCGAGGACGAGCTCAGCCGCGAGAAGTCCAATCAGCGACTGCGCACGGCGCTGTCGCTGGAAGGTGACTGGCTGCCCACGGTGCTGGGCGAGGCCGACGCGAAGCTCACCGACATCCGCCGCGACCACACCGATGCCGGCGGGCTGGTGATTGCCACCGACGTGGACCACGCCCGGGCGATCGCCGACCTGCTCGGAAGGCACAACCCGGGCCAGGTCACGCTCGCCACGTCAGATGACCCGTCGGCCTCGAAGCACATCGCCCGCTTCGCCGAGAGCGACGAACGCTGGATCGTGGCGGTGCGGATGGTTTCCGAGGGTGTCGACATCCCCCGGCTGCGCCTGGCGGTGTTCGCCACCACCACCACGACCGAGTTGTTCTTTCGCCAGGCCGTCGGCCGGGTGGTGCGTTGGGTTCGCGGGGCCGGCCGCCAGAAGGCCTACGTGTTCCTTCCCGACGACCCACGCCTGACCCGCCACGCCACGTCCATCGCGGAGTCGCGCCGCCACAGCCTGAGGCGTCGTGCCGAGCGCGAAGTGGTGCGCGCCGAGGGATCGGAGCCGATGGATGAGGGCGACGAGGAACAGTTGTCGATGTTCTCGGTGATCGGCTCGGTGGCCATGGACTCCGAGACGACGGGCGGGGAGGGCGTGTTCGGCCGCGACCCCGACGACCCCAATGACGATGCCGCGCAGGATCCGGCGGTCGACCGCGAACCAGCGGGGGTGGAGCTGTTGTTTCACCCGCCCCCGTTGCCGTCGGGCCGGGCCGCGAAGTCGGCCGGTGCGGCGGACGACCCTGCCAGCGGCCACACGACCTTGCGGGAGCGCAAGGCGGCCATGCGAAAGGCCAACGCGGATCTGGCGGTCGAACTGGTGCACGCCACCGGTTGGGGTCACGCCCAGGTGAACCGGGAGCTCAATCGGCTCGCAGGCATCGACCAGATCGGCGCGGCCACAGTCGCACAGCTCGAGTCGCGCCACGCCGCAGGCCGCCGCTGGCTGCGCAACGGCTGAGCACACCTCAGCGGGATTGCGTCGGCTCCCATGGGCGTTCGGGCCAGTTGTGCTTCGGGTACCGCCCGCGCATCTCGGCCCGTACCTGGCCGTAGCTGCCTCGCCAGAAGCCAGGCAGGTCCCGCGTGCGCTGCAGTGGTCGGCGCGCCGGCGAGAGGAGTTCGACGGTGATTGGCGTCCGTTTGGTGCCGACGACGGGATGCTCGTCGACTCCGATCAGGTCCTGCAGCCGGCAGGTGAGCAGCGCCGACGCCGGGTCGGAGTCGACGGCACCGTAGGAAAGCCGAATCCGCCTTCCCCCCGGCCCCTCGAAATGGGTCGGGGCCTCGGCGTCCAGTGCGGCCCGGTCCTCCCAACTGAGCTCGGCGGTCAGCGCGGCGGCAATGGAGTCGGGGGAGGGCTGGAACGTGGCATCGCCCGCAGCGGCGGTCAGCGCCGGGACCCAATGGGGTGCCGTGGCCGCGAGGCTTCCCCGGGAGAGGTCCGGCCAGCCGGTCCCGGCGTCCGACGGGCGGGGCACACCGGTGGCGGCGAGGAATGCGAGCCGGTTGCGAAGGCCTTCGGTCCCGGCCCAGCCCGCGAGGGCGGAAGGTCCCGATTCGGCGATCACGGCCGTCACGGCCTCGGTGAGTTCGTCGTGTGACGCACCGCGTGTGCGTGCGGTGTCGATCGTGACTGCGCCGAGTCGCCTGGTGACGGTGCGGGACACGGCCCCCGTGGCCGCATCCCAGGCGGTGGTTACCGTCTCGTCGGTGAGCCCGGCTTCTTCGGCGTCGGCAATCAGCCGGTGGACGTCGTGCTCGTGCAGTGCGGCACCGAGGTGCACCCTGCCGGGTCGCCCCGACCCGGCCCGCGAGTCGACCTCGACCACCACGATCCACTCGCTGCTGTGGAGTCCGGGCGAGCCTGTGGGCAGTTCCACCTCGCCGCCGCTGCGCATGTGGAACACGCCGTCGCGGTCAGCCCGCCTTCGGGCGACGCGGTCCGCGTATCCGTGGAGCACCATCGACCCGACCGCCCGGTCGAGGTCGGCACCTCCGACGCCGCTGCCATGGGAGGCCCGGTCGAGTCCCAGTCGCCTGCGCCACTGTCGCTCCGAGGCCCTGGCCGAACCGCCGAGGGACCCGGCCCGCAGCGCGTGGACCGCATCGGCCACGTCTCGGTGGCCGGCTCCTTCCGACTCGATCACGGATGCCACCTGTGCTGCCAGGTCGGGCTCCCCGGTGTCCTGTCCGGCCGCGACGATCGCGCCGAGGCGCGGATGGAACCCGATCTGCGCGAGCCGCCGACCGGTGCGCGTGAGCCTGTGTGCGTGCGTGGCGCCCAGGTCGCGCAGCAGTTCGCCTGCCCGCTGCACCGAGGCGGCGGGCGGATCGTCCAGCCATCGGAGGTCCGCGGGGTCTTCCACGCCCCAGTCGAGAACCTGCAGCAGCATCGGCGCGAGGTCGGCGACGGTCACTTCCGGCGGGTCCGACCTGCGGCGGGTCTCCTCTTCCGATGCAGCCCAGAGTCGGTAGCAGACCCCGGGCGCCTCACGGCCTGCCCGGCCGCGGCGCTGGTCCGCGCCGTCCAGTGACACGGCCCTGGTGACAAGCCCCGGCAGCCCTGTGCGTGGGTCGACCTCCGACGAGCGGCGCTTGCCGGAGTCCACCACGATCCGCACCCCCGGTACGGTCAGCGAGGTCTCCGCGACTGCGGTCGAGAGTACGACCCGCCGCTTGCGGCCCGACCTCGGAGCAGGGGCCAGTATCTCGTCGGTCTCCTCCGGTCGAAGTGAGCCATGGAGTTCATGCACCTCCACGCCACCACCGCTGCGGCGTCCAAGCTCGCGTGCGGTGGCGACGATCTCACCACGCCCCGGCAGGAACGCGAGCACGTCACCGGCGTGGTCCGCGAGTGCTTCGGTGACCACACCCGCCACCCGGCGGGGGAGCGGGTCGTGCGCCGAGCCGGGTCGGTGGATGGTCTGTACGGGATGGATGGCGGACTCCACCTCGACCACCGGCGCCGCGGGCCCTTCGCCGCCCATCACGGAGGCGACCGTCGACGCCTGCAACGTTGCAGACATCACGAGCAGCTGTAGGTCCGGCCTCAGCGCTGAACGCACGTCCAGTAGCAGGGCGAGCAGCAGGTCGAGGTCGACCGACCGTTCGTGGAACTCGTCGAGTATCACCCTGCCGACACCTTCCAGCGAGGGGTCCGACTGGAGTCGCCGCAGCAACAGACCCGGGGTGACGGCTTCCACGACTGTGTCGCGACCTGCCCTGCGGTCGTTGCGCACCGAGTACCCGAAGCGGCCCCCCACCGCGCCTCCGTGCCTGTGCGCCATCCGCGCCGCCGCGGCGCGGGCGGCCATGCGGCGCGGGACCACCAGGACCACCCGTGCCGAGGGGTCGGCATCCAGCGCCGGCGGCAGCTCGGTGGTCTTGCCGGTGCCAGGCGGCGCCACGAGCACGGCAGTGCCCTGCTCCTCGAGCGCCGACGCCACACGCGCCACGGCAGCGAGAACGGGAAAGCCGTCCTCTTGCGCTGCACCCGTGGAGTCGACCATCGAGTCACCCTATTGCGGGCGCCTCGGCCCGCTTCGCTAGCCTCCGCCCAATGGGAGTCGTACCCGGCGAGGGTGCCGAGGAGACCACTGCCGACGAGGCGGATCCGGTCGACGGACAGTCCGGGCCGGTCGTCGCCTGGAGCGAGCCGACCCCCACCTATGCGAGGCCGTGGTTCGTGGCGGCGGTGGTCGCCGGTTGTGTCGCCGCGGGTTTCGTCATCTGGCTGATCGGCAACAGCGGCAACGTCAACCTTGGATCCGATGACGGCGAACTGGTGCAGCTGCCAACCCCGGGCGTCGGCGCCGGTGAGACGCCGGAGCCGGGTCGCCGCGAGGACTGCCCCGAGCCCGGCGCAGCGGTGGAGTACGAGGCGGCGGAACTGGTCCAGCTGTTCGGAGCGTCTGCGACGGGTGGTGGCTTCGGGGACCTTGCTGCCTCGCAGGCCGTTCTCGACCTGCTCGAGGAGCGGGCCCCCTCGCCGACGGTGACCCGCATGACGCGGATCGGTGGCTGGTTCGGTGAGAACGGCCAGTGGTCGACCTGTGTGTTGTCGAGCTGGATCGGCACCAACGGTCCGATGCAGAGCATCGACATCGTCACCGCCAGTGTCGTTTCCGGCTCCGATCGCAGCGATGCCGGCGACGACGAGGACGACGAGGACCTTCCGGACCGCTGGGAGGTCACCGGCTGGCTGCGCGGGGTGCCCGAGTCGCCTCCCCCCACGCGGGCGGTCTCCATTGCGTTCTTCAACTCCAAGCGTGCCTGCAGGGGCCCGGACCGATCTGCTTCGGTGCCGGTCGAGGACGGTGACCAGTCGTTCCGGTTGTTGCAGGCTCTCGAGGAACTCGGTTCGGGCACGCCCGGTCGTGCCAACTCGGCCACCACGAAGGTGCCCGCAGACATGCAGGTGATCGAGGCAGCGGTGGTCGATGGCCGCGCCCGCGTGGTGCTGACGCCTACTTCTGACGAGCTGTCGAAGTGTGACGGCACCGCGTCATGGGGCCAGGTGCATGACACGGCAGCCGCGATTGCGGCAGAAGCCCTGCCCGAAGGGGCGGACGAGCCCGAGGTCGAGATCGTCATCGACGGCGCCGACGTGGACACGTTGCGCCGCTAGGGGGAGCCATGGAACCGACGGCAGAACAGACCGACGCGGTGGCGGGGATCGCCGATGCCGTGTGGAACACGCCGCGGGTGCATCCACTCGAGTTGCCCGAGGTCTCCCGGCGCGACCTCGCCCGGCGTGCCCGCCAGATCGCGCTGGTCACCACCAGGCACTTCACCCCGCTGGCGTTGCGTTCCGCCCTCACCCGGCGGATAGCTCCCGACGCCTACGCCAAGCCATTGCGGCGCACCTTCGAGGAGTTGGGCGCCACGTTCATGAAGTTCGGCCAGTTGGTCGGCTCGTCGCCGGGCGTGTTCGGCGACGATGTCGCAGCAGAGTTCCGCTCCTGCCTCGACACCGGCCCGGCCGTGCCGTTCGAAGAGGTGCGCAGGTCGGTCGAGTACGACCTGGGAATGTCGCTCGAGGAGGCGTTCTGGAGCTTCTCGGAAACGCCGATCGGTACGGCTTCGATCTCGGTGGTGCACAAGGCCACTACAGTCGACGGCCGCCGCGTGGCGGTCAAGGTCCTTCGGCCGGGCATCGAGCACCAGGTGGCGACTGACCTCGACCTGTTCCAGCCGCTGCTCGAGCTCGTGGCCAAGCAGACCGGTGAGTACGCAGCCGGGCAATTCCTCGCGCTGTTCCAGGGTTTCCGCGAGCAGATCGGCGAGGAGCTCGACCTGCGCAACGAGGCGCGCGCGATGGTGCACAACCGCCAGCTGCTCGACGAGGTGTCGTTGCCCCGGGTGACGGTTCCCGAGGTGATCGCAGAGCTGTGCGGGCCGAGGGTCATCACGATGGAGTTCTTCGACGGCGTGCCGGTCGACGACCTCACCACGGTCGCCCGCTACGGGTACGATCCGGCGCCCGTGGTGCAGGAGGTGATGAAGGGCTTCCTGCTGACGGCGATCCGTTGGGGCACGTTCCATGGCGACGTGCACGCGGGGAACCTGCTGTTGCTGCCCGACGGCAGGGTCGGCGTGATCGACTGGGGGATCGTCGGCCGCCTCGATCCCGACACGCACCTGTTCTTCCGCAGGCTGATCGAGGCCGCCCTCGGAGACGAGTCGGCGTGGCCGGCGCTGGCCCGCCATACCCGCAAGGTCTACGGCCCGGTGCTCGAACAGCAGCTCGGCATGGACGACGACCAACTCGAGGCCTTCATGCGCGCCACGCTCGGGCCGGTGCTCACCCAGCCGTTCGGTCAGGTTTCACTGGCAGACCTGCTCAACGCGCCGCAGCAGAAGGTGGCCGAGGCCAAGGGCCTCGAGGCCGAGCGCCTGGGTCTGCGGGCGATCTACCGGCGGTTCCGCGAGCAGCGGCGGGTCCGCGCCGCCGCCGAGGCGCATGGCGTCTACGACTCGGACTTCGACCGGGGAATCTTCCTGCTGTCCAAGCAGCTCATGTATTTCGAGCGCTACGGCCGCATCTTCCTGGCCGATGTGGGCATCTTCGAGGACGAGCAGTTCTTCCGTGCCGCTCTCGAGGCCCCCACCACGGCGGCGGGTGGCTGAGGCGATCCGGCTCAGGGGACGATCCGGCCGAGCATCACCTCGGTTGTGAACCAGATGGTCCCACCCAGGCCGACGACCGCCACGGCGACCTGCCGACCGTTGGAGCGGGCCCACTGTGCGAGCGCGATGGCGAACGGTGCGGCGACCACACAGTAGCGGCCCACCGAGTCCATGTTGTTGCCGCCGACCGCCACCAGCCACGTGGCCGCCATGAATGCCAGCCACGACAGCGGCTGGTGCCGTCGCACGGCAATCACGAACAGGGCCAGGAAGCCGAGTGCGAACGCCACGTTGTACACGTCGTGCAGGCTGCCCTGGGTGAAGTCCCAGAACGCCTGGCCGATCCGGGTGACCGGATCGCGGAACCCGTCGCGCAACTGGCGCTGGATCGTGAATGCCTCGAATACGTCGCCCGTGCGGCGTGACACCACCCACATGGCGGTGGCGAGGCCCGCGACGGGCGCCACCGTGGCGGCCGCCCACGCGGCGACACGGGACGGCTCGCGGCGATCGGTCGAGCGCCACCAGCGCCACGCCTCGATGGCCACCGGCACTGCGAGCAACACACCCTGCGGGCGCAGCAGGCCGGCAGCCAGCCCGAGGGCCGCAGCCCAGCCGGGAGAACCCCGGTGCAACGCCAGCAGGCACAGCGCAACCATGAGCATCATGAGTGACTCGGTGTAGGCGAACGCCATCACGTTGGCCGCAGGGATCACCGCCACCATCCACGCCGCGCGCACCCCGACTGTCGAGTCGCCCGTCACCTCGGAGGCGAGGCGCCAGAGCATCACACCTGCGGCTAGGGCAGCGGCGTTGGCGATGAGCAGCAGTGCCAGGTCCGCGTTGCCGAACATGAGCGGTTCGAGCGCCCGCGCCAGCGCCGGGTAGCCCGGGAAGAACCGGACCGCATCGGTCGGTACCTCTGGCCCCGCGTACCAGCCCTCCGTTATGACCCGGTAGAACGTGCCGTCCCATGTCAGCAGTCCTTCGTCGAGGTGCAGTCGGCCGTCGGGCATGTCGACCCGCCCCGACAGCAGATGTGCCGAAACGAACCCGGCGGCGACAGCCAGGCGGGCTGCCACCCAGCCGATTGCCGCGGCGGCGAGTCCCTCTGACCAGCGCAAGGGGGTGCCCGGCGCCGTTGCGGTCACCCCGGGGGTCTGCTCACCCACAGGCCCATGCTCTCGAAGTGGTTGTCTGCGTCGGCTGCCACGAGTACCTCGGGCGACCCACCCGAGGCTCCGATCTCTGCAACTAGGGCCTCGCACTTGCCCTCGAACGTCAGGTAGCCGGTGTTTGCCACCACGTAGACCGTCGTGTCGGGTCCACGCCGTGCAGCAACCTCCGCCGCGAAGGCGGAGGGGTCGGAGGCCTCGTTGCGCTCCCCGTAGCCGACCCAGTCGACGAACCGGGGATCGCTGTCGATCACCGGGTACGGGTAGACGGGTACGTCGATTCCCCGGGTGGCCAGCGCGCGGCTGGTGGCAGGGCCCAGCTGGTCGGGGCAAGCCACGACTGCGATGTCACCAGCGGATGCGCCCGCCGCGACCTCGGCCTCGATCGCGTCGGCCACCATGTCGGCCTGCGTGCGATCGGTCACGACCTCGACGGCCGACCCGACGACGAACGCCGCACAGACCAGCGCGGTCGCCAGCGACGTTGCGCGGCTGGTGCGCAGCATGGCGATGCCGCCGGCCACTGCCAGCGCAAACAACGGCGCGACCACCGCCGAGTAGCGGCTGGCATAGGTGGACGACGACGCGGCACTGGCTGCCCAGCCGATACCGAGCGTGGCGAGCAGCACCGTGACCTCAGTGAGCACCCGGATCTGCGGCACCGCCGTGAGCTCGATCACCTCGCGGCCAGCACGCAGCCTCAGTACACCGAACAGCGCGACGGCGATCACTGTGAACAGCACATATGAAACGACCTGGAGTTCGCCGAAGCCACCGCCCACGAAGTCCGTGATGGTGACCACGAGGATCGTGGCGGGCCTGAAGACCTCACCCCACGGGGTGCCGGTGTTGTCGGCCTGGAACAGCATCGCCGGTATCCACGGCACGAACAGGAGCACCCCGGCGGCCAGCGACCCCAGCGCCAGCCAGGCACGGCGCCGTCGGTCTGGTGACACGGCGCGCACCAGCGACACGATGACCACCACGGCTGTGGCAGCCCCCAGCCACAGGGCCCAGTAGTGGCTGTAGAGCAGTGCGGCGGTCACGAGGGCGAGACCGATTGCACTCGGTATCGCGGACGGCAGCGGCTTGTCGGTGCGCCGTGGTTCGCCGACCAGGTTGTCGAGCAGCAGGTACCCACCGAGCACGAGGGTGGACACCAGCGCGTACATGCGGGTCTCGCTGCCGTAGCGAACAGCGAACGGCAACAGCGACCACGTCGATGCTGCAATCAACCCGACCCGGGTGCCGCCGAGGCCGGTTGCACCCCTCCGCCAGCCGAGACGGCGCCCCGCCAGGTAGGCCAGTGGAATGCCCGCGGCCGAGATCAGCGCCGAGAGGGCCCGCACCCACCAGTCGGACTCGCCGAGCTTCAGCCATCCATGCAGCAGGAAGTAGTACAGCGGCGGGTGGCCGTCGCGCCGCAGTGCTTCGGGAATGTCGCCGAGTTGTAGTGACGAGATGTGGACCGAGAGCGCTTCATCGAGCCACAGCGCACTGCGCGGCAGGAGCCGCAGCACCATGCCGACCACGCCGGCCGCCACGGTGAGTGCCACGAGCGCCCGGGTGACCCGGGGCGTGCTGACCGTCGTGGGGCTCAAGCCGATCCGCCTGTCATGCGCCCGGGCATCGGGGGCGGTTCAGTAGCCAGCCGCTGCAGTGCCGCGCCGACCACGACGGCGGTGTCGTCCCAACGGGGCGCCACGTACGTGGAGGCCTTCTGCTGAAGGTCGTTGTGGTGGTCGTCGTCCATCAAGTGCCGTTCGATGGCCACACACAGGCCGTCGAGGTCATCGGGGTCGATCGTCTCCACGTGGTCGCCGCCGGCCTCCGAGAGGGCGCCGCCGGTCGAGCTGATCGTCGGGCTTCCGTATCCGAGTGCTTCCATCACGGGCACGCCGAGTCCCTCGTAGCGCGACGGCGCAACAGTCAGGAACGCGTGGCGGTACAGCCAGGCGAGCTGACCGTCGGAGACCGCATCGGGCCACACCAGCCGCCCACCGAAGTCCGGGTGGGTGCGGATCGACTCGGCCAGCTCGTCGACCATCCAGCCCTGACGTCCCACGAGCACGAGTCCGAGGTCTTCGTGGCGCAGGCGCAGCCGGTCGAAGGCATCGAGTACCAGCTTCTGGTTCTTGCGTGGCTCGAGTGTGCCCACGACGAGCATGTAGCGGCCCACCTCGGGTGGCATGTGCACCGGCTCTGGCGTCGCGTCGGGCAGGTCGGCACCCAGTGGCACAACAACGGTGGGCAGCTCACGGGCGATGCCGCGGCGCCGGGCCACTTCCCGAAGATCGGCCTCGGTGTTGTGCGAGATGCAGAGGAACAGACCGCTGTGCTCGAGGTGTGCCTGCAGCCAGTCGCCGAACACCTCGCGCTGGTGGCCGTCGAACCAGTCGGGATGTATCTCGGGCATCACATCGGCCACCAGGACCGCCGAGTGGATGCCCTCGGCCTGCAGCCGCGCGAGCAGTTCCGGACGCGGGTCGGGGTCATTCCATGCGGGCTCCAGGTCGAGCCACACCGAGCCCATCGGCAGTATCCCGAGATCGAGTGCTCGCACGGACGGCGATGTCATCAGTCGGCGCCGTTGGTTGGCTGCAGCGGCACGGGCACGACCCACGACACGCAGGCCCACAGTGGCCCTCACGAGCGGGGACAGGGGCCCGAAGCGGTCGGCGCGCCGGGAATTGGAGCCACCTGCAGGGTGGTGGGCGAGCTGCTCGCGCTCGCTGTCGGTCAGCCTCCGGTGCCCGTTGCGGCCCTTGGCCACCACCGGCACCACCTCGACCGGCGCATCGGGGTCGTCGAGTCCTGCGAGCACGTTCCGCACGAGTCGCTCGTAGCCCGCGGTGAAACGGGCGGCCAGCGTCGTGGTCACCTCCACGTACACCTGCGCACGTGCTCCGCTCGCCGTCTGCTGTGTCAATCCACGCCCTCTCGCTGTGCGATCGCATCGCCCACGAGAGCCGAGAAGTTCTTCGCGATGACGGACCAGTCGAACTCGTTCTCCACCAACTCGCGGGCTGCCTTCACCCTGCCATCCGTGTCTCCCCGATGCGACTCGGCCAGAATCGTCCGCAACGCGGGCGCGAAACGGTCGACCGTGGCCATCATGGCGACGTTGTCAGGATCGGCGATGCCACGAAGGCCGGTGGGGGTGGACAGCACCGGGAGTCCGGCCGCGAAGTAGGTGAGGACCTTCAGGTTGGACCCACCACCGGTTCGCATCGGGTTGAGTGCCACGTCGGCACCGCCCAACAACTCGCCGAGCCGCTCGTCGGTGACCGCTCCCAGAAGGCGCACGTTGTCGGGCGCCTCGTGGCTGTCGAGTTGGTCGCTGTGCTCACCGGCAAGGGCGAACACCACGTCGCCGAACTGCGGCGCGATCTGCAGGATCTCTCGGGCGGCGTCGACGTTGGGTCCATGTGCCGAACCGACGAAGAGGGCGATCCTCGCGGACTCCGGGGCATCGAGCGACACCCGCAGGCCCGCAGCGTTGTCTGCTCGTGCGAGGGCATCGGTGAACGCCACGTCGTCGGAGGCCACTCCGTTGGGAACGACAACGGTGCGGCCAGGCCCGAGACCGTGGTCGGCTTCGAGTGATCGGGCGTCCTCTGCGGTGGTTGTCACCACGAGGACCGCCCGCGTGGCAGCGGCTCCCTCGGCTTCGGCCACCCGGTCCAGCATCCATTGGCCCGCCTCGTCGTCGGGCAGCATCTGTGCCTTCAGGGAGCGCTCGTGGTTGTGGTCGTCCAGGATCAGTGGCAGGCCCGGCGCCAGTTCCAGTACAGCTGGTGCCAGGTACGGCTGCACGGCCACCGCGGCGTCCGCACCCCGCAGGGCCGATCCGAGGGCTTGCACCAGTTCCGGAGTGCTGGTCCACAGCACCGAAGCGGCGATGTCGGTGATCGCAACATTGGCGGTGAGGCGGCGCAGCCGCCGCTCGGCGGCGCCATGGCGTGCCGACGGCTCCACGGTGACTTCGGAGAGGCCGTCGGCGACTGTCGATTCGTGGCCCCGGCCGTGGGGCGCGATCGCGACCACGTGCACGTCCCAGCCATCGTCGGAGAGGCCGCCGAGTAGGTTGCGCGCGCGTTCGGGCCCGCCGCCCGGCCAGTCGGCGATCGGGTAGGTGCTGACCGCAACGAGCCGCCCGCGCCGCCCCGGGGGCAGCTTCACCGGCGCTGCAGGCGCGATCAGTTCCTTGATCGCTTCGGGCCAGGAATGGCGCGCAGCCGTGGCAGAACCCGCCTCGCCGAGCGCGGCAGCCCGGGCTGGGTCCGCCACGAGTGCCGACATGGCCTCGGCCAGAGCTTCCGGCTCGGGTTCTACCACGAGGGCGTCGACATCGTCGGTGGCGAGACCGGCAGGCCCGCCCGAGTCGTTGGTGGTGATGACGGCACGCCCAGCCTGCATGGCCTCGATGGCCACGTATCCGAAGTCCTCGTGCAGGGGTGGCACCACGACGGCTGCACAATCCGCGTAGGCCTCGGCGAGCTGTGCGTCGTTGACGCGGCCGCGGAATCGGATGCGGTCGTCGGATGCTGCGCGTTGTTCGAGTTCCTGGCGCTGGGGTCCGTCGCCGCAGATCGTGAGCGTTGCGGACGGGTCGGCCACGCGCTTGAAGGCGTCGATGACCAGATCGACGCGCTTGGGCCCATCGAGTCGCCCGACCGACAGCAGGCCCGCACCGGGAGCGGTGCTCGTCGGTTGGGGCAGGCAGGACGGCGGCACTATCACCTCGGGGTGCAATCCCGCAGGGAAGTAGCCGGGGCGCGAGGCGACGATGTCCGAGATGGCGAAGTGGCGCTTCACCCGCGCCGGGTTGAGCGCCCATGCGTCCAGCATCCTCACCACTGATGCCGCCAGCCGGGAGGGCAACACCAGCGGACCGAAGGGGTCGGTTGCCGATGGGCCGAGACGGTCGGCGGCCTCGCGGACCAGGTCGATCACATCGAGGGGGTCGGTCCAGCTGGCTCCTTCGGACACAACGCCCGCCAGCAGGTCCAGTTCCTCGATCTCGGGCAGCCGCTCGGCCTCATGTGCCGCCGGATTGAACGTGTCGTAGAGGCCGCGCAGCGGGTGCAGCATCCAGACCACATGATTGGGGTGCTGCACCATCCAGGCCGGGTACTTGCCGGTGATCACGAGATCCACGTGCGACAGGTCGAGCAGGCGGAACGCCTCGTAGCCGTCGACCAGGTCGACCAAGGTGTGTTCGCGCACCGGGAGTTTCACGAGGTCGGCGGCGATGCCGGCGTCCTCCAGTGAGGCGCGCAGCGTTTCCCAGTGCCGTTCGGCGCCCCCCGGGCGCAACGGAACCGGGCTCGGAGCCACGATGGCAGCGGTGCGGATCACCGTGTCACCCCGCGCCTGCGCGCACGGTTCACCCTGGTTGCGACCGACTCACCCAGACCCGATCCTGCGGTCGTGTCGCGGGCCTTGTCGACGATGCGGTCCATCTCGGCGGCCACCGAACCGGTGCGCATCCTTGCCCGCGCCCGCAGCAGGCTACGGTGCGTCGAGCGCACCCAACGTGCCGGTGAGGCGTCGGCGGTGGCCAGCCAGTGCTTCAGGTCGGCGCGGATCATGAGGCTGCCCGGTCGCCGTGTGCGCCAAGCCATTCGCCCAGGCGCTGCGCGGCCTCGGTGATCTCTGCGCCGTCACCGGCGACGGAGAACCGAACGAAGCGCCCGCCGCGCTGTGAGTCGAAGTCGGTGCCAGGCGTGGCTGCCACACCTATGTCGCCGAGCCACGCATTGCACAGGGTGCTCGATTCACCCCAGCCGCCGAGGTCCGCCCACACGTAGAAGGCGCCGTCGGCGGGGGCGATGTCGGCCACTCCCGCAGAGACCAGGGCGTCTATCAGCACGCTGCGGTTGGCGGCGTAGGAACCCGCATGGGAATCAAGTTCGTCGGTTGCGCCGAACGCTGCAACCGCCGCGCTCTGGGACAGCGCGTTGGGGCTCAGGTACAGGTTCTGCGACAGGCGTTCCACCGACCTGACCAGGCTGTTCGGAAGCACCATCCAGCCGAGCCTCCAACCGGTCATGCAGAAGTACTTGGAGAAGCTCTGCACGACCACGGCATCGGTTCCGGCGGCGGCGGTGGTGAGCCGGGTGGTGCTCGTGCCGTGGTAGATCTCGTCGACCACCAGCGTCGTGTCATTGGCAGAGCACCAGCTGCCGAGCTCTGCGAGGGCCGCTTCGTCGAGCGCAGTGCCGGTGGGGTTCGACGGACTCGCCACGATGAGGGCGTTGAGCGGGCCGCGGACCGCGGCGTCGAGTAGTTCGACCGTGGGCCTGTAGCTGGTGGAGGCGTCGAGATGGATGGTTGTGACCTCGACGCCGAGGGCGTCCGCGATGTTGGCGTAGCACGGGTACCCGGGCTCGAAGACCGCCACCCTGTCGCCGGGATCGCACATCGCCAGCAGCAACAGCACGAAGCCGGCGGACGCTCCGCTGGTCACAGCGATGCGTTCGGAGCCCACGGCCACGCCGTAGCGCTGCGAGTAGAACCGCGAGATCGCATCGCGCAGCTCGGCGGTGCCAATGGCATCTGAGTAGCCCAGTGGTCCGCCGAGAGCTTCCCGGGCGGCATCGAGCACCGGGGCAGGAGCGGGCGCCGAGGGCTGGCCGACCTCCAGGTGGCAAGTCGCGGGAGACACCCCCGCGCGGTCGCGCTCGCGCGCGGCGCTCACTATGTCCATCACCTCGAACGCGGACATCCGCGTCGAGCGTTGTGAGGCACGGGGCGCGACCATCACGCCAATCGTAGGTCTGCGGTCAGTGGTGTTCCCGCTTGGTGCTTCGGCCGATGGCGAGCCGGTCTTGAGCCGAATCGCGTGCTGGAGTGCGTCAGCGCGTCAGCAGCACGCTGCTGCCGTGTCCGAACAGGCCCTGGTTGGCGGTGATGCCCACCTTCGGGGGCTCGCCGGCGTCGTCGAGTGCCTGGCGTCCCTCGGCGCGGCCCTGCAGCTGCCAGGCGATCTCGCACACCTGGGCGATCGCCTGCGCGGGCACTGCCTCGCCGAAGCAGGCGAGTCCTCCCGACGGGTTGACCGGCAGCCGGCCGCCGAGCGTCGTCACGTCGTCGCGCAGCAGCTTCTCCGCTTCACCGGGGCCACAGAATCCGAGGTCCTCATACCAGTCGAGCTCAAGGGCGGTGGAGAGGTCGTACACCTCTGCCACGCCTACGTCCTCGGGGCCGATGCCGGCCTGTTCGTAGGCGGCGTCGCCGATCGCCTGCTTGAAGGTGCGGTCGGGGGCGGGGATGCCTGCCGCCGAGTCGGTGGCGAACTCGGGCATCTCGATGATCGTGTTGGGGAACGTCGGTGTGACCGTGGAGATCGCAGCCACACGCACCGAAGGGTCGCCCCTGAGGTGCTTGCGGGCATAGTCCATCGAGGTGAGCACGATCGCCGCGCCGCCATCGGAGGTGGCGCAGATGTCGAGCAGCCGCAGCGGTGAGGCGACCAGCGGCGACTTCTCGACGTCGGCTGCAGTGACCTCCTTGCGGTACCGGGCGTTGGGGTTGTTGAGGCCGTGGCGGGCGTTCTTGATCTTGACCGCTGCGAAGTCGTCCTGGGTGGCGCCGTAGAGGTCCATGCGGCGTCGCGCGTACATGGCGAAGTACGTGGGGTTGGACGCACCCAGCACGTGGAAGCGCAGCCAGTCCGGGTCGTCCTTTCGCTCGCCCGAGTTGGGCTTCAGGAAGCCCTTGGGTGTGGTGTCGGCACCGACGACGAGTGCAACGTCGCACATCCCGGACAGGATGCGTTGGCGGGCCGCTTCGAGGGCCATGGCGCCTGACGCACAGGCGCCATAGGCGCTGGTTACCGGTATGCCTGTCCAGCCGAGTGCCTGGGCGAAGGTGGCACCGGCGACGTAGCCGGGGTAGCCGTTGCGCATCGTGTCCGCGCCGGCCACGAAGCCGACGTCGTTCCAGTCGATGCCCGCGTCGTTGAGGGCGTCGCGGGCGGCCGCGACGCCGTACTCCACGAAGTTGCGTCCCCACTTGCCCCACGGGTGCATGCCGACCCCGAGAACTGCGACCTGTTCCATCAGTTCGATCCCTTCAGTCCGACCGGTGCCCACTTCCAGGTGACCACCTCGGTGTTCCGGCCCGACTCCTCGTCGGTCTCCACGAAGAGCGTGTCGAGTACCAGCTCCATCTCCATGCCGAGCGTCAGCTGGTCGACGGTCACTCCGGCAGGTACCTGGCCCATCACGACCATCTTCTCGTCCTCGAGCTCGACCGCAGCGATGCAGAACGGCTCGTGTGGCTCTGTCACCGGCACGTACGGGGGCGGCGGCTGGTACTGGGCGTCGGTGTAGCTCCAGAGCTTGCCGCGGGTCGAGAGCTGGACTTCCTGCAGCGCGGAGTCGGCGTGGCCGGGAGCACGTGACATCACGCGCTCGGGCGGGAAGAAGTAGGTGCCGCTCTCGGTGCAGCGGGTGCCGATCAGGGCCGGCTGGTCGCCCGAGCCGGCCTCGGGCATGTGGAACCAGCCCTCTACTGCCGGTCGGCGTCTGGTCGTTTCGGCCATCTTGGTTCCCCTCGGTGGGCCACTATCTGACGAACCGTCAGATTACCGGTGCCGGGTGGTCCCGTCACCTCCGGCCCGCAACCGCAAGGCCGCGGCGTCGTGCCGCGCCCGCCGGGGCTATCGTCCGCCGGATGCAGAACCCCAACATCGACATCGGCACGTACGGCATCTGGACCGGCTCGCTCGACATGCAGCCCTCCACGGTGGCACGGGAGTGCGCTGCTGAGATCGAGGAGCTCGGCTTCGGTGCGCTGTGGATCCCCGAGACGGTGTTCCGCGAGGTGTTCCTCGAGTCCGCGATGCTGCTCGAGGCGACCTCCACGCTGAAGGTGGCTACCGGAATCGCCAACCGCTACGCCCGCGACGCCATGACCACCAACGCGGCGATGCAGACGCTCAACGAGGCCTACCCGGGTCGCTTCCTGCTCGGACTCGGTGTGTCGCACGGCCACCTCGTTGCCGGCATCCGCAAGCATGAATACACCAAGCCCTACAGCGCGATGGTCGAGTACCTCGATGCCATGGAGGCTTCGATGTTCCTGGCGCCCAAGGGCGAGCCGTCCGCGGAGATGGTGCTTGCGGCGCTCGGTCCGAAGATGCTGAAGCTCGCAGCCGAGCGCACCGCAGGTGCCCACCCGTACTTCGTACCGCCGGAACACACCGCCGTTGCCCGCGAGACCATGGGTGCGGACGCGCTGCTGGCGGTGGAGCAGATGGTGGTGCTCGACGACGATCCCGAGACGGCCAGGGCCACCGCCCGTGCGCACATGGAGATCTACCTGGGCCTGCCCAACTACGCCAACAACCTGATGCGACTCGGGTTCACCGAAGAGGAGATCACCACCGGCGGTGGAGCGGACCGGGTGGTTGACGCCGTGGTGGCCTGGGGTGGCGTCGAGGCAGCCACCGAGCGGGTGCAGGCACACCTCGATGCGGGTGCCGACCACGTGTGCATCCAGGTGCTGGAGCCCGACATGGCTGCGCTTCCACGCCAGGGCTGGCGCGACCTCGCCCAGGCACTGCCGCTCGGCTGACCCGGTCCCTCGGCTCAGTTCCAGTTGGTGCGCGGCGCGTTGTCGCCGTCGAGCCCGTCGCCGAACTCGTCATCGCCGCCGCTGAAGCGGCGCTGCACGAACACGAGCGCCACCAGGGCGAGCACGGCCACGAACATGGCGCCCACGATCGTGACCCACGGGCCGCCACCCGAGGAGCGCGTGAGGTCCACGCGCAACCGGATGGGCTCGGGCGCGGCTTCCTCGGTGGCCAGCGGGTCGGGTTCGAGCTGGGAGGGGTCCACCTCGAGGCTGACGTCGACTTCGTCCGCGAGCGGGTGACGGCGAAGCTCGGCGACCATGCCGTCCAGCGCCGTGCCGGGGATGGCGAACTCGACGGAGGCGGAGTCGTCCTCGGTCGTCTCCGCGATCCGGGTGGCCTGCCACGTGGAAGTGGCATCCGAGATCAACTGCTGGCGTGCACCGTCGATGTCTGCGTTGCGGCCCAGCAGGATCTCCACGTGCGCCTCGGCACTGTCGTCGAGCGGGCTGCCGCCACCGAGCAGTGCGACTACCGCCACGAGTGCGGCCACGGCCAAGAGGATCCTGAAAGCGATGGGACAAGCCTACGAACTGGGCTTCGCCAGGGGTGCGACCCACCGGCATGGATCGTTGCTGGGCGATGCGCGGCGCCGGGTCAGTCCTCGACGGCGTCGAGGAACGCGGGCCGCTCACCGCCGCCGTGCAGCCAGATCGCAGAACCGCTCACATACGACGCGAGCGGGGATCCCAGCCAACGGCAGGCCTGGGCCAGGTCCTCGGGAGCGCCGAGGCGACCCGCCGGCACGGTGGCCGCAACACGCGCCACCGACTCCTCGTCGCCGTAGTGCAGCTCTGCCTGCTCGGTGAGGATCAGGCCGGCCACGATGGCCGCCACCCTCACCTTCGGAGCCCACTCGACAGCCAGTGACGAGGTCAGGTTGAGCAGCCCGGCCTTGGCGGCCCCGTAGGCGGCTGTACCCGGTGACGGCCGCGTGGCCGACACCGAGGCGATGTTGATGATGACTCCGCCGTCGGCCTGCCGCTGCATGTGGTGGTTGGCGCGTTGGGCCACATTGAGTGGTGCGAGCAGGTTGAGCCGGATGATCGACTCGCTGAAGCGCGGTGACGCCGTGGCTGCCTCGGCCGGTGGCGCTCCACCGGCGTTGTTGACCACCACGTCGATGCGACCGAAGCGGTCGACCGTGGCGTCCACCAGGGCATCGGCCTGCTGCGGGTCGCGCACGTCGGCCGCGGTGAACGCGGCGCCTGCGGGAAGGTCATCGGGTTCGTTGCGGCCACAGGTCATCACCTCCGCACCCCAGTCGCGGTACCGCTGCACGATCGTGCGGCCGATCCCCTTGGTGCCACCGGTCACGAGCACGACCCGCCCTGTCTGGTCCAGGTCGTCCGTGCTCGATGCCACTGCCTGGCTGCCACTGTCGGTATCGCTGCCCATGGCGGCGGAGGCTACCGTTCGCGCATCACCGTCCGGCCAACCAGTCCGCCGGTGGCTGACTGACACCGCCAGCAACGGGAGCAGCAATGGGATTCAGCACGACGACGATCGACGGCATCACCGAGATCGTGATGGAGCATCCGCCCGTCAACGCGCTCACGGTCGCGGGCTGGTTCGAACTGGCAGATCTGCTCACCGAAGCCGGTCGCGAAGCCTCCACGGGGGCCGTGGTGCTCCGCGCCGAGGGCAAGGGCTTCAACGCCGGTGTCGACATCAAGGAGATGCAGGCGACTGAGGGATTCGACGCCCTCGTGGGGGCCAACCGGGGTTGCTATGCGGCGTTCAAGGCCGTCTACGAGTGTGAGGTGCCGGTGATAGCCGCCGTCAACGACTTCTGCCTCGGGGGCGGCATCGGCCTCGTCGGCAACGCTGACGTGATCGTTGCCGCCGAGGGCGCCACTTTCGGCCTGCCCGAGGTCAACCAGGGCGCCCTGGGTGCCGCCACACACCTCGCCCGGCTGGTTCCCCAGCACAAGATGCGCGAGATGGTCTACACGGCTGAGCCGGTCACGGCCGAAGTGATTGCCCAGTGGGGCTCGATCGCCGCGGTCGTGCCGGCAGAGGAGCTGCGGGGCGCAGCCATGGAGATCGCCGAGAAGATCTGCACCAAGAGCCGCACCGTCATCCGGGCGGCGAAGGCCTCGCTCAACGGGATCGACCCGGTCGACGTCAACCGCAGCTACCGCTTCGAGCAGGGGTTCACCTTCGAGCTCAACCTGACCGGCGTGTCCGACGAGGCCCGTGACGCGTTCGTGGAGAAGCGCGACGCCGACTACGACGAGTAGTCCCGCCCCTCAGCCGTCTCCTTCATCTTGCAGGCACAGCTCCTCGGTGAGCACCTGGTACTCCTCGAAGGCCGCCACGAAGGCCTCTCCTGCCAGCGCCTGGTTGCCCGGAGGAGTATTGAGCCAGTCGGGGGCATAGCCGGCTGCCTCAGCCTCGGCCATGAGCGCGTCAGCGGTGGCGCTGATGGTGGCCGCCTGCTCCGGCTGGTCTGCGAGGGCGGATGCGGCACTGGCCACCAGCAGTTGCAGGGTCACGCCGATTGCCATTCGCACCTGGGCCTCGTTGGCTGGGTCCGGCAGCTGGCCGAATGCCGTGAAGGCGCTGACGAGCGGGCACCGCTGGTTGTCGGCTGCGGTGATCAGGTCGCTGATGCCGCCCACGATCCGCTCGTAGTCGGCGTCTGCAAGGGTCGTGGTCGTGGCTGCGGTGGTGGGGGTGCTCGAAGTGGTCGTATCGGCGCCGTTGCCGGCGAAGCTGGCGAGGATGCCTCCGAGGAGTCCCACGACCAACAGGAGCGCCGCGATCCCCGCGCCGACGCGCGCCGCTGTGCTGGGACGGCGTGCCGCCATCAGCCCTCCGGGACTTCGAGACCTTCAGGCAGGCAGTTGACCATCTGGGTACTGAACCACTCGTCCATTGCCTCCTGGGCATCTGCGACCTCCGGGAGGTCGGGCCCGTCGCCGTCGAGGTCGAGCTGTTCGGGGTCGTAGTCGGCGTCCTTGGCGAACTGCTCGTAGGAGTCGGCGCCACTGCGCAGACGATTCTCGAGGTCCGGGTCTCCGGCGGTGTCAGCCATCTTGTTGGCCATTGCCACGAAGAAGCCGATTGCTGCCTCGTTCTCGTCCTTGGTGACCGGGTTCCCGACCTCGGCCACGATCCCGACTGTGTCGATCAGTTGGCACGCATCCGTGGTCGCCTCGATCTCTGCGGTGGCCGCATCGACGGTGCTCACGAAGTCAGCCGAAGCGCCGCCGGTGTCATTCGCGCTGTCGTCGGCGGCAGCGTCGCCGTCGTCCTTGCCGGCCGAGTCGTCGCTGGCAGAGTCGTCGCTGGCAGAGTCGTCCTTGGTGCACGCAGTGCCGAGCAGGCCGAGTGTGCCGAGCAACGCCAGGGCGACCATCAGTGGCCGCAGGGATCGGCGGGCGGGGTGGCTCACGTGGTTCATCGTGTGTCCTGTGGGGGGTGGCCCGGCGGTACCGGGGTGGTGAGTTCGAGGCTACATGGTGGCAATCGGGCTCCGGCCTGACTGGCGCCCGTCCGGGTTCGCCGCAGTCCGACAGCACAACTACCGTGGAAATCTGACGGGTCATCAGATCCGGGCGGACGCAGTCCGCAGAGGCACATCGACACATCGCAGCGACCACCGCATCGAGGCGATGAGAGAGGGGCTGGCAGTGGCCGGGCCGGACAAGATGCTCACCGAGGTGGAGGCTGTCGCAGAGCTCGCCTCGGGCATGACCATAGGAATCGGCGGCTGGGGAAGCCGCCGCAAGCCGATGTCGGTGGTCCGCGAGATCCTGCGGTCCGACCTCACCGACCTGACCGTCGTCGCCTACGGCGGGCCCGACGTAGGCCTGTTGTGCCGTGCCGGCAAGGTCGCCAAGGTGATCTCGGGGTTCGTGTCGCTCGACTCGATCCCCCTCGAGCCCAACTATCGGCTCGCCCGCCAGGACGGCTCGATCGAGGCCGCCGAGTGGGACGAGGGCATGCTGCTGCTCGGCCTGCAGGCCGCTGCATGGCGGGTACCCTTCCTGCCGACCCGCGCCGGGCTCGGCTCCGACATCCCCACCGAGATGCCCGACCTGCAGACGGTCCGCTCCCCCTATCCCGAAGCCACCAGCGGCGAGCACGAGGAACTGCTCGCAGTGCCGGCGCTCGACCTGGATGCGGCCTTCGTGCACCAGAACAGGGCTGACAACTCGGGCAACGCCCTGTGGCTCGGCGAGGACCCCTTCATGGATGACCTCTTCGTGCGGGCAGCGAAGCGTTCTTTCGTGAGCACCGAGCAGGTCGTCGCCACCGACGACCTCGCAGGCCTCGCGGATGTGACCCACCTGCGGATCTCCCGGCTCGATGTCGACGGCGTGATCGACGCACCCGGCGGGGCGCACTTCACCGAGTGCCCGCCCGACTACGGCCGCGACGAGGCGTTCCAGAAGCGCTACGCAGCCGCCGCCAGGTCCGACGAGGACTGGGCCGCATTCCGCACCGACTTCCTCGACATCGACGAGGCCGGGTACCGGGCGAAGGTCGATGAGCTAGCCGGCACCGAGGCGAAAGGCTGATTCGCAGACATGAGCACAGACCCCACCCCGTTGCGCGCAGACGTGTGCGCCGTGGCCATCGCAGATGCGTTCGCCGGTGACGGCGAACGGCTCTGCAACCCGATCGGCAACCTGCCGCTGATCGGAGGTCGCCTGGCCGCTTCCACCACGGAGCCGCACCTCGCCATCACCGATGGCTACTACACGCTGCTCGACAACGTGCCGCCCGTGGGCCTGACAGAAGACGAGCGACGCGACCAGCGCACCGTCGCCCACTGGAACCCCTACCGCGAGATGTTCGGCCTGCTCTGGCAGGGCAAGCGTCACGTGATGATGGGCCCCGTGCAGATCGACCGCTTCGGCAACGCCAACATCGCCGCCATCGGCTCGTGGTCGCAACCCAAGTCCCAGATGCTCGGCTTCCGAGGCGCCCCCGGCAACACGATCAACCACACCACCAGCTACTGGGTGCCAAAGCACGGCCCGCGGGTGTTCGTCGACTCCGTCGATGTGGTCTGCGGAGTCGGCTATGACCGAGCCGCCGCCCTCGGGCCGGTGGCCTCACGGTTCCACGAGATCCGCAGGGTGGTCTCCAACCTCGCGGTGATCGACTTCGAGTCCGACGATGCCGACGGGATCCCCACCATGCGCCTGCGGTCGGTGCATCCCGGCGTGAGCGTCGACGAGGTGGTCGAGGCAACCGGGTGTGAACTCGTCGTGCCCGACGACGTCGCCGAGTCCCGCGGTCCCACTCCCGAGGAAGGCGAGCAGATCGAGAGACTCGACCCGACCGGCCTGCGGCACCGGGAGGTGCCCGAGTCGTGAACCCGGATCCGGGCCGGCCCCCCGAGCCCCACCCGTCACTGTCGACGCGTGCCACCGATCTGTTCGGTGTCCGCTACCCGATCGTTCAGACGGGCATGGGCTGGGTGTCGGGTGCCCGCCTGACGGCGGCCACCGCCGCCGCTGGAGGCCTCGGCATTCTCGCCTCGGCGACAATGACCCTCGACGAGCTCGGTGCCGCCGTCGACAAGGTGCGCGAGCGCACCGACAACCCCTTCGGCATCAACCTGCTGCCAAGCCAGCCTGACGCGGCCGAGCGGATCTCGTTGATCATCGAGCGCGGCGTGCCGGTGGCGAGTTTCGCCGCAGCGCCACGCCCCGAACAGGTCGAGCGGCTTCGTGACGGTGGAGTTGCCACGATCGTGACAGTGGGCGCTCCCCGCCACGCCGAGAAGGTCGCGGCCATGGGAGTGAGCGCCGTGATCGCACAGGGCGGAGAGGGTGGTGGCCACACCGGCACCATCCCGACCGCGCTGCTGATCCCCGGTGTGGTCGAGGCCACCCATGGCAGCGACATGGTGGTGCTGGCCGCCGGTGGGATGCACGACGGCAACTCCCTGGCCACCGCTCGTGTCTGGGGTGCCGACGGCATCGCCATGGGCACGAGGTTTCTGCTGACCGCCGAGAGCCAGGTGCCGGACCACGTGAAGGCGGTGTACCTGGAGTCAGGGCTCAACGCCACCGTTGTCACCTCGGCGATCGACGGTGCCCCGCAGCGGGTCATCCGCACCGAGGTGATCGACGAACTCGAACGCTCGAAGGGCCCCAGGCGGTTCATGGCGGCCGCAGGCAACGCGCTGCGGTTCGCCCGCCAGTCGGGCACATCGCCGCTCGACCTGCTGCGCACCGGCCGGTCCATGAAGGCCGACCAGAACCTCACCTGGTCACAGGTCGCGCTCGCGGCCAACGCCCCGATGATGACCAAGGCATCGGTGGTCGACGGCGACCTCGATGTGGGCATCCTGCCGACCGGGCAGGTGGTCGGCTCGATCGACGACCTGCCGTCCGTGTCGGACCTTGTCGACGGCATCATCACCGAGGCATCCGACGCGCTCGGTCGCGTGTGCGTCGATACAGCAGTGGAGGACTGATGGATCTGAACTGGAGCGATTCGGAGGAGGCGTTCCGTGCCGACTGCCGCGAGTGGCTCACAGCCAACGTGCCCACCGGCCTTGAGTCGGGTGACACGGCGACGGGCTTCGCCCAGCACCTCGAGTGGGAGAAGCTGCTGCACGAGGCCCGCTGGTCGGTCGTGTCGTGGCCCGAGGCCTACGCAGGGCGCGACGCCACGCTGTGGGAGTGGCTGATATTCGAAGAGGAGTACTACGCCGCCCAGGCACCGCAGCGGATCACCCAGAACGGCATCTTCCTGCTGGCGCCGACGATCTTCGAGTTCGGCAACCAGGCCCAGCAGGACCACTACCTGCCGCGTATGTCTGCCGCCGAGGACCTGTGGTGCCAGGGATGGTCGGAGCCGAACGCCGGTTCCGACCTGGCAGGCATCAGCTCGCGAGCCGTGCGTGACGACGAAGCAGGCGGCTGGCGCCTCAGTGGCCAGAAGACCTGGACGACGCGCGGCGCTTTCTGCACCCACCTCTTCGGGCTGTTCCGCACCGACGCCGAAGCCGAACGCCACCGCGGTCTGACGTACTTCCTGGTACCCCTCGATGCCGAGGGCATGACAGTGCGCGGATTCGGTCGCCTCGACGGCGACGAGGGCTTCGCCGAGGTGTTCCTCGACGATGTCTTCGTACCCGACGACGACGGCACGGCTGCGACCATGCAGCGCGGCGGGATCCTCGGTGAGGTCGACAAGGGTTGGGGAGTGGCCATGGCCACCACCAACTCCGAGCGCGGGCTCACCTTGCGTTCACCAGGCCGCTTCCGCGCCGCAGCGTCGCGACTGGTCGACCTGGCGGTGCAAACCGCCGGCGACGGGCGCGCCAGTAGTGCGGCGCTCGACGCCGTAACCGACGCGTGGATCGACGCCGAGGCCTATGCCCTCTACACGCTCGGGGACGTGACCGACCTGGTGGAGGGTCGCTCGCCCGGCGCCAAGTCGTCATACAACAAGGTGTTCTGGTCCGAGATGGACGTGCGACTGCACCGCGCGGCGCTCGACCTGCTGGGCGACCGCGCCGAGCTGGACGGCCCCTGGATGCGGGGCTACGAGTTCGCCCTGTCGGGGCCGATCTACGCCGGCACCAACGAGATCCAGCGCAACATCATCGCCGAGCGTGTCCTCGGCCTGCCGAGGAAGTAGGGGCTGTCATGAGGTTCGCTCCCACAGATGACCAGAACGACTTCGTCGAGGCCGTGAGCGGCCTGCTGGCCGACACCTGCACGCCCGACGCAGTCCGTTCGGCTTGGGGTGGCGCGGTCGGCAGGCACACCGGACTGGGTGACAGTGACGGACGGGTGCGTCAAGCTTGGGACGCCCTCACCGAGATGGGTGTGTGCGGCCTGATGGTGCCCGAGGCCCAGGGTGGGCTCGCCATGACCGACGACGATCTCGTCGGCATCGTCATCGAGTGCGGCCGCGCAGGGCTTCCCGACCCGATCGCCGACACCGCCGGGGTGGCGGCCGCGGCCCTGGGGACGCTGGCGGGCGCCGGAGACGAGACCGCCGCCTCGTGGCTCGAGCGCATCGCCGGCGGAGCCACCGTGGTGGTCGGATTCGGTCCATCGCCCTTGCTGTCAGGCGCCCCCACCGCTGACGCGATCCTGCTGCTCGGCCACGATCCCGTGACCGGCACGGGTGAGCACACCGTCGACCTGTTCGAAGCCGGCTCGGTCGAACTGTCTTCGGCCGACTCGGTTGATGGTTCGAGGAACCTCTCGCAGCTGCACCCGGGCAGCCGCGGCGCGACGCGGCTGGCTGAAGGGGCGACGGCAGAGGCGCTGGTAGCGCGTGCGTTCGACCGCGCCGCAGTGCTGGATGCGGCGCTGCTCGTCGGCCTCAGCGCCAGAATGCTCGACATCACCATCGAGTACGTGGGCGAGCGCAAGCAGTTCGGAACGGCGATCGGCACCTTCCAGGCTGTGAAGCACCACCTGGCCGACGCAAGCCTCGGCATCGAGTTCGCCGAACCCCTGGTGCGCAACGCCGCCCATTTCATGGCTCTGGGCGAAGACGCGGCCATGGTGGCATCGATGGCCAAGCAGCGCGCCTCGCTCGCTGCCGTTGCCGCATCGGAGGCGACCCTTCAGTGCCACGGCGCGATCGGCTACACGGTCGAAGCGGACCTGCACCTGTTCATGAAACGAGCATGGGCGCTGGCCCGTTCCCACGGCGACGCCGACTGGCACCGCGCCCGAGTGCGCTCGGCATTGCTCGCAGGCTGAAACACGGCTGGCAATCGGGCCGGTAGCGTCGGGCCCATGAGAATCGACGGTGCAAGGATCCTGCTGACCGGTGCCAGCGGCGGCCTCGGTGGGTCGATCGCCCGCGAGTTGGCGTTGCGTGGGGCCGAATTGGTGCTCACCGCGCGTTCCGAGGCCGTCCTGCGCGACCTGGCGGACAGGACCGGTGGCGAGGTCGAAGTGCGTGACCTGTCCAACCGGGATGATCTGATGGCGCTGTGCGAGTCGCTGGCGGATGTCGACGTGTTGGTCGCGAACGCCGGAGTGGGCGGTGACCTCGATCCCGACAGGATCACAACCGAAGAGATCGATTTCGTCCTCGACGTCAACCTGCGCGCTCCGATGATCCTCGCCAACGAGTTTGCGCAACGCCGCACCGAAGCCGGGAAGCGGGGCCAGGTCGTGATGGTGGGATCGCTGTCCGGGCTGGTAGCGACGGCCAACACGAGCCTGTACAACGCCACGAAGTTCGGCCTGCGCGGCTACACGTTGGCCATCCGCCAGGACTGGGCGGACCGCGGGATCGGCATCAGCCTCGTGGCCCCCGGCTTCATCCACACTGCCGGCATGGCAGCGGAAGGTATGGACCTCCCGAAGTTCGTGCGCACCAAGTCGCCCCAGGATGTCGCCGATGCAGTGGTGCGCGCCATCGTGACCAATCCGGCTGAGGTGTTCGTGTCTCCGTTCGAACTGCGGGCGTCAGCGCTCATGGGAACAGTGGCCCCCGGGTTCTCCGAGGCGGTCCAGCGGCGCCTCGGGGTGACCGAGATGGCACGCGAACGATGAGCACGCCCAACTACGCCGACGAGGGTTCCGCGCTGCCGGTAGGCGTGCCCCTGAGCGACAACGAGCGCCTGTGGTGGTTCAACTGGACGACCATCCGTGGTGCGGCGCTCGTGCTGGCGGGCGTGGTCATCATGGTGACCCCCGAGCGCGACCGGGTCGTCTCGCTGTTGCTGGCTGCCGGTCTCATCGTCTGGGCCGCGAGCGAGGTCTGGTTCGCGCTGCTGCGCCGCCGACGGCCACCCGAGGCAATCGCGCAACCGGACCGCGAGACGGTGTCCACCAGCATGTTGGTCGGCCGCACACTCATGGTGGTCGCTCTGGTCGCCGGGGCGCTGCTGCTGTTGCTGGACGAAGTCGGGTTCACCCTGGTCATCGGCGTGGTCCTGGTGCTGAGGGGTGTGGTCAGCCTGGCGCGGGTCACGCGCCAGCCGCATCACACGAGGTCGCGGCGCGACCAGGCCCTGCTCAGTCTGCTGCTGATGATCGTCGGTGGCGTGACCATCGTGGTGCCCACCACGGCCGTGCTCGCCCTGCGTGCGGGCCTGGGCATCGGGGCGATGGCCCTGGGCGGCATCCTCATCTCGATGGGCACCAGACGCGGCGCCGGACATGTCCGCCTGCGGTTCGACCACTCCTCGGCCCCGACATTGGTCAACGACTGGTTGGTACGCCGCCGTCTTTCGCCGAAGGAGCGCGGTGACCTGGTCGAGACGCTCTTCTTCGAGCCTCCCAAGCGGGTCGCGAAGCTGGCCTCCTTCTGGGTGATGATGGTGCTGGCCACCGGCATTGCATCGTTCGCGATCATCCAGGACTCAACAGCGGTCGTGATCGGTGCCATGCTCGTGGCCCCCCTCATGACGCCGATCATGGGTGTCTCGGCGGCTGCCGTCAACGGGTGGGCCAAGCGTCTTGCCCGTTCCATCCTGCTCGTGCTGGTCGCCGCCGCCGCCGCCGTGTTCGTCGCCTGGTTGATCGCCTCGTGGTTGCCCTCGGTCGGCCCGATCGCCAACAACTCACAGATCACCTCGAGGGTCGAACCGTCCCTGCTCGACTTCTGCATCGCCATCTTCGCCGGCGCCGCCGGTGCCTACGCGACTGTCGATCCGAGGGTGTCGAGCTCGCTTTCGGGCGTTGCAGTAGCGGTAGCTCTGGTGCCGCCACTGGGTGTCGTCGGCATCACGCTGCAGGCGGGTCAGTACGAATGGGCCTTGGGTGCCCTTCTGCTGTTCACCACCAACGTGGTGTCGATCGTGCTGGCGGCCGTGACCGTGTTCGTGCTGATGGGCTTCGCGGCGTTTCCACCCGACGAGACCCAGCGCAGCCGCCTGAGCCGCGTCATCTCCGTGTTCGGTGCCGGTGCGCTGGTGATCCTCGTACCCCTGAGCTTCACCTCCCAGGACCTGTGGAACGAGGCGTCCGACGAGGCCAAGACGAGCAAGGTGGTCCTCGAGTGGCTGCCCGACGACACCAAGCTCGAACTCGTGACGGTCGAGTCCGAGGGAAACGAGATCGAGGTCGTGCTGACCGGCCCGAGGCTGCCCGAGAACACCGACGACCTGATGGACGACCTGACCGAGGAACTCGGGTACCGACCGACGATCGAGCTGCGGCTCGTGCCGTCGCAGATCACGGAACTCGACTAGATGCCCGAGGGTGACGGCGCTGCCGTGGTGCTTTTGAGTGGTGGGCTCGACTCGGCGACCGTACTGGCCGCAGCCGTCGCCGAGGGCCTTCGGTGTCACGCGCTCAGTTTCCGCTATGGCCAGCGGCACTCGGTCGAGCTCGAGGCCGCTTCGCGTGTGGCGGCATCGCTCGGAGCGGCCGAGCACCGCGTCGTTGATATCGACCTCGGCGCCTTCGGGGGCTCGGCGCTCACCGACGACATCGCGGTGCCCAAGCACGACGACGTCGATGGGATCGACACAGGCATTCCCGTCACCTACGTGCCGGCTCGCAACACCGTGTTCCTGTCTTTCGGCCTCGCGTGGGCCGAGGTGCTGGGCGCCCGCGACATCTTCATCGGGGTCAACGCAGTGGACTACTCGGGCTACCCCGACTGCCGCCCCGAGTTCATAGATGCCTACGAGAGGATGGCGAACCTCGCCACGGCCGCCTCCGTGGAGCAAGGCGATCACGTGCGGATCCGCGCCCCCCTCATGGACCTGTCCAAGGCCGGGATCATCGCGCTGGGTACCGAACTCGGCGTCGACTACTCGTTGACCGTCAGCTGTTACGACCCCGATCCGCTCGGCCGTGCATGTCGTCACTGCGATTCCTGCCTGCTTCGTGCCCAGGGCTTCAAGGAGGCCCGAGTCGACGATCCCACCACCTATGGCGAGCTGCGCTGAGACATGGCCTACCGCGTGAAGGAGATGTTCCCGACCCTTCAGGGCGAGGGGATCAACGCCGGTCGGGCGGCCGTGTTCTGCCGGTTCACCGGCTGCAACCTGTGGACCGGGCGGGAGGACCAGCGTGCCGAGGCCGTCTGTCGGTTCTGCGACACCGACTTCGTCGGAACGGATGGACCGGGCGGGGGGGTGTTCGACGGGGCCGCGGCCCTGGCGGCTGCCGCGGCCGGGATCTGGGAGGCCTCGGCCGGATCGCCGCCGATGCGCGGAGGTCCGCTGGGCCCGCTCATCGTGTTCACGGGCGGTGAACCGATGCTGCAGCTCGACCCCGAGCTGATCGGCGCGTGCCACGACGCGGGCTTCGAGGTGGCCGTAGAGACCAACGGCACGATCGGGCTTCCCGACGGCATCGATTGGGTCTGCGTCTCGCCGAAGGCGGGTTCGGAGGTGGTCGTGCGCTCGGGGGATGAGCTGAAGCTCGTGTACCCACAGCCCGGCGCCGACCCGGCGGGGTTCACCGCCGAGGGCTGGGACTTCGAGCACTTCGTGCTGCAACCCATGGATGGCCCCGACCTCCGCGTCAATACCGAGGCAGCCATCCGGTATTGCCTCGCGAACCCCCGCTGGCGGCTCGGAATCCAGACCCACAAGGTGCTCCGCATCCCCTGACCGGCGTACCCTCGTGCGCCGTGGAGATCTACAAGGAGTTCGGATTCGAGTCCGCGCACCTGCTGCCGAACGTGCCCGAGGGCCACAAGTGCGCGCGGCTGCACGGCCACTCCTTCCGGGTCCGGGTGCACGTCGAGGGTGAGGTCGGCGAGGAGTCGGGATGGGTGTGCGACTTCGCCGCCATCTCGGCGGCCTGCGAGCCGCTGCGAGATGAGCTCGACCACCGGTTCCTCAACGACATCCCCGGCCTCGAGAACCCGACCTCCGAGGTGATCGCCCGCTGGATCTGGCGGCGTCTCGAACCGGAGCTGGCCGGGCTTTCCATGGTGGAGGTGCGCGAGACCTGCACGTCGGGTTGCCGCTACCGCGGCGATTGACCCGGATGTTGGATCGAACACGCGACAGGGGCCTCCCGGCGATGGCCGGGAGGCCCCTGTCGCATCTAGATGGGTTGTGGCTTCTCGCTACGAGAGCGGAGTGGCCCGGAAGTCGTAGTCGTGGATGCCATCGCCGTACTGATCGAAGCGTTGGCCGGTGAAGGTGCTGGTGCCAGCCATCGAGAAGATGTTGACGTGCTTGATGTCCGGCGGCAGGTCGAGAATCGGGATGTCGAAGCTCGGGATCGTCGCGGCGCCGATGGCGGTGTCGACGATTCCTGCGAGGGCGCCCTTGGCCCCAATGCCGACATGGAGGGCGCCGCCACCGACATCGTCGCCGAGGCCGAGCAGCGGGATGTTCGACAGCAGAAGTGTGAAGGCGCTGCCGAGGTTGTTGAGGATCAGGTCCACCAGGTCTTCAGCGTCGTTGGGCAGCGAGCCGGCGGCGAGTGTCGAGTTGAGGGCATCTACGAGGATGTCCTTGACGTCGTTGGCCGCGGTGTTCACGGCGACGAGGTCTTCTTCCATCACCCACGAGTAGACGACGACCACTTCCAGCTTGTTGTTGGTGTTGAGCAGGTCGCCGACGTCAAGGGGTCGCACACCGGTGAACACCGCGGGTGCTCCCGCGTCGCCACTCAGGTTGCGGGTTTCGCCCTCGGGTACGTCTTCTGGGTTGTTGTCGCGGCTGGTTTTGACGAACCCGCTCGCCGAGTTGGGCACGCCGATCTTCACACGCGTCCCGATATTGATCACGTAGGGCTCGTCGTTGCAGTTGGGGATGGCGATGCACCACCCGAACACGGGGTCCCGGATCTCGTCCTGGGAATCCACGTTGACCACCTTCGTGGCGCTGACTTCCCACGTCTGCGCAGGAGGTGCAGCTGGTGGTGCGCAGGCGGCCGCGATCAGGCCGATTGCTGCGAACAGTGATACGACGCCTATGCGCGCCGTGTGGCGTTTGCTCATGGGAATCCCCCTCGGTTGAACCGGCTGCCAAGCCGGCAAGGTGTGTGCCGTTAGTCACGCTAATGCAGGTCCGGGCTCCGTGTCTCGAATTCTTGAGTGATATTCAGAGAAACTGGAAAGTGAAATCACCCTGACGTCCAGCAGGCTTGTCGTGTGCCACTGTCACCGCCGCGAGTGCATTCCTGCTGTGGCCGGACTTCTGAGCCGTGTGACCTGGCCGCCGCCCCTGTCGCAGGCGTCTGTCAGGCTGGCGCAATGGACCTGGAGGCCTGGGTCGACTCGACGGTCGACGCAACGACAAGGGCGCCAACGATGCCCGCCACGGACGGCGACACGCTCGAGCAGGCCGTGGCAATCCTGTCAGACGCCGCTGTTGGCTTCGCCGGGCGCGTCAAGGGCCTCGCGGGAGCGACGCTTCCCGTAACTCTCACCACGGGCCTCATAGAGGCCCTCCATCGCTGTGAGGGGCAAGCCGTGGCAAGTGCGGGGGCGGCAGAGCGCGAACCCGACTGGCCGCAGCTGCGTGGTGCGGCGCTCGACTCCTACGTCGCCCACGTGCTATTCGAGGGGCCCGTTGCAGATCCGGTGGAAGACCTCGTGTCCATGTGGGAGGCATCGGGGCGCGACGACCGGGTCGGTGTGCTCACCACAATGCTGGAGGATCCCGTCGAAGCGCCACATCGGTGCAGCGAGCTCGACCTGCTCGCTCGAAGCGCACTCGACTTCTCCGCCGTGGCCTCGCTCTCTCCGCGCGTCGAGGTGAAGATGGGTACCACGGTCGCGGGTTCAGTGGCCCTGCGGGGTCGGGTAGACGTGATGCTCGGCGGCGGCCCCGGTCTGGCGCCGACGCTCATCGAGGTGAAGTCGGGCAACCCGCGCGCCGAGCACGCATCCCAGTTGCGTCACTATGCGCTGCTGGGAGCGTTGCGCCACGGAGCGCCGCCCGCAGCTGCAGCCATCTGGTACCCCGGAGGCGACGGGCCGTGCATGGTCTCGGACGTGTCGATGTACGAAGCGGTGCCGTCGTCCGCGCGACGCGTGGCCGGTGCCCTGTCCACGCTCGCCGAGTTGTGGGAGGGCCGAGCTCCCGCACTGACGCCGGGCAGCCATTGCAGCTGGTGCCCCGAGGCGGACCACTGTGAGGCGGCGGGGGCATCGCTGTGAGCCGTGGTGAGGTGGCCCTGCGATGGAGGCAGGCTCTCGACGAGGCGTTGCGCGAAGTCGTCGCCACCGGGGGCACGGAGCGCGCCGGGGCGGGTGGGTCCAGCGCTCCCGGATCCGGGTCCACCAACGCCGACACGGGCGCCGCCGACACGGTCTGGGTTTCTGCCCACATGGCTGCTGTGGCATGCCCAGCAGGATTCTTGGGCCCCGATGACGGCAGCGACGGTGACAGGTTCACCGAGACCCCCGCCACCGCTGCGCGTGCTGTCGCCCTGGTCGCCCTCGGCTCCGACGGGTCCGATGGAAGCGCCATGTCGGCTTCCGACCGGATTCGAGATGCCATTGCCGACCCCACGCGCTTCAGGCCGGGGCTGACCGAGTGGCTCCGCAGCCTCGACCGCGCAGCCTCGGCGACAGTGGTCGCCGAGGCGACCTCCTGGATGCAGGATGCGATCGCGCTGGCGACGCGCGGCGCGGAACCGCGCTGGCAGCCGCCGGCCAATCCCGTCCACAGGTTCGGCAAGCCACCGGTGAAGCTCTCAGCCGCGGTCGACGCCACCAAGACCCGTCCCGACGGCCGGGTGCGACTGCTCACGATCTCGTTGCGTCCCGGCAACGGGGATGCGCGCCGGGCACGCCGCGTGGCCCTCGTCTGGGCGCTCACTGCGGGCACCGTGCCCTCACATGTGGTCATCGGCCACCGTGAGCCGCTCGAGCTCGACCCGCACCCGATCGATGACGACTCCATGGCGGCGGCACTCCGGGAAGCTGTCGACGACGTCGTGTGGACGCTCCGCCCGTCTTCGGCGCCCGTTCGGCCCGGGCCCGACTGCCGATTCTGCACCCGCCTCGATGACTGTGACGATGGCTTGCAGCACGAGGCACTGCGCTGGAGGGCTCCGTTCCCTCCCGGAGCCGGTCAGCCGTCGGCGGTGGGGGATCCGACGATGTAGATCAGAGTGCCGGCTGCGACCACCACGGAACTGGCCGTGCGCACCTCCACGTCACAGAACACCACCCTCTTGCCGCGGCGGGTCACCCAACCTTCGGCAACCAGGTCTTCCTTGCGCACGGGGCCGAGGTAGCGCACCGACATCTCGATGGTCGAGAACGGCCTCGGCGTGTCGTATGCGGTGCCGATCGCCGGAACGACCACGGTGTCCACCAGCGTCGCGATCGCCCCGCCATGCATCAGGCCCTGCGGTTGGTTCAGCTCCTTGCGCCACGGGAGCCGCATGCGCGCGTAGTCGCGGCGTAGTTCCTCCACCTCGATGCCCACGAGCTGCGGAAAGTAGGTCTGGTCGTCCCAGGCGAGAAAGCCATTCCAGGCATGCGACACCGACTGTGGCAGCAGGTCGAACTGCTCGGCTCGGGAGGACATTCCCACCAGTCTGGCCCAACAGCGTTCGGTCCGCGCCCGGACCGGGATGGCGGGCGGAATCCTGGCGGCGGTACGTTCGTTGCACGACAGACCTGCCCCGATCGGGTGGGAGGACATCGAGTGTCGGTGCGAGCCGACTGATCCCCAGGAGGATCAATGGCGGAGGCCTTCATCATCGACGCAGTACGCAGCCCCGTGGGGCGCAGGGGTGGGTCCCTGGCGGGCGTGCACCCGGCCGATCTGGGCGCCCACTCGATTGGTGCGCTCATGGACCGCACCGGCGTGGATCCTTCAGCAGTGGAGGATGTCGTGTACGGCTGTGTCGACACGATCGGCCCACAGGCCGGCGACATCGCGCGAACGGCCTGGCTTGCAGCCGGGCTTCCCGAGGAAGTGCCGGGTACCACGATCGACCGCCAGTGCGGCTCGTCGCAGCAAGCGGTTCACTTCGCAGCCCAGGCAGTGATGTCGGGCACCACGGACCTGGTGGTGGCGGGTGGCGTGCAGAACATGTCCGCCATTCCGATCAGCGCCGCGATGCTCGCCGGCCAGGAGTTCGGGTTCGATGACCCGTTCTCCGGCTCAGAGGGCTGGATGAAGCGCTATGGCGACCAGGAGGTCAGCCAGTTCCGCGGCGCCGAGATGATCGCCGAGAACTGGGACATCTCCCGCGAGGAGATGGAGGACTTTGCAGTCGAGAGCCACACCCGTGCGATCACGGCGCGCGACGAGGGACGATTCGCCGCCGAGATCGAGGCCTATGGCGACATGGGCCACGACGAGGGCCCACGCGAGCCCAACATCGACAAGATCCGCAGCCTGCCTCCACTCGTCGAGGGCGGCCGGTTGACCGCAGCACTCGCTTCGCAGATCTCGGATGCGTCGGCAGCGATGCTGGTGGCATCCGAGGGCGCGGTGCAGCGCCACGGTCTCGAGCCCAAGGCGCGGGTGCAGCACATCTCGGTACGGGGCGAGGATCCGATCCGCATGCTCTCCGCCCCGATTCCCGCCACGCGTTACGCCCTGCAGCGAGCCGGGATGTCGATGGACGACATCGACCTGGTGGAGATCAACGAGGCGTTCGCCTCGGTCGTGATGGCGTGGGAAAAGGAACTGGACGTCGACCATGCGAAGGTCAACGTCAACGGCGGCGCCATCGCCCTCGGCCACCCACTTGGCGCCACGGGCGTGCGCCTGATGACGACGTTGTTGCACGAACTCGAGCGCACGGGCGGCCGGTATGGCCTGCAGACCATGTGTGAGGGCGGGGGCCAGGCGAACGTCACCATCATCGAGCGCTTGTAGTTCCGGGGTTCGCCGCCGCCCGGAGGGCGGTTGGTGTGGGAGCGCCCATGGTTCTCCCGCCAGGCGGGCGCGTGTCGCCCGGCGCCGGTGCGTCTCAATCTCGCGGAGAGCGGCTCGATCCGTTCAAGCCGGGGCCTGTTCTGCCGATGGGTTCGCACGGCGCGAGATGTGCTGCTCGATATGGCTGAACCACAAGACGACAAACGATCACCGGCGCAACCGGCCACAACGGCGGGCATGCGCGCCGACCGGGCGCCTGAGCGCGCCGCGCGGCGGATCTCGACTTCGCTCGGGATCATCGTGGCGGGGATGGAACCGGCTGAGGTCGCGGCTTTCGTGGCCGAGGTGCAGGACGCCGTGCCGGGCGGTACCCGCCAGGAGTTCCTCTTGCTCGATGACCACACCAGTCCTTGGCGCCGGGACATCGTGGGCGCCCTCGAAGGGGTCGGCGACGCCATGCGCCTGGTTCCGAAGCCATCAGGTGGTCGCGGCACCGAGTTCGACGCGCTGTCGTTGTCGGCACGAAGTGAGTTCCTGGTCGCGTCCTTCGGTGAGGCCGCTCCAGTCGGGTCACTCGGTGCGGCGTTGGCGCAAATGTGGTCGCGCGGGGCAGATGCGGTGGTGATCCTCGGAGATGGGCTCCAGCCGGTGGAGGGTGACACGGGCACGCAGTTGGTGCAGTACCTGGGCATGGGTTCGCTCGGCCTGGGCGGTGTGCCGGCACCGCGGGTCGTGGTGATCAGGCGCTGGGTGGCTCGTTGGCTGTTCAGCGAAGCCGATCGCGCTCTGGATGCCGCAGATGAGGTGGCCGACCGGGCCCGCCTGCTCGGCCTGGACCTGACCGTCGTCGACGCCTGACAAGATCGGCCTGAGTCGGCTGAATTGGAACGCGTTCCAGTTTTGCGGCCTACCATCGCCGGGTGGATTTCGAGGATTCCCCAGAGCTGGCCGAGTTTCGCACCGAGGTGCGCGCGTTCCTGTCGGAACACGCGGCGCTGCGCAAGGGCGACGACAGCGACTGGTCACGCAACAGCGCGGCGACCGACCCGGACACCGCCGAGGAGTTCCGCCGCCGCTGTCACCAGTGGCAGCGCACCCTGTTCGACAACGGCTGGGCGGGGCTGACCTGGCCCGAGGGCTTCGGCGGACGCGGGCTCACCCCGGCACACCAGATCGTGTTCAATCAGGAACTCGCCGATTTCGATGCCAGCTCCGGTTTCATCGCGGCATCCCAGGCGCTCGTGGGGCCGACCCTCATGCGCCATGGCTCACGCGAACAACAGAAGCGTCACATCGAGCCGCTGCTGTCGGGCGAGGAGGTGTGGTGCCAGCTGTTCAGCGAGCCGGGTGCCGGTTCTGACCTTGCATCGCTCGCGACCAGGGCGGTTCGTGACGGCGACGAGTTCGTGGTCGACGGCCAGAAGGTGTGGACCTCGAGTGCCCAGCACGCGGACTTCGGCATCCTGATCGCCCGAACCGATCCCGACGTGCCCAAGCACAAGGGCATCACCTACTTCATCGTCGACATGAACACGCCGGGCATCGAGGTACGGCCACTGGTACAGGCACAGGGCGTCGCGCACTTCAACGAGGTGTTCCTCGACGGCGTGCGGATTCCGGTCGAGAACGTGGTCGGTGAGGTCAACGAGGGTTGGGCGGTCACCCGCACCACGATGCGCTCCGAGAGCCAGATGATCTCGGGTGCTAGCCAGTCGACCGGCTTCACCACGGTGCTCGGCACCGCCCGGCGCACCGGAGCGGTGGATGATCCGCGCATCCGCCAGCGCCTCGCGACCGTGTACTCCAACGAGAAGATCCTGCGCTGGATGGGCTGGCGGAGCCAGACAGCTGTGATGTCCGGCCGCATGGAACTGGCGCTGCACGGCTCGCTGCTCAAGAACTTCTTCACTCGGGCCCTCAAACAGCGCGTGGAGCTGGGCCTGGAGATGGAGGGCGCCGAAGGGATGCTCTGGGACGACGCCGAAGGCGAGGGCTTCTGGCAGTTCCACTGCCTGCACCAGTTCGCCTCGCGGATCGGTGGCGGTACCGAGGAAGTGCACCGCAACAACCTGAGCGAGCAGGCACTCGGCCTGCCGCGTGAGCCGATGGGGGACCGCGACCTCCCCTGGAGTGAGACCAAGCGATCATGACCGATACGCCTGCACCCGAAGAGTTCGCCGCGGCCGATGCGGCGGCGGCCAACGTCGACCCCGAGTCGGTGACCGGCCACATGCTGGCCGGCAAGGCCGCCCTTGTGACGGGCATCGGCCCTGGCATGGGTCGTGACATCGCTCTCGGCCTAGCCCGCCAGGGGGCTGACGTCGCCCTGCTGGCCCGCTCGGATCGCAACGTGCCCGAGGTGGCCGCGGAGATCGAGGTGCTCGGTCGCCGGGCGGTGCAGCTCCAGGGCAGCGTCACATCCGAGGAGGACTGCCAGCGCGTCGCGGCGGAGGTCTCCGAGGCATTCGGTGGTCGCCTCGACATCCTCGTCAACTCGGCGTTCCATGCAGGGGAGCACGTGCGTTTCGAGGACGCCGACCTGTCCCGTTGGCAGCGCCCGGTGAACGTGAACTACCTCGGGACCCTGCAGTTCACCCAGGCGATGCTGCCCCTGCTGAAGGCCGCTGCCGCTGCCAGCGGTGATGCCCGTGTCGTGATGGTGAACACGATGTCGACACAGCTGATCGAGGAGAAGGCCGGCTCGTACGCCGCGTCCAAGGCTGCTCTGGGCGCGGTCACCAAGACCCTCGCCCGGGAGCTCGGTGACTACGGCATCAGGGTCAACGCAGTGCACCCCGGCTACATCTGGGGCGACAGCGTGAAGATCTACCTGCAGTGGCAGGCCACCGAACGAGGCGGCGACGCCACATGGCAGGACGTCTACGACGACCGGGCGTCGGAGACGTGCCTCGGATACCTGCCGCACTCATCGGAGATCGCCGGGGCGGTCGTGTTCTTCGCATCCCCGCTGGCCAGGTGCGTCACCGGCACAGCGCTGCCCGTCAACGCAGGCCACTGGCTGCCGCCCTCGGCATAGACCGGCGGCTCTGGATTGTGGCGGTTGGGGTAGACCGACGGTACATTTGGGGGGACCTGACAGGGGGCAGCAGATGGCCACGGTTGTATGGGTCGTGGGCACGACCCGAAGCGGGACGAGCTGGGTGTTCGACCTCGTTGCGTCACATCCCGACGTCTCGATGGGCTACGAGTCGAAGATCCCCATCGAGGGCATCGCTTTCTATGAGCGTTGGAAGGACCGCCTCACCGACCCGCTTGCCATGGCCGGCCTGCTGGAGGACCTACGCACAGGTATCGATGACCCCACCAACGTCGCGAGCAACGAGGTCGCGTTCACCCAGGCAGACTTGCCGCAGCGCATCTTCGAGGCCCACGAGGCCGATCCGGGCTGGGCGACCGTGTGCGAGCAGCTGTTCCGTGCTGTCCAGGGCACCTCGCACTGGGGCAACAAGACGCTGCGCGTGGAACTCACTCCGCTGCTGGAAGAGCACTGGCCGGACAGCCGCTTCATCGTGCTCATTCGTGACCCCAGGGGCGTACTGGCCTCGCAGGCCGAGAAGTTCGAGAACACCCTGGACTACTCCGCCATGTACTGGCTCACCCACGCCGACTGGGTGCTGAACGTCATCCAGGACAACCCGCACTACCGGGTGGTCAACCTGGTGGAAATGGCACGGGACCCGAGGCCGCATCTGGAATGGCTGTTCAGGGAGTCCGGCCTGTCACTAGATCCGATCGAGGATCTCGTGCAGCGCTTCCCCGGTGACCCGGAGCGCCTGGATGCGTGGCGAACCGTTCTCCCCCCGAAGCGCCAGCGGCGCATGGAGGAGTACTGCTACTCGCAGATGAAGGAACTCGGCTACACACCGCAGTACGCCACAGGGCAGCGCAGGCTCGGTCGGTCACGCAGACTCTGGGCGTTCGTGCACACCTTCGCAGGCCGTGTCGTTTCCTCCCCCTCGAAGCTCGCCCAGAAGCAGGTCCTCTCGCGGTTGAAGGCCGGCTTCCGGGGCAGCTGAGCACCGACCGAGTCGGGGACGTCAGTCGCTTCGCAGCTTGCGCTTGGTGCGGCGCGATCCGAAGAGCATGCCGATGCCGAATGCGAGCACCGCAGTGAGTGCGAGCACGCTCCACAGCGGCAGTGAAGCCTCGAAGAACACGAACGAGACATCGGTCGTCTGGTTGTTGACGGCGATGAAGACCAGCAAGAGCACCGCGACGACGGCTCCGATGATCTGGCGCCTGGTAGGCCTGAAGCCCTCATCGTCTTCGAATTCGCCACCCGGGTGGTCGCTGCGTCCGTCATTCAGCATGGCTGCTCCTCAGTCGCCGGTGGGATAGGGCACACGCCCGTCATGGTCTTCGGTCCACTGCTTGATCTCCCGCATCATCCAGGCGGTGTCGAACAGGTCCATCTGGCGCACAACCAGGCCCTCGGCGTTGTAGGTGATGACCGAAGCTCCGGGCACGTCGTAGAAAGCGCCGTCGGGTCGGGTGCCGGGCAGCCGGTTCTGCCAGTGGTTGAGCACCGTCGAGCTCGTGGCGTCGGCCGCCACGGCCGTGATCGGGAAGGACCAGTCGTCCAGTCCCCGCATGGAGTCGGCGAGGAAGCGCCGGATGTCGTCGAGGCCGTGCGTCCAGCCGTAGACCGAGTCGAGGTAGGAGGCATCGGCCGCGAAGAGATCCGCAAGACCGGTCCAGTCGGCGGCCTCGTGCCGCTCGCGGTGACGTGCGTACAGGTCGAGGAGCTGGGGCTCGGTGAGCATCCCTGACATCTTCGCGCCGCCGGCCTACCTCCGAGCGGCTATTAGTGCCGCCTGTTCATCGAGCACCGAGAGCACATGGGACTCGGGGGCGGAGGGCAGGCGGAACACGCATTCGGTGACCCCGATCGTCTCGAAGTGGTCGAGCTTGTCGTGGGAGGGCTGCGAGCCGAACGGCACGATGCGCGCAGTCCCGGGGTCGCGGCCGGCGGCCTCCAGCGCGGCCCGGTACCGAGGGATGGCCTCCGCCAGCCCGGCACCGCCGATCGGGATCCAGCCATCCGCGTACCCGCAGAGGTGGTCGAACATCTTCGGGCCGGCTCCACCACCGATCAGGACCGGTACGGGAACCTCCGGCTTCGGCCACGACCACGAGGCTGTGAAGTCGACGTGCTCGCCGTGGAACTCCGCCTGCTCGTCGGTCCAGAGGGCCTGCATGGCCAGCACGTGCTCACGGGCGATGTCGCGGCGGGCGGCGTAGTCGACTCCGTGATGTGCCATTTCGTCGCGGTTCCAGCCGAAACCGATGCCCAGCTCGAATCGCCCGCCGGAGATGTTCTGCAGCGTCGCAATCGCCTTCGCGGTCACGATCGGATCGCGCTGAGCGGGGAGCATCACGCCGGTGCCAAGGTGGATGCGCTCGGTCGCGGCTGCCGCTGCCGCCAGCGCGACGAGCGGGTCGAGCGAGCGCTTGTACTCCTCGGCCAGCTCCGTCTCGCCGGTGGGCGGAGGGGTCAGGCGCGAGGTGGGTATGTGGGTGTGTTCGGGTATCCACAACGAGTCGAAGCCCCGTTCCTCGACAGCTCTGGCGAGCGTGATGGCATCGATGGACTGGTCGGTGGTGAACACGGTCACCCCGTATCGCATGGGTGCGCTCATGGCTGGCGACCCTACCCGGTTTGCCCCGAATCTGACGAGGTGTCAGATTCTCGTGCATGGGTATCTGTGATGGACGAAGCGTGATCGTTACCGGCGCCGGCCGGGGGCTCGGCAGGGCGCACGCCCTGGCCCTCGCCGCAGAAGGGGCATCGGTCGTGGTCAATGACCTCGGCGTGGCCCAGGACGGCTCCGACCCGTCCGATACGCCGGCCCAACAGGTGGTCGACGAGATCACTGCCGATGGCGGGGTGGCCATCGCATCCCCGCATGACGTAGCCGACTGGGACGCAGCCGGCGAGATGGTGCAGCTCGCGATCGATACCTTCGGTGGCCTCGACGCGGTGATCAACAACGCCGGCATCGTGCGTGACCGGATGTTCGTCAACTCCGAACAGGACGAATGGGAATCCGTGCTGCGGGTGCACGTGCTCGGTCACGCTGCTCCTTCACGCCATGCGGCGTCCTACTGGCGTGCACGTTCCAAGGCCGGCGAGAGCAATGACGCTCGGATCATCAACACATCCTCGGGTGCCGGGCTGATGGGATCCATCGCCCAGGCTGCCTACAGCGCCGCCAAGGGTGCCATCGCCTCCCTGACCCTCGTGCAGGCGGCTGAACTCGGCCGCATAGGAGTGACCGCCAACGCACTCGCGCCGGCGGCCCGTACCCGCATGACCGAGGAGGCCTTCGCCGAGATGATGGCCGAGGTCGGGGAGGACGCATTCGACGCAATGGACCCCGCCAACGTGTCGCCGCTGGTCGTCTGGCTGGCGTCGCCCGACTCGGCGGCTGTGACCGGCCGGGTGTTCGAGGCGGAGGGCGGCATCATCGGCATCGCCGAGGGTTACAACCACGGGCCGCGGCGCGACAAGGGCGACCGTTGGCAGCCGGCCGAGGTCGGCGAGGTGGTTGCCGAGTTGATCGCCGAGGCCGCGGAGCCCGCCCCGGTGTTCGGCGCGGGCTGAGCAGCCTGCAAGGATCTGTCGTGTGACCACGAAGACCCGTACTCTCCTCGACGCACAGCTGGCCGAGGCGGGGCTTGCCCCGATGGTGTCTGCGCAGCCGTTGGTGTTCAATCCCAACAATCCCGTCACCGACACCGTCGAGAGGCTGGAACTCTCCGACGGCACCGTCGTGGTGCGCAAGGTGCTGTGCCGGGATGGTCCGACCACTGTCGCCCACTGGCCCGCCGGCCTCGAGGTCGCACACTGGAACTACTGGCGCCGCGAGGCACACGCACACCTCGATGGCTTCGTCGACCGGCTCTCGGGCGATGGACTCGGGGTGCCCTCGCTACTCGGCCATGTGGTCACGACCGAAGGCGTCGAGTCGCTGTTCTTCGAATGGGTCGACGGTGCCAGTGGAGACGACCTGGCGATCGACGAGCTGGCTCGCGTCGCCGCCGGCCTGGGCCGTGCGCAGGGCCGCCTCGCCGTGGCACCCGGAGCGGTGCCATCCGGGGTGAGCCCGTGGTGGAGCCGCGAGTGGATCTGGCACTACGCACTGTCGCGGCCGCCGGGCATGGCGGGTTACAGCGTTGACGAACCGTGGCGTCACCCCGTGGTGATCGAGGGGTTCGGTGACTCGGCTGCACACATCCGTGCACGATTCGGCGAGCTGCGGGGCGAGCTCGACCTGTGGCGGTCGATCGCTGCGGGACTTCCTACGACGGTCGCCCATCTCGACTGCTGGGCCAACAACATCGTGGTGCCCGCCGAGGGTGATCCGCACCTTTTCGACTGGTCGTTCTGCGGTGTGGGGCTCGTGGGGGAGGACCCGGGCAACCTCGTTCTCGACGGGCTGCTCGACCACTACCTGGATCCGGGCCAGTACGACGCGGTCGACGCAGCCGTTTGGCACGCCTACCTCGGGGGCCTGGAGGACTCCGGTTGGGGCGGTCCGCCGGAGGCAGCCCGCCTGGGCATGTGCATGGCCGTGCTCAAGTTCGTGTGGCTGCCCGCGCTGATGGTTGCCAACGCCGGCTGGACCGGCCCCACGGCCTACGGCGGCAAGGACGGCCTCCAGCTGGTTGAGGTGTTCCGCCGCCGTGCGGAGGTGTTCGAGTCGATGCTCGAACGCATCGACGAGGGCCGCCAGCTCGCCCGCGGGCTCGGTCTGCTCGGCCCCTGAGGGCGCTGTGACGGCCTTCATGGCCGCTTAGTGCCGGGGTCTCGCTCGCTGGTAGCTTCGTTGGTGAAGCACGTACCCGCCGTGGGACGTGACCGACAAGGGAGAACACCATGCGCCGCCGCATGTTCCTGGGCAAGATCCATCGTGCAACTGTCACGCAGGCCGACCTCGACTACGAGGGCTCGATCACGATCGACAAGGACCTGCTCGATGCCTCGGGCATCCTCGCTCACGAAGAAGTCCAGATCTGGAACGTCACCAACGGCAACCGACTCGCCACCTACGCCCTCGAGGGCCCGCGCGGTTCGGGTGTGATCTGCATCAACGGTGCCGCCGCCCACCTGATCGACCCGGGCGATCTGGTGATCCTCGCCACATTCGGCGAGCTGGAGCAAGACGAGCTGGCCCGCCACGAGCCCAAGGTCGTCTTCGTGGACGATGACAACCGCATCACCGGGCTCGGCGCCGAGCGGCCCGGCCCGATGCTGCCCCGACACCTCGACGACCCGGCCCTCGCCAACTAGTCCGCACCGGACGGGAGCACGGGGAGGATCCCCCGGTTGCCGCCCGCACGCGAAGGAGCCCCGTGCACAACGCACGGGGCTCCATTCTCATCGGTCGCCTCGCTCAACGCTCGGCTGACATGCGCATCGGGACCGTCAGGTCGGGTCGGGTTGCTCAGTTGAGCCGTTCGATGACCATGGCCATGCCCTGGCCGCCACCGACACACATGGTCTCGAGGCCAAAGGTGGCGTCGGACTCCTGCAGGTTGTGGATCAGGGTGGTCATGATTCGGGCGCCGGTCATGCCGAACGGGTGACCGAGGGCGATCGAGCCGCCCCGGGTGTTGAGCTTGTCCCAGTCGACGCCAAGCTGCTTGGCGGACGGGATCACCTGGGCGGCAAACGCCTCGTTGATCTCGACGAGATCGATGTCGTCGATCGCCATGCCGGCACGGGCCAGCGCCTTGCGGCTCGCCTCGACCGGTCCCATGCCCATGATCTCGGGGTTGAGGCCCGTGGCTGCAGACGCCACGATGCGGGCCAGCGGCTTGAGTCCCAGTTCAGCAGCCTTGGTGTCACTCATCACGATCACAGCGGCGGCGCCGTCGTTGAGCGGGCAGGCGTTGCCGGCGGTCACGGTGCCGTCGGGGCGGAACACCGGGCCGAGGCCTGAGATGCCCTCGAGGGTGGTGCCGGCACGGATGCCGTCGTCGGAGCTCACCTCGCCGTCGGGGGTGGTGACCGGCGTGATCTCGGCCTCCCAGTAGCCACTGTTGAGGCTCTCCTCGGCGCGGTTCTGGCTGAGCACGGCGAACTCGTCCTGCTCGGCGCGGCCAACGTCTTCTAACTGGGCGACGTTCTCGGCGGTCTGGCCCATTGCGATGTAGATGTCGGGCAGGCCCTCGGGCGGCGCCCACTTGGCAGCACCACCTTCTGCGCGCTCGGCGGTGCGTGCCTCGGCGCCTTCGAACAGGGGGTTCTTCGGGCCGTCAGCGAGCTGCATGTGGACCATGTTGCGGCTGATGGTCTCGACACCCCCGGCGATGAAGACGTCGCCGTCTCCTGCCTTGATGGCGTGGTCGGCCATGCGGATCGTCATGAGCGACGACGAGCAGTAGCGGTTGACGGTGACGCCGGGCGTCTCGTCGAGCCCTGCGAGCAGTGCTGACACGCGTGCAATGTTGTGGCCGGACTCGCCGGCGGGCTGGCCGCAACCCCAGAGCACGTCCTCGATGTCCGCCGTGTCGAGGCCCGGGGCCTGCTCCAGGACTGCCTTGATGGCAGTGGCGGACAGGTCGTCGGGCCGCATCTCCTTGAGTGAGCCCTTGCCGGCACGGCCGATGGGCGTCCTCGCCGTGGCGACGATCACTGACTCAGGCATGTATTTCCCCTTGATCTCGGGCCCGACAGGGGCGTCGTGCCGCAGTCCGGCAAGGTTACCGACGGGTAACGCCCGGAGGCCACCCGAGGGATGTGCCAGGAATCACCCTCGCGACGGTCGGCGATGCCGACGCCAGTCGCAACCGCGGCTGAACTGGTCGGGCAGTGATGCCCGTGAATCCGTCGTTGGGCCGATCAGCCGGTGATGGCGAGCGGGGCAACAGCGGTTGGGGACTCACCGGTGGTGTTGGTGGCCGATGTCCCCGCGGACAGCACTTCGGCCTGCACCGGCTCCTGGAGGGTGGCCACGCCCTGGGCGCAGTGCACTGTCGGCTCGACGACGCCGGACTCGCCACCACCGTCACCCTCGTCGGGTTCCTGGGGCGACTCGTCGTCGGCCGCGAGCTGGTCGGCCTCGGTGGGTTCCTCATCAGGAGGTGCTGTTGTGGAAGTCGTTGACGTGGTGGTTGAAGTGGTCGTGGACTCCGGCGCGGCGGGGTCGGCCGACAGTCCGCAGACCTGCCAGGTGGCCTCGACCGGACCGGATGTGAGGTCGAAGTCGAGCTGTCCCGTCGGCCCCAGCGACACCGAACCGCCACCGATCGTGTCTACGGTCGACCAGCTGTCATCCACCAGCGGTCCGGCACCGGGGGTGACAGTGGCCGCGAGGTCGATCGTGCCGGTCTTTGCACCGGGTTCGGGGTGTTGCCATGCGGGGTCGATGACTGGAGCGAGCGGATCCACAATGAAGCCTGGTGCGAGGCCATTGACGAGGCGTGTGGTGCAGGTGGCTGTGCCGCTGAGGCCCTGGGGAGAGGCGCTGAACTCGATGGTCGCCTCACCAAAGCCGACCTGTACCGCTCCCGGCGCAGCTGTGGGGAGGTCGAGAGTGGTCGATCCCAGGTCGATGGGTGTGGTCGAGCGGGCATCGATCACCGGCTGGGGCGGTGTGAGGGTTGCGGCGACTTCGCCGCTCGGGGTCCGCACAGTGACCGGAAATCGTGTGCCGGTGAGGTCGACCGATTCCACACCGAGCTGCTCCGCGCCGGACGCGAGGTAGTCGCTGAGGCTGAAGCTGAGCGCGATCGAAGCCGTCGCCGGCTCGCCCACCAGCACATCGTCGGGCAGTGAAACGTCGGCCGTGACGCCGTAGCCGACGAGCTGTAGCGCCGAGACCAGCGCGTCGTCTTGCTCGGTCACCCCGGAGCAGGTCCCCCAGAGCTTCGCAGACTGTGTGGATGAGCTGCCCCGGGCCGGTGCTGCCAGGACGATGGACACGAGCACCGCTGCCGCCAGGACGATGCCCGATCGGCGTGCGAATCCCATGTCTTGTTTCCCATCGGCGGTCGTGGTGTCCCCCATGCCCATGACCCTAGTTCGGGTCGTGTCACTGCAGGTCATGGCACCACGCACGGTGGCACTGCTCGCGCGCACCACCCGGCGCCGCCGGCTCAGGGAAGGAAGCGACTCACCGTGTCGGCCACGCACGCAGGTCGCTCGGCGCCCTCGACCTCCACGGTCACGCGCACCACGACCTGCACACCGCCTTTCACGTCGTCGGCAGAGGCCACTTCACCGCGGCCCCGGATCCGGCTGCCGGCGGGCACCGGGCTCGGGAAGCGCACCTTCTCGAGTCCAACGTTGAGCCCGGCGGAGAACTCCTCGACGGTCAGCAGCTCCGGCAGGAACAGGTTGACCAGCGACAGCGTCAGGTAGCCGTGGGCGATCGGTCCTCCGAAGGGTGATTCTGCAGTGGCGCGTTCCACGTCGACGTGGATCCACTGGTGGTCGCCGGTGGCGTCCGCGAACAGGTTGATGCGCTCCTGGTCGATCTCCACCCAGTCGGTCGGGCCGAGTTCGTTGCCGACGAGCTCGAGGAGGTCAGCAGGCGTCTTCACCTTCGTGGTCATCTCGGTCGCTCCATCTCGTTTCGGGTGTCTCCGGATCAGGGGTGCTGGCTCGAGACAGCCACCACTTCGCCGGTCATGTAGCTCGACAGGTCGCTCGCGAGGAACACCATCACGTTGGCGACCTCCCACGGCGTCGCCGCGCGGCCGAACGCCTCGCCGGCTTCCAGTTCGGCGAGCAGCCCGGGTGGGGTCACCTTCGCGAGGTTGGCGTGCATGGCGAGGCTGGGTGACACGGCGTTGACGCGCACGCCGTGCTCAGCCGCCTCGATCGCGGCCGTGCGCGTGAGCGCCATCACACCGGCCTTGGCTGCCGCATAGTGGGCCTGGCGGTCCTGGGCCCGCCAGGCGAGCACCGACGCGTTGTTGACCACTGCTCCGCCACCCTGCTCATACAGGTGGGGCAGCGCGGCGCGCAGGCAGCGGAATGTGCCTGTGAGCGTCACATCCAGCACCCTGTTCCACTCGTCGTCGCCCAGCTCGGTGATCAGACCGTTGCCGCCCAGCCCGGCGTTGTTCATCCAGGTGTCGTAGCCGCCCATGGACTCGATGGCGGTGGCCACCAGGGACTGGACCGACTCCTCATTGGTGACGTCGCACACGGCGGTGCCAGGCCGGGTGCCGAACTCCTCGGCAAGGGCGTCGGCGGTCTCACCGAGGCGCCGTTCGTGCGCATCGGAGATCGTGACGGTTGCGCCTTCGAGCATGCAGCGGCGCGCGAGTGAACCGCCGATGCCCGAGCCTGCTGCGGCGGTGATCACCACGCGGCGGCCGGCCAGCAGGTCGCGACCGGGCGGCTCGGGCGGGGGAGCGGGGCTGGTTGTCTCTTCGTCGCTCATCGGGCTCTCCGGATCGTTGTGTGTGGACGTGGGATCTGCGGCAGCTCAGCGCGGCTCGCGTGGCAGACCGAGTGCGCGTTCACCTATCAGGTTGCGCTGGATCTCGTTGCTGCCGCCGTAGAGCGTGTCGGAGCGGCTGAAGAAGAAGAGCTTGTGCTCCGGTGACATCTCGAGGTCGCCGGCGTCGCCTTCCTCGGCTCCCGAGTATCGGGTGAGCGTGGCTGCGGGGCCCAGCACGTCGACCGCCGCCTCGCCCATGTCGCGGTGCAGGTCGGCCCAGTAGAGCTTGTTGATCATCGCTTCGCGGGGAAGCTGCGCGTCCTCGTCGGTTCGCAGGGACCGGGTGGCATTCCAGCGCATGATCCTCACCCGGATGAGGAGCTTCATCAGCCTGTCGCGCATCACCGGGTCGGCCCAGCGGCCGTTGGCCCGGCAAGCCTCCACGATGTGGTCGAGCTCGCGCTGGAAGGCCATCTGCTGGCCGAGCGTGAGCACGCCTCGCTCGAAGGCGAGGGTGCCCATGGCCACCTTCCATCCCTCACCGGGCGCTCCGACGATCATGTCGGCAGACGTGCGCGCGCCGTCGAAGAACACCTCGTTGAATTCCGCGGTGCCCGTGATCTGTCGGATTCCGCGCACTTCGATGCCCGGCTGGTCCATCGGCACCAGCAGGTACGACAGGCCGTGGTGTCGCTCCGACCCTTCTTCGGTGCGGGCGACCACGAAGCACCAGTCGGACCACTGTGCGAGCGAGGTCCAGACCTTCTGGCCGTCGATGACCCACTCGTCACCCTCGAGGCGAGCCCTGGTCTTCACGTTGGCCAGGTCGGAACCGGCGTTGGGTTCGGAGTAGCCCTGGCACCAGAACTCGGTGCCCGACACGATCCCCGGGAGGAATCGCTGCTGGATCTCCGGCGACGCAAAGTGCACGAGCGTGGGCCCGAGCAGGCCTTCACCGATCAGTCCGGCCCTTCCCGGGCCGCCTGCGCGGGCATACTCCTCGTGGTAGGCGACCTCGAGGTGCAGCGGCAGTCCACGGCCGCCGTGCTCGGCGGGCCACCCGACCGCGGTCCAGCCGCCCGAGGCGAGTTCCCGCTCCCACGCCATGCGGTCCTCGACGAAGGCGTGCTCGTCGCCGGGGCCACCGCGGAAACGCAGGTGGGCGAACTCGCCAGCGAGGTGCTCCGCCATCCAGCCGCGGATCTCGGCCCTGAAGTCCGCCTCGGCTCCGGGGTCGGCGCCGGAAGTGCCTGCCGCATCGCTCATGCGGCGAAACTACCAGTATCTGACACACCGTCAGAAACCGTGTGCCGGCGCTTGCTGGGCCGGCGTCTTCGTCTGCACCATCAACGTGGATTCCGCGTGTCGGAAGGGCGCGAAACGGGGACCGCCGAAGCGGTCCCCGTCCGGTTCAGTTCAGTTCTGGATCGGGTCAGCCGGCGATGGCGAGGCTTGCCCCACCCTGATTCTCGGTGGTGCCCTCGACCGCGGCTCCGCCCTGCTCGTTGGTAGCTGCAGCGACGTCCGCACCTGCGGTCGTGAGCGTGACCACACCCTGGGAGCACAGCTCCTGGAACTGGGCGTCGACGGGATCGGCGCCGTTGGTGGTGGTGATGACCTCGGGACTCGCCTGGAACAGTTGGCCGAGCAGCGCAGTGGCCTCGTTCACATCGATGAGGTCACCGGTGTTCTCACCGATGACGGTGAACATGAGATCGAGCGTGGCCAGTGCGCCCACGAAGTCTCCGTTGTTCAGCTGGGTGCCCGCCTTGAAGTTGAGGTCGTTCACGTACTCCTGGGCGGTCTTGCCGTCCGGGATAGGAGCTGTGGGCTCGGCCGGCTCGCCACCGCCGTCACCTTCGCCTTCGCCGCCGCCGAGCGATCCGGCCACTGCCAACAGGCTGTCGCGGACCTCGGCCGGGAAGAACGAGTAGAGCCGCAGGGGGATGAGCTGCGCCACCGACTTGCCGGCGAGTTCACCGGCGAAGGTCACGGTGTAGGGCCGGTACTGGTTCGAACCTTCCAGCGTTACACCTTCGGGAGCATTGAGCCTGTTGATGATGTCGCCGCGGGTGACGGTGACATTTCCCTGCCCGATGCCGGGTATCGCTTCGAGTCCGGCCTGGACCTCAGCTGCTGTCGGATATGAGTGAGTAGTGAACAGTGCGAGGTTGTTGACCGCCAGCTGCCACCAGTTGACCCAGCCGGGGGCAGCATCCTCCGGTGGGGTCTCGTTGGCAATCTGCGCGGGTGTCGGATTCGGGACCAGCGGACCATCAATGCTCCAGATGATCGGTGACGACTCACCGTCGAGGCCCATTCGCACACCCATCTGGCGCTTGGTGCCGCCGGTGGAGGGGTCATAGAAGAACCGGAGTTCCTGGACCTCGGTGATGCCCTCCTCGGCAGGTGCGATCTCAACGGTGCCGGCGCAGACCTCGAACACCACGTCGGTGCTGGTGCCTGCGGCTGCGCCGGTGGCGACGACCTTGCCGGCGACGATCTGGGCGTCACCTTCGAGGATCTTGAGTGTGCTCGGGTCGACCTGCTGCTCGACACCGTCCTTGGTCGTGCCGTTGGTGACGAACTCGTTGAGCACATCGACCGTCGAGGGCTGGCCCTCATTCGAGCTGACCTCGATCGGTTGCACGATGTCCGGGGATCCGGCCACCTTGATGGGGATAGTCCCGATCGTTGTCGCGGTGCTGCAAACCACCTTCACTTCCTGGGCTGCTCCAGCAACGGTGAGCTTCACGGTGAAGCGGAACTCCTCGCTGCGCAGCTTGATGATCCCGCCATTGGGGACGTCATCGAGCGTGGTGGAGAACGGACCGAACGTCGAGGTGATGGGTTGGCCGGCCTGCAGGGTGATGGTGGTGTTCGGCGGGCGGCCGGGAATCACGAAGTCGTAGTCGTCGGGCCCGTCGATGGTGACGTCGGTGTTGATGTCGACCACGTCCATCTGCGAGATCCCGAAGCCGATGGCGGTGTCCGCGAAGTCGGCCGGCAGGTTCATGTTCCACGTCACCGACACGCCCACGCCGGACTGCTGAGGCTCCACGAACGGTGGAGCGTCGATGATGGCCTCCAGCGGTGTCGACAGCACGCCACCCGGCACCACGGCACCCAGCAGGTCCTTGTCGGCCTGCGTGACACCCGCGCACGCCGCGTTGATCGTCTTCGACGACGCAGCGCTGGTCACCTGCGAGTTGGCCACCAGTACGGCTGACATGAGCGCGGTGACAGCGAGCACTCCCCAGAGCCGCTTTCCGCGACGGGCACCTGATCCGGTGCCGGTCCCCTCAGAACTCGAGTTCATATCCCGTTCCCCTGTTAGTTACGGCCGGAGGGCCACTCCGTCCGGGGCTGCAAGAGCCCGTCCACACCCAGCGATGGTCAAAGGACACTAACCAATGGAAGCCTCCCGAGGCCACTGCAGAGAGGATTCGGGCAGAATTGCCCACCCCCGATTCAGCCGCCCGAGGGCCCAGGGGGCGCCGCGACGGCTGTGATCCGGGGCGCCGCCCGTTGGTAGGGTGGCCGCGATGCGTGACTTCGATGATGCCCCCGGCAACGGGCTCGGTCCGGTTGCAGGTGGCAGAAGGCACGATCCGGCGCCAGTGGCGACGGACCTCGTTCCGTTCCCAGCTGCACATCCCACCGCGGTCGGCGTCCCGCTGGAAGTCCATGCGGACCGGGACCTGTCCGCGGTCGGCGAGGTCGAGATCATCTCCGCCGATGCGTGGCGCTCGCCCGGCGGTGTCCGTGCAGGCACACCTGGACCAGCTGCACAGCCGGCACCACCGGTTGCACCCGCCGGCCATGAACTCGACGGTTCCGCGCTCACGGGCTCCGCCGCGCTCGACCTGCGCGATGGCAGGGATCAGGTCAGCGGGTCTGCGCGTGTCGGCTGGGATGAGGTCGATGGCATCCGTCGGCGGGTTGCCGCGCCGATGGGCGCCGCAGTCTTCGCACCGCTCGTCGGGGCGCTGGCCGGCGTCGGGCTCACGGTCGCCAACTCCGAGCTCGCACCATTCGGGCTCGGGGCTGTCGCGGTCGGTGCCGGCGTGGGCGTGGTGGGCGGCCTGCGGATCTTCAAGACGTTGCGCGAGGAGGTCGACGAGCCAATCGACGCGTTGCGGCAGGCCGCAGCGCGGCTGGCCGCGGGTGAGCCGGGATGGCCGTTGGCGCAGCCGCCGGGCTCGGCGATGGCGCCGCTCGCCGACGCCATGGACCGCGCCGGGGAATCCGTGATGCGCCGAACCGATCGCCTCACCCGCCAGGCCGAGTGGGGCGAGTCGAGCCGCATGATCATCGAGGCGCTCGAGTTCGCAGAGGATGAGGCGGAGGCCTTCTCGGTCACCGCGCAGGCGCTCGCGCTGGCGGACCACGCGACCCCTGCGGAGATGTTGGTCTCCAAGCGCGGTGCTCAACGTCTGTCGGTGGCCGCCGAGCACCCGAGCAGCGGCGGGCCCGGCTGTCCGGTCGACGAGCGCGACAACTGCGTGGCGATCCGGCGGGGCCAGGTGGTCATTGCCGACAGTTCACGTTCCATCAACGCGTGCCCGCGGCTGCGAGAGCGCGCAGGCGGCCCGTGTTCGGCAGTGTGCGTGCCGGTCGGTACCGGAGGACTGGCTGTGGGCGTGCTGACTGCCGTGGGCCCCGAGCGGATCCCGCCCAACGTCGAGTACGTCGACCGCCTCTCCACCATCGCCCGCCAGGTCGGCACCCGTATCGGCTCGTTGCGCGCCCTGGAGCGTTCGCGTGAGGAGGCCGCAACCGACGGGCTCACCGGGCTGCCCAACCGTCGGGTGGTGGAAGCCCAACTCGAACAGCTGCTCGAGGCAGATGTGGAGTTCGTCGCCGTGCTCGGAGACCTCGACAAGTTCAAGGCCCTCAACGACACCTTCGGTCACGAAGCCGGCGACCGTGCACTCCAGCTGTTCGCCCGGGTCATGCAGGACAACGTGCGGGGCCATGACCTGTTGGCCCGCGTGGGCGGCGAGGAGTTCGTGCTCGTCTACCCCAACATGTCTGTGTTGCGATCCATAGAGGCCATCGAGCGCCTGCGAACCGCGCTGGCCTCTGCGCTTGCCGTCTCGGGCATCCACCCGTTCACGTGCGCGTTCGGTGTCACCCACTCCTCGGTGGGGTCCTCGGTGCCCGAGATCCTGCGGGTGGCCGACGCCGGCCTGCTGCGTGCCAAGGAGCTCGGCGGTGACCAGGTGGTCTACGCGGACGAGGCTCTGGCTGCGGAGATGTTCGGCGCGGGTGATTCGTTTGTCCGGCCCGCCCTCGACCAGCGTCGCCGATTGCCGTAGCAGCCAGCCAACAGGCGGCCGGCGATTTCAGCGTCCGTTGGTGGACCAGTGCCACGGCTCCGAAGGCAGGTTGCGCAAGCCGAAGCGACCAGCGTTGGCCTTGAGCCACTGGTACCCGGAGCTGCTTCGGGTAAGTGTGCGGCCGCCCTGGGTGAAGTCGATCGCGAGGCCCTGCTCGTGCATCGATGAACCCGGGCGGGCGGTCGGCGGACGGCACGACGAAGCGGGCATCTGGTAGACCGCGTAGTTGCTGGAGCCGCAGTTGCTGCGGCGAACTGCGATCTGGCCTGCGGGGTCACGGAAACCGCCACCGCCGAAGTTGATGCCAGCTGCCGCAGCAGCGCTGAGCAGTGACTGGACGTTGCCGGCGATCGACTGGTGGACCCTGATGCCGCCCACGTTGACGATGCTGCCGGAACCGGTGATCGTCGGCGGGGTGTAGCTGCCGCCACCGCTGCCGGACGAGCTGCTGCTGCTGAGCGATGACTTCTGAGATGCCGCTCGCTGTGCTGCTCGCGCGGCCTCGGCCTTGCGCTGCGCTTCGATCGCCTTGGCGATCTCGGCCTGCTTGGCGGTGATCTGCTGGCTGAGCCCGGAGTCGAGATCAGCCAGGGCGGCGGCCTCGGCGAGCGCCGCGTCGAGGCGGGCCTCGACCGCGTCAGCGAACTTCTTCTGCTCGGCGTGGGCAGAGTCGAGCTCGGCCTTTCGGGCGGTGACCTCTTCGCGGTGGGTGTTGGCCCGCTGCTCCGCTTCGGCCTTGGCGGCCCGCTGCAGCTCGAGGTCTTCCTGCACGGAGCGGAACTGCTCGACGAGGTCCTGGCTGCTGGTGGCCCGCGAGTCCAGCAGCATCCGCTTGTTGACCGCGTCGTTGATGTCGTCGGTGGCCACGGTGGCCACGGGGTCGGTGCTGCCGATGTTGACGTAGGCCTCGACGGCGGACTGCTTGATGTCGTCGCCGAGGGTGTCCAGCTGTGCCTGCGCCTCGGCCTGGGCCTGCTCCGCTGCGGCACGGTCCGCCTCGGCCTGGTCCAGTACCCGCTCGGCTTCCTCGACCTTGTCCTGCTGGGCCTGCACCTGGGCGCTCAGCGCGTTGAGCGCGCTGGTCACCTCGGCATCTGTTGCTTCGAGGGCATTGACCTGCCCTGCCTGCGCCGCTTTCTGGGACCGAACGTTGGCCCGCTTGGCCTGGAGCTCGGCCAGGCTCGAGTTGTCGTCCGACGGCGCGGCCGATGCTGCTGGCATCGGCACGACCAGCAGGGCCACGGCGAGCACTGGGAGAAGGGGTGTGAAGCGGCGATTCATTCGAAAGGGCGATTTCGTGGTGAAGGGCACATGTCGGGTCGCACTGGAAATGCGACAAGCTCTGTAACGCGTTCGCAATCTAACACCGGTATGCGTTCATAATGCAAGCCTTTCACAACGACAAGGTCGGATCGGTGATGCCCACGAGCACCGGGGAACCCTGAAAATGACTGTGATCCCTTGCCGCAGCCGTCTTCTGGGCGGCCCCTGGGAGCGTCGGGGGGACTCAGGTCTGGCAGCCGGTGCACCAGGTGGTGCCCCGCCCGTCGATGACTTTTCGTGACAATGGTCCGCCACACCGGTCACACGGGAGTCCGGCGCGTCCGTAACACCGCAACCGTTCCTGGTGGCTCCCGGGGTCGCCGGTGGCGTCCCGGTAGTCGCGAAGCGTCGTCCCCCCGTCGTCGAGGCCGGCCGTGAGCACCTCGATCACGGCGCCGTGCAGGTCCTCGGCCCGTGCCGACCCGAGCCGGCGCGCCGTCGGGGAAATCCGGGCCAACCACAGGGCTTCGTCGGCATAGATGTTGCCAACGCCCGCAACTACCCGCTGATCGAGCAGGGCCGTCTTGATGGCCTTGCGCCCACTCAGGGCCGACCGCAGGGATCCTGGTGTGAACTCCTCGGAGAACGGCTCGGGTCCGAGCGCGGCAAGCGTGGGCATCGACTCGTGGCATCCGGCCGCCACGACGGCGATGCGGCCGAATCGACGCTGGTCCCAGAAGCCGAGGTGCATGGCGTCGTCGAGTTCGAAGCGGGCGCGCAGGTGCTTCGCCAGTCGGCGCGGGTCGTCGACCTCGTCGGAGCGCACAGGATCCACTGCGAGCCGGCCCGTCATGCCTAGGTGCACCACGAGTTCCAACCGTTCGCCGTCGCGTTCGAGGTCGGCGAGGAGGTACTTGCCCCGCCGTCGAAGTGCCTTGATGCGCCCGCCGGTGGCGAGCGGCGCATCTGCGAACTTGGGGGAGTCGAATCCCCACGCGGAGATCACGCGGCGACCCAGGAGGTCGCCCACGAGTTGGCGCCTGATGGTCTCCACCTCGGGCAGCTCCGGCATGGACCGAGTGTCGCGCGGTCACTCGCGGGCGGTCGACGCGGGCCATAACGTGTCGAGGGCGCCCCGGACACCGGACCCCGGTGCCGGGTCCATCCGAGCAGAGGAGGCCGGCGTTGGCGGCGAGCGGTGGAACCAAGGCGGTGGTCGCGGCGTTCCTCGCGAACCTCGGCATTGCCATTGCCAAGTTCGTCGGTTTCGCCATCACCGGCGCCTCGTCGATGCTGTCGGAGGCGATCCACTCAGTGGCTGACACGGGCAACCAGGCCCTGTTGTTGCTGGGGGCACGCCAGGCCCGTCGTCACGCGTCGGAGGACCATCCCTTCGGCTACGGCCGCGAGCGCTACTTCTGGGCGTTCGTGGTGTCGGTCGTGCTGTTCACCCTGGGTTCACTGTTCGCGATCTACGAGGGCATTCACAAGATCCAGCACCCGGAGCCGATCTCTTCGCCCGCCGTCGCGATCACGATCCTCGCCGTGGCGATCGTGCTCGAGGGCCTGTCGTTCCGCACCGCGATCGTCGAGTCGATCAAGGTCAAGGGGCGCAAGGGTTGGTGGTCGTTCCTGCGGACCGCCAAGGCGCCCGAGTTGCCTGTCGTGGTGCTCGAGGACGCCGGCGCGATGGTCGGCCTGGTGGCGGCGCTGGGAGCGATCATCATTTCGATCGTCACCGACAACGGGGTCTGGGACGGAATCGGCTCGGTGTTCATCGGCGGCGTGCTCGGAGTGATCGCAGTGTTCCTCTGCATCGAGATGAAGAGCTTGCTGATCGGCGAGGCGGCGGAGCCCTCCGTGCGCACGAAGGTCGCGGACATCGTCGAAGGAACCCCCGGCGTCAGTCGCCTGATCCATGAGCGCACCCAGCACCTGGGCCCCGAGGACATCCTGCTGGCGATCAAGGTGGAGTTCGAGCCCGGCATGAGTGTCGAGGAGCTTGCGCGCGGGATCGACGAGATCGAGGCGGCGGTGCGCGCGGCGGTACCGGAGGTTGGACCCATCTATGTGGAGCCCGATTTGTACCGGGATGGATTCGCATCTCGCGCAACCACTGACACCGACGTCAGCGCCGACTAGCATCGCCGCTGTCCCTGCAGGAGGGGGCCGACCTGTCCCATCGGTGAGGCGCACGGAAATGGGGAACCGGAGTGTCGTTTGGGGCGACCGGGTCGCGCGACGAGATAACTGGAGTGGCCTGCCGATGCCGGGCGATTCAGACCATGCCCATCCAAGCGAAGTGATCGATCTGAGCGCTGCCGGGCCGACACCCGGTCGCGTCGACGGGCGCGATGGTGGCCGCGACGACGAGGCCGAGGGCGGAACCCGCCAGCGGATCATCGATGCCGCGGCGGAGGTCTTCCTCGAGAAGGGCTTCACCGGCACCCGCGTGGTGGACATAGCGCGCCGCGCGGGGTTCACCTCGGGCGCGCTCTACGGCTACTTCGACAGCCGCGCGGAGCTGCTCGCGGAAGCGGTGGCGCGCAGTTCGAGTGAGATGCTGTCGAACCTGCTGGGTGACCCGGTCAGCGACGGCGACACCAGCGGCGCCCGGGCCGGCGACCCCGACCCGTTCGATGTGCTCGAAGCCGCACTCGACCAGATCGCCCAGCCCCTCGAGGAGTCGGACCAGATGCTGCTCGACGGCGTGGCGCTTGCGCACCGCGAGCCCATCGCAGGCGACCGGCTGGCCGAGGCCCTCGGCCACTTCCGGGGCCAACTCGCGAGTTCGGATGGCGGGGAACTCGACCCCGGCGCGGCCGACCTGCTGGTGGTGCTCGTGCTCGGTGTCACCGCTGCGCGAGCCCTGGGGCTGCACGACCCGCTGCCGCCCGAACTGCGTCGCCGGTTGGCCGTCTGCCTGTCGACGATGCCAGTCGACTCGCCCGGCTGAGTCTCCACGGCTTCGCCGGTACCCGGAAGCGGCTGGCTGCCGGTGGACCGCGACTTTGGCGCAGTGGGGGACATCGCCTCAGCGCGCCAACTAGCGTCGGGGCCATGAGTATCACCGCAGTGGTCAACCAGAAGGGTGGGGTGGGCAAGACCACGGTGGCGCTGGGCCTCACCGCCGCCCTTGCTTGCACCGGCCGGCGCGTGCTGGTCGTGGACCTCGATCCGCAGGCGAATGCCACCACCGGCCTCGGAGTGTGGGAAGCGACACGGACCATCGACCAGGTCCTGCTCGCCGACCAGACCGGTTCCGCAACCGGTGCCGTGGTCGACTCCGGTTGGGCGCCCGAGGGCTTCGACACCGTGCCCCGGGTCGTGCCGAGTTCTCCCGGCCTCGCCCAGGTCGAGCACCAGCTCGTCAGCGACGTGATCGGAGCCCAGGACCGTCTGGCATCCGCGCTCGAGGGCATCGACGAGCGCTACGACGAAGTCCTGATCGACTGCCCGCCCTCGCTGGGACTGTTGACCGTCAACGCGTTGTTTGCAGCCAGTCGCGTGGTCGTGGTCACCGAGCCCGCAGCTTGGAGCTCCGACGGGGTTGAACAGATCCTGCGCAACGTGAGCAGGATCTCCCAGCGGCGCGGCGGGTCCCCGGAACTGGCGGGCATCGTGGTCAATCGGGTCGGCCGCACCCGCGACGCGGGCTACTGGGCCGAGGAGCTCGGCCGCAGCCACCCGGGTCTCGTGCTCGAACCGCTCGTGAAGCTGCGCGCGGCGGTGGCCGAGGCTGCCGCACAGTCGGTTCCGATATCTGCGATGACGCGCTCCGGTGCACCCGAGGCCCTGGCCGAGTTCGAGGCCCTTGCCGCTTCGGTGTTCCCCTCCCGCAGCGGATCGTCCGGTGCTGCCATCGACCTCTCCGCGGGCCTCGCGGCGGTGGGTGGACCCGCTTCGGCAGCGTCTCCCGACAACGGCCTCTACTGATGGCTTACGACCCGAAGCGTCCCAAGCGTCCGGCCGGACCCGACGATTCGCCTGCGCCGGTTGATGCGCTGATCGACCTGGCAGCTACGCAACAGACAGCCGAAGCCCAGTCTCCGGCTGAAGCTCCCGACGCTTCCACGGACGCGGCCGCTGCTGCGGATGCACCCGCTCCGCCACCTGTGGCCACGCCGGAGCCCCAAGGCGGCGAGCCGCAGCAGCCGGGCGGCGCAGCAGCGGCGCCCTCGCCGCAGTTTGCCGAGCCGAGGTCGGGCCCCCCGCCGGCAGCGGCGGCTCTGGTGGCCGGGCTGTTCGGACTGCTGGTGTTGCTGCTGATACTGCGCCGGCGTCGCCGCCGCTGATCGTCGCTGCCGGGGTCGGTCGGTTACCTGCCCGCGCGCCTGCAGTTTGGCCGCCGGTCCGAATATTTCGACGCCCAGTGCCTTGGCGCTCACGCAGCGTCGATATGTTGCGAGATTTTTGCGATCTGGAGCGTTCCGGGTTGGCCCTATGACGAACGCGTGACAGACTTGCCACCCGAACGTCACATCGATGTCATTTGTGCGTCCCGCAACACAGGCGCGCTACGCACTGGCGTCGCCCGCTCGGCGAGATGCCATGGCAGACAAAGACCTTCCCATGACCCCCGATTCCACCCGCCCCAGACTCCTGCCCGCCCTTGCCGTCGGCGTTGCCGTGGCATTGACCCTGCAGTTGTTCGGCGGCACCGGTTCGGCCGCGCCGGCCAACGTGCCCTCGGCACGAGCAGCGCTCGAGGCCGCCTCGCAACGGCGCGTGGAGGCGGAGCAGCGGCTGGCCTCGGTGGAAGCAGAGGTGGGGTTGGTCCGCGCCGAGATCCAACGTCTGGATGATGGCGCAGCGCAGATCACCGAGGACCTGGCAGCCGCCCGCCGCGCGGTTCGCGAGTACGCGGTGGCGGCGTACATCGATGGAGGCCAGGGCGCCCTGCTCGGCGCAACCCTCGACGTCGAGGAAAGCAGCGCCCTTGCCTGGCGGGCCCAGGTCGTGGGCAGCCAGACCGTCGACGCAGCCGACGCGGTCGACCGCTTCAGTGCCCTCAAGGACTCCAACGAACCCGACCAGATCGCGGCGGCAGCCCGGCTCGACGACCTCACCGCGACCCTCGAAGAGGTCCACAGTGACGCGCTGCAGGCAGCGGCGCACGAGCGCGACGCCGAGGCCGCACTGGAGCGGGCACTCGACTACGAACAGCGCATGCGGGCAGCGGCTGCTGAGCAAGCCGAGGCCCAGCGTGACACCGCGGAGGCCACCACCGTGACCACAGCGGCGCCCGCGTCCAGCACCGGTGGTTCCTCCGGGCGCTCTGCGTCCAAGTCCGCATCCGCACCCGCGCCGGCTCCTGCTGCTGTGGGTGTGCCCGCCACCGGCCAGCCCACCCAGGCGGAGATCGCCATGCTGGCCAAGATCCGCCACTGCGAGAGCCGCGGCAACTATTCGATCGCGAGCGCCAGTGGCAAGTACCGCGGCGCCTACCAATTCGACCAGCGCACCTGGAACTCCGTGGGCGGCTCCGGCGATCCGGCCGCGGCCTCGCCGGCCGAGCAGGACTACCGGGCACTGCTGCTGTACCGCCAGCGCGGGCGCCGTCCCTGGCCCAACTGCGCTTAGGTCCGAGCGCCGCTGCACCTGGCGGTCAGCGCGGCCACAGCCCCGATGGGCACGGGTCGGCAGGTATCGTGAGTCCAAAGGTGTCAGCAGCGCCCCCGCGGGTGCGAGCCGGGATCTGGCGCCCCTCTGCGTCGGCGCCTCAGGTTTCCCGGGTCACTCCGGCCACGGCTAGGGTCGCTTCCGTCACCGCATCAGGAACCTTCGTGCCGCGAAGCGGCCCACATAGAGGAACGACGTGATCGCCCGATTCCGACTCCCCGCCCTGCTCACCGCTGTTGCCATGGTCGCCCTGGCCTGTGCCGAATCCGAGGCAAAGCCGGTCGCCTTCAGTGGTGAGATCGGTGCCGGCAACCCCGCCGTCGAAGAGCAGGACGAGGGTTCTGCCACAGCAGATGCACCCGAGCCCCAGGAGCTGACCGGCCCACAGACCGACCGGCTCAACGCGGCACTCGAGGTATCGGAGCCGGGCTGCAATCCCATCGACACCTCCAGCTGCATGCTTCCCTTCCCGAGCGACTTCATGACCGTGGAGGACCCGTCGTCGCCGACGTTGCGTCGCGTGGACCTGCCAGAGGGCCAGCTGGCCAACTCCGCAGGCGCCACACTCGACACGGCCGCATGGGACACCCTCGACGGCTTCTCCCCGTCGACGCCGATCGTCGTCTACGTGCCCGGGCTCGATGCCGAGGCCACTGACCTTCCCACCCAGACCGACATCGCCAAGTCCATCACCGAGGAATCCGCCACGGTCGTTGTCGACCTCGATACCGGACAGTTGGTGCCCCACTGGGCAGAAGTCGACCTGCGTGCAGGCGACCCGAGTCAGGCCTCGCTGATCATCCGCCCCGCCGCGTCGCTCATCGAGACCCACCGCTTCGCCGTGGCGTTGCGTTCGATGAGGTCCGCCGATGGATTCCCGATCCCCTCTCCGATCACGTTCCAGGTGCTTCGCGACAACCTCAACTCCGGGGTCGCCGCCCTCGAGGACATCAAGTCCGACTACGACGTCGTGTTCTCCGAGATGGCCGAAGCCGGCATCGACCGCAGAAGCCTCTACCTCTCGTGGTGGTTCACCGTCGCTTCGGCTGACAGCCTCGCCGGCAACGTGCTGTCGATGCGCGACGACGCCATGGGTCAGCTCAACGGCGGGGCTCCGCCGTTCGAGGTCACAGACGTGAGCACCAGCGGGCTCGAAGACGGCATCGCGAAGGTTGTCGCTGGCACCTTCGAGGTGCCGCTCTACCTCGAGAGCGCCGAACCCGGCGCCCGCATGACATTCAACGACGCCGGCCAGCCGGTCTCAACAGGCACCCTGACCGCCGACTTCGTGTGCACCGTTCCCGAGCAGGCGATGCAGATGGGTGAAGCCAGGCCGGTGGTGTACGGCCACGGCCTCCTCGGTGGCGCCGACGAGGCTTCGTCGTCGCACGTGCAGGTGACCGCAGCGGCCCTCAACGCCATCTACTGCAGTACTGATGCAATCGGCCTGGCCGAGGACGACCTCGGGTACGCCACGCAGGTCGCGAGCAACCTCAGCGCTGCACCGGCCATGTCCGACCGATTGCAGCAGGCCATCCTCAACTACCTGTTCCTCGGTCGGCTGATGCTCAACGCCAACGGGTTCGCCACCTCCGAGGAGTTCACCACCGACGGTGGAGCAATCGCGCTCAACACGGCGGAGGCCTACTGGGACGGCAACAGCCAGGGCGCCATCATCGGCGGTGCTGTGACCGCCGTGGCCCAGGACTGGACCAAGGCCGTGCTTGGTGTCGGCGGAATGAGCTATTCGACGCTGCTGCAGCGCAGCGTGGACTTCGACCCGTACTGGGTGGTCATGCAGGCGGCGTACCCGGATCCGCTCGACCAGCAGGTCGCGTTCGGACTGCTCCAGATGATGCTTGACCGCGGTGAGACCTCGGGTTATGTCCAGCACCTCACCGACCGGCCCTACAGCCTCACGCCATCACACCAGGTGATCATGGACGTGGCCTTCGGTGACCACCAGGTGGCCACCATCACCGCCGACAACATCGCCCGCACCCTCAACATCCCGCTCTACACGCCTGCCGGTGGCCCGTTGCCCGATGGTGCCGACGAAGTCGAGGCCTCCGAGCGCTTCTGGGACCTCGCGCCGATCCGCAAGTTCCCGTACACCGGCTCAGCACTGTTCTACTGGTACTCGGGCACGCTGCCCCCGCCCAACGGCAACATCACGCCGGTCATGGGGTCGCTGTACGAAGCCGAGTGCGCCGGGTCTGCCGCCGATACCGAACCAGCGTGCATCGATCCCCACGAGGATCCGCGCCGCCAGCCCGAAGTGATCGCCCAGAAGGATGCATTCTTCTCCCTCGAGGGCGAGATCATCAACGTGTGCCGGGACGAGCCGTGCGTCGCAGAGCCCCGCAGCGAGTTCGACTACTGATCCATGGCTCGGCAGTTGCGTCAGCTCTGAGCTGAGGCAACGGACTTGCGCAGCTTCTCGGTGAGTTCCGCGTCGGTATTGCTCCGAGTGGCTGCGAAGGCCCGGGCATCGAGGTACTCGGCGAGTTCTGCGGCGCGATCGAGCGCGTGGTCGACCACTCGTTCGGGCTCCACCAGCTCGTCGAGGTAGCCCGCTGCAAGTGCCTGGTCGGGTGAGTAGATCTTCGACAGCACCGTCGCCTGGTGGAACTCGGTCGGCGTCAGCCGGGACCGCGTGAGCTCGATCGCGAATTCCGGCAGTGCCAGGCCTATGGCCACCTCGTTGAGGCCGTACTTGAAGTCCCCCTCCGCCCCGATGCGGACATCGGCACAGGAGAGCAGCACCGCGCCCATGGCAAGCGCATGGCCTGTGGAGGCGATCACGCGGGGAGTGGGCCACTCGTGCAGCCGCAGCGCGATCTCGGCACCGCGGTTCATCATCTCGATAGCTGCTCCGGGGCCTTGCTTGACCACCGACAGGTCGAAGCCGGCGCAGAACTTGCCCGGCCGGCCAGCGAGCACGAGGGCTCGTGCGCCTTCGGCCTCGTCGAGGGCCGCGTCGAGGTCCTCGATGGTGCGATGCGAGATCGCGTTGGCCTTGCCGTCATCCATCGTGACAACAGCGATTCCGTCGCGGTCCTCGCACCCGACAACTGGTGATGTGTCTTCAGTGCTCACGGCCGGGAAACTAGCGTGTCAAGGCGCTGCCGCCGTAGTCGCCGGCGTCAGCATCGCTAAACGTCCCCCAAGCACGGCCGACTGATCCTGGTCGGTCAAACACCTCTGCAAAGGATCAGTCCTGCCCCACGACGACCGCTCCAGCTTCGTCGACCTCTACCAGGAGGGACGGCCACGCCTCGCGCACCTGCGCGGCCTTGACGGCCTGCGCGGGCTCGCCGTGGCCGGCGTGGTTGCGTTCCACGCGGGCTTCGGCGGAATGGTGGGTGGTTACCTGGGTGTGTCGACGTTCTTCACCCTGTCAGGCTTCCTCATCGCCAGCCTGTTGTTCGCACAGGGCAGCCCGGAGGAGGGGATCGTCCTGCGGGGCTTCTGGGGCAGGCGCTTCCGCCGGCTGTTCCCGGCGGCTGTGCTCACCATCATCGCGGTGCTGGCGCTGTTCGCACCCTTCGTGGCGACACCCGACCAGCTGTCCACGTTGCGCTGGGATTCGATCGCTTCGCTGTTCAGCGTCGCCAACTGGCAGTTCATCGCACAGGGCTCCAGCTACGGCGACCTCTTCGTGGCTCCGTCACCGCTGTTGCACTTCTGGAGCCTGGCGATCGAGGAGCAGTTCTACATCGTGTTCCCGCTGCTGCTGTGGGCGGTCATCAAGGCCTTCGGTGCACGTCGCGGGCTGGTGGCGGGCGTGTTGCTCGCACTTGCCGGTGGGTCGCTCGCATGGACGCTGTTCGGTGGGCTCAGCAACGACCACATCTACCTCGGCACCGGCACGCGGGCCTCGGAGCTGCTGCTGGGCGGGGTGCTTGCGGTGGTGCTCACCAAGCAGCGCACCAGGCAGGTACTCGCCGAGGTGCGTCCCCTGCGCCTCCTGGTAGTCGGAGCCGGCGCGGTGGCGCTGGGGGTGCAGCTGTGGTGGTGGTGGAGCGTCGATCAGGCCTCGGAGTGGTTGTACCGGGGCGGCTTCACCCTCTACGCCGGGCTCACATGCGTTGTCATCCTCGCTGCAGCCCTACCCGGCGGCCCCGTGAACCGGATGACCTCGGCGGCGCCCCTTCGCTGGCTCGGTGCGCGTTCCTATGCCATCTACCTGGTGCACTGGCCGCTGTTCCTCGTGGCGCGCCAGACGTGGGGTGACGCGAACCGTTGGCTCGTCACGGCGGGTGTCGTGGCTTCGTCGCTGCTCATTGCCGACCTGTCGCTGCGGCTGCTCGAGCGCCCGGTGCGGGTGAAGGCGCTGTTCCCGTCCCGGCGGAAGGCCTATGCGGCCATGGGCGTCGCCGCCCTCGCGGTAGTACTCCTGGCCTTCACCGTCGTGCCCGACGACCCCGACGGCACCAGCCCCGACTTCGAATCCGAACTGGAGACGTGGGAGGAGCTGTTGGCCGCCGGCGCCGACGAGGCGTCCAGCGATCGTGCAACGACCACGACCGAGGCCCCGCCCAGCGACCCCGAGGACCCAGCGCCCCCACCCCCGGCACCCGTGCCGGTGGTCGGATTGTTCGGCGACTCCACGTCGCTGTCGATGAGCATCGGCCTCAGCCGCTGGAGGGATGAAACGGGCCTTCTCGGCCCGCTGGTCGGGGACCTGCGGTTCGGGTGCGGAGTTCCCCGGTTCGTGAAGTTGCGCGCCGAGACCACCGTGGTGCCTGACGTTGAATGCCTCGCCTGGCCACAACGGTGGACGGAGATCACCGCGGCCACAAGGCCGCACATCAGTCTGTTGTCGAGTCCGGCCTGGGCCGTTCCCGACGCCGTCGTGCCGGGAGAAGTCGACTACTCGGCGCTCGGGGATCCCTTGGTCGACGACTTCGTGCGCGGCGAGTTGCTGCAGGCGGTCGACATCCTGTCCGCCACGGGCACACAGGTCGTGCTGGTCAACTGGCCGCAGTACGGGTCCTGGTACGACGACGGCAGGTCCTCTGCGGTGCAGCGCCAGGCTGATCCTGCGCGGATGGCCCGGCTGCACGAGATCCAGCGGGAAGTGGCGGCCCTTCGGCCTGACTCTGCGACCGTATTGGAGTTCGGGGACTGGTTGGGTGCTCGTTCCGAGGATCGGGCTCTGCGCGCGGACGGCATGCACTTCACCGAGGACGAGTTCACCCGGGTGGCGCATGAATGGTTCGGTGCCGAGGTGGTGAGGATCTGGGAGCAGCGTTGGGACCGGATGCAGGAACTCGAGCGGGCGCGAGTGCAGGAGCAGGCGGCCGGCGCGTCCACAACCGGATCCACGAGCGAGACGGGCTAGTCCGCGGAAACTCACCGATGTGCGCGCGGCTAGCGTCGCTGCCGGGCGGCCTGCACCGACCCCGACCCGAAAGGACGTGAGATGGGCTTTCTCGACAAGGCAAAGGCCGCGGCCAACGACCTCGCTTCCAAGGCGGATGCGGCGCTCGGATCGGCCGAGAGCAGCATGGCCGGCGGCGCGTCGCCGAAGCAGGCGGAACCCCTCATCAGGGACCTGGGCGTCATCGCCTACCTGGAGTCCACCGGCCGGGTACCTGAGGATGCGGACACGCAGCGCCAGCGCTGTGTCGACGGCATACAGGCCATCGAGCAGCAGACAGCTCTCAACCTCCAGCTGACCTCGGCTCCACCACCGGCTCCAGGTACCGCCGGAGCACCGCCGGCTCCCGCGACTGCGCCCCCGGCCCCGGCCGCAGCGCCGCCACCGCCACCTCCGGGTGCGGCTGCTGCACCGCCTCCGCCGGTCGATGCCCCGGCCGCTCCGCCCGCACCCGCCGAGGCGCCCGCGCCGCCACCACCCCGGGACGCCGCTCCGCCCCCGCCACCACCTCCCGGCTCCCAGGGCTGAGTGATGATCCCGCCGGGGCTCCATCCCGCCGGTGTCGATTTCTGAACCAGGTTCGCGCGAAGATCGCGTGTCGGGTCAGCGGTCGCGGGAGGGCACCGGAATGCAGCTTGGAGGGGACGCAGCGCGGCCGGGTCGCGAGGCTGGTCACGCACCGGGACTGGCAGTGTCCGCTCTGGTGGTCGCGCTTCTGGCCACCGCCTGCACCCAGGTTCCCCAGAAGGCCGCGCAGCCAGCCGGCGATGCTCCGAAGGCGTCCGCGTCGGCCGACGGTGGCATCGACCAGGTCTCCGAGCAGCGCCCCCCGTGCACGTTGGCCAGTGTCGTGTCATGCGCTCTGCCGTATCCCTCCGATGAGTTCGCGGTGGCCGATCCGCAGACGGCCACGGGGGTCCGCCTCCAGGTACCCGACGGAATCGTGCCCCGGCGAGTGCTCGACCAGCTCGGCCCGGGTGGCCAACTGCAGGATGCGTTCGGCGGCGCGGATGGCTTCTCGCCGATGTCGCCGGTCGTGTTCGAGCTCGACGCACCGGTGCGCCCCGAGTCGGTCCCGCCCGATGGCGGCGATGTGTTTGCCGTGTACGACGCCGCCACGGGCGAGCGCCAGCCGATTCGCGCCCACGTGTGGGCAGATGCAGCACTACGCGGGGCGCCCGCCACCGTGGTGATCGCCTGGCCGTCGCTGCGCTGGGAGCACGGCCACAACTATGTCGCGCGCCTCCGCCGGCTGCCTGGGCTGCTCCCGCAGGCACCCACGCCGCCGGTTGCGCTGCTCGAGGGCCGCGGCCACCTCGCTGGGGTCACCGCCCGCATCGCGGCTATCGACGGCACGAGCCCGGCCGAGATGCTCGCTGCCACGGAGTTCACGATCCGCTCCAGGGCCAACGCAGTCGGCGGTCTCGAGAAGATGGCGCTCATCGCAGGCGCCGACGAACACCCCGTGCGCAACCTCGAGTCGCGTCCCCCCTTGTGGTTCTCCCATGGTTCCGCGATCGTCACGGGTGAGGTCCGCATCACGGACTTCCGCGATGGTGACGGTGTGGTGGACCCCGATCGGGCGCCGACACACAGCTGGGTTCCATTCGTGCTGGCGTTGCCGGAGAAGCCGGCCACACCGCGCGGGGCTCCTGTCGTCGTCTACGGGCACGGCCTGGTGATCAACAAGGAGTCGATGCTGATCGTCGCGTCCGACAACGCGGCCAAGGGCTTTGCCACCGTTGGCATCGACGTGCCCAACCACGGTGGTCGCCAGTCCGGTCAGGGCGGTCACCTGCTCGACCTCACCAAGCCCCGCACCCTTGGCCGCATGGTGGGTGTGCCTCCACAGGGGATCGTGGACCACGTGTCGCTGATGGGCGCCATCAACGTGGTGCTCGCCTCGCTGGACCTGGCTCCATGGCGGCCGTTCGGGCCGCCCGGCGACGGCCGGCCCGACATCGACACCTCGCTGATCCTCTACGAGGGAACCTCGATGGGCGGCGTGTTGGGCGTGGCCGAGTTCGCCCTCAATCCCCAGATCGCCGGTGCCTTCCTTCAGGTGCCCGGGGTCGGCATCCTCGACATCCTCACCCACTCTTCGCTGTGGCCCTTGTTCGCGTCGGTGATTCCGCCCGGTGCCAGCGCCGGTGACGCGGCGGCGATGCTGGGTGCGGCATCGATGCTGCTCGACCTGGGTGAGTCCACTCTCGTGCTCGACCGGATCGTCGCATCGGGCAGGCCCGTGTTCGCACAGGTCGGCATCGGCGACAGCATCGTTCCCGACTTCGCGTCGCAGCGCCTGGTCGAGATGCTGGGCCTCTCGGCGGTAGGTGGCGGCGTGGTCGCCGGGTCGGACCCGGCCGCAGTGGGGTCAGACGCGGGAGGCCGTGGTTACATCGAGGTGTGGCCCAACAACTCCTCACCGCAGACCAAGGGCCTGATGGGCCACCTCACCTTCGACGAGCCACTTGCGCGACGAATGCTGCACCAATGGCTGGATGGGCACCTGGCCCAGGCGGGTCTCGCAGGCCCCGACTGACGGGCGGCCCCGGCATCAGGGGCACCCGGGCGTGACGCGGAGCTGCAGGCCGTGATCCTGATCGATGCCGAAGGCCTCGGCGCGGCACGGCCGGGCCGAACGCTGTTCGAGGACCTCGACCTGACCATCCGCACCGGTGACCGCATCGGGGTCGTGGGCATCAACGGTGCAGGGAAGTCAACCCTTCTCGGCGCACTCGCCGGCACCATCGAGGCTGACCACGGACACGTGCGCACTGCGCGCGAGGTACGCATCGCGATGCTCGAACAGGCGCCGGAGTTGCGGGGGGCCACGATGCGCGAGGCGTTGCACGCCGGCGATCTGGCCGCAGACTGGGAGGTCGAGGCGGTGGCGGACCGGCTGGGGCTCGGAGCCAGCTTCGACTCACCGCTCGAGCACCTGTCCGGTGGCCAGGCCAAACGGGTGTCGCTCGCCCGCGCCCTGGTGGCCGAAGCCGATCTGTTGATCCTCGACGAGCCGACGAACCATCTCGACATCGATGCGATCTCGTGGCTCGAGGACCGCCTGGCGGGATTCAGCGGGGCGCTGCTGCTGGTGACCCACGACCGCCATTTCCTCGATCGCGTGACGACCCGAATCCTGGAGCTGGACCGGGGCGGGTCCTACGTGCACGAGGGTGGGTATGCATCCTGGTTGGAGGCTCGAAGCCGCCGCGCGGAGCAGGCCGAAGCTTCCGAGGCGAAGCGCCGCAACCTGGCTCGGTCCGAGCTGGAGTGGCTGCGCCGAGGCGCTCCCGCTCGCACGTCGAAGCCGAAGGCACGGATCGAGGCGGCCAACAGGCTTCTGGAGGGCGGCCCCCAGGCAGCGGCGCGCGCCGGTGATCTGCCCCTGCATGCGGCCACCCCGCGCCTCGGTGACAAGGTCGTCGACCTGCATGGCGTCGGCCATCGATATGGCGACCATGTGCTCTTCGCCGACATGGAGTTGATGCTCGACAACCGCGAGCGACTCGGTGTGGTGGGACCCAACGGCACCGGCAAGTCGACTCTGCTGGAGATCATGGCCGGGCGCCTCCAGCCCTCGTCGGGCACGGTCGAACTCGGCCAGACCGTTCATGCAGCGGTATTCGACCAACAGGGCCGCGACCTCGACGAGTCGATGCGGGTGCGTGACGCGGTGGCCGGTCCACACGGCGACGCGGATTGGACCCATGCGGCGCTGATGGAGGCGTTCTGGTTCGACTCGGATGCGCAATGGGCACCGATCGGCACACTGTCGGGGGGCGAGCGACGACGCCTGCAGCTGCTTCTCACACTCGCGGAGAAGCCCAACGTGCTCTTCCTCGATGAGCCGACCAACGACCTGGACACCGAGACCCTCCGACAGCTGGAGGACTTCCTCGATGCGTGGCCGGGCGCCCTGGTCACCGTGAGTCACGACCGAGCATTCCTCGAGCGTGTGGTCACGGACGTGATCGTGCTCGGTGACGGCCGGGCCGCCAGGCGACCCGGCGGCTATGCCGCCTACGAGGAGCAGCGGCGTGCCGCCCGAGGCACAACGAAGGCCGGCAAGGTGGCAGTGAGCGGTGCCGGGACCGGGACCCCGGAGCGCTCCACCGGCGTGAGACCTGAGCGGGCGCGGCGCGGCGAGTCACCGTCGGGGCCGAGCCCTTCGACACTGCGCCACCGACTCCGGGCTGCCGAACGTGAACTCGGCGCCCAACGTGAGCGCTGTGAGCAGCTCCGCGCAACGCTCGCCGGCGGCGAGTCGGACCACGAGGTGCTCAGCCGGCTGGGCACGGAGCTGGCCCGGGCGGAGGCGTCCCTCGAGGCCGCCGAGGAGGCCTGGCTGGAGCTGGCAGACGAGGTGGAGTCACGAGGGCTCGACATATGACCCCGCACATGGCCCGCCCCGGCCGTGGGTGACCGGAATGATTTCCCCTATTACCATGTTGGAAATTCCGGCGTCACCGATAACGGGCGCCCACGTGCCTCCCCAACGCAGGAACGAACAGAGATGACTGCCCAGGAAATCGACACCCAGCCTCTCGGGATCAGCGATGCAGCGCTCGAGACCGTGCTCGGGATCCGCAACCAGGAAGACGACGCGGACAACCTCTGGTTGCGCGTCGAGATCACGGGTTCCAAGGGTCGCGAGTACACCTACGACCTGTCCTTCGCCACCGCGGATGAGGTCGACAACGACCACGTCAAGTGGAGCGTCGGCGAGCTGTCGGTGGCCGTTGAGCAGGGGTCCGTCGAGCGCCTGGCAGGCGCAGAGCTGGACCTGCCCCGCAATGCTGCGCAGGGTGGGCTCGTCATCCGCAACCCCAACACGCCCGATCCCTTCGAGGGAATCGATATCGAGCTCGAGGGCGATCTGCCCGACCAGGTCACCCAGCTCCTCGAGGAGAGCGTCAACCCGATGCTCGCCTCCCACGGCGGTTTCGCACAGTTCGTCGGCGTCGACGACGACAACAACGTCTACGTCACGATGGGCGGCGGCTGTCAGGGTTGTGCGGCATCGGCCGCGACGCTTCGCGACGGCATCCGCACAGCGATCATGGAGGCGATCCCGGAGGTGGCCGAGGTGGTCGACACCACGGACCACGAAGCCGGAGAGAACCCCTTCTACAGCTGAGCCGGGTTGGTCAGCCGGGCTGGCCGGAGGCCGAGTTCACCCAGGCCATGACCTCATCCGCGACGCCGTCGGCGTCGAGGCCCAGGCGGTGAAGGATCGCATCGGGCTTTCCGTGGGCCAGGTACACCGACGGAACTCCGAGAACGTGCACTGCCGGGCCGGCCACCGGTGCCAGCTTCGAAAGCGTGTCGGCGATCGAAGCACCGATACCACCATCGCGGAGGCCGTCTTCGACTGTCACGACCAGGCGGTGCCCGGCTGCGTCCTGCAGCATTTCCGAGTCGAGCGGCTTCACCACCCGGGGATCCCAGACGGTGACGTCGATGCCTGATTCCGAGAGCTTGTCGGCCGCCGCGCGAGCGGCGCCGAGCATCTTGCCAACACCGATGATGCAGACGTCGCTGCCGCTGCGCACCTTGCGTGCGGACAGCCCCGAGCCAGTCTCGTTGTCGTCGCTCGGCGGCATGGTCTTGGGGAAGCGGATGGCCGATGGGCCTTCGGTGCACAGCTCCAGGGCGTCCGACAGCATCCGGGCGACCTCAGCGTGGTTCGAGGGCGCGAACAGCGTCATGTCGGGCACCTTCGACAACAGCACCATGTCGAGGACCCCGTGGTGCGATGCGCCGTCGTCGCCGGTGATCCCGGCGCGGTCGAGCACGAACACGACCGGCTGCGCATGCAACCCTGCGTCGAGGTTCACCTGGTCGAACGCGCGGCTGAGAAACGTCGAGTAGACGGCGATGACGGGCCTCAGTCCGCCCATTGCCATGCCGGTCGCCGAGGTGACCGCGTGCTGCTCGGCGATACCCACATCGAAGCACCGGTCCGGGAACTCGTCGGCGAAGGGAAGCAGTCCGGTGGAGTCGGGCATGGCGGCGGTGATCGCCACCAGTTCGGACCGCTTGCGGCCCTCTGCGACGATCGCCCGGCTGAAGGCATCGGTGTACGAACCCTCCTTCAGCTCCGAGGTGTCGTGCATGTTCTTCACGAGGTCATCCTCGGCCGGCCCGTATCCCCGGCCCTTCTGCGTGAGGCAGTGAACCACGACCGGGCCGTCCATCTCCGAGGCGGCGGCAAACGCGGCCTCGAGCGATGCGATGTCGTGTCCGTCATACGGGCCGAGGTACCCGACGCCGAGCTGCTCGAAGAACGCCGGCGGTTCGAACACCTCGCGGATGGCCGCCTTGGCACCATCGACGCCGCGCTCGAGGTAGTGGCCGAACAGCGGGACCTCGTTGAGCAGGCGCTCGAGGCGTTCGCGGTTGCGTTGGTACGTCGGTGAGGCGCGGAACCTGGAGAGCGACTCGCCCAGTCTCGACGCGGTCGGTGCGTATGACCGGCCGTTGTCGTTGAGGATGATGATCGCCTTCTGGCCACTGTGGCCGAGGTTGTTGAGACCCTCATAGGCCATGCCCCCGGTGAGGGCTCCGTCGCCCAGCACGGCGACGACGTGGCGACCCGCCTGGCCTTGCAGGGCGTTGGCCGTGGCGAGGCCGTGCGCGTACGACACGATCGTGGACGCGTGGCTGTTCTCCACCCAGTCGTGCTCCGACTCGGCGCGTGACGGATAGCCCGACAGCCCACCCTCCTGGCGCAACTGCGTGAACTGATCGCGCCGTCCGGTGAGCAGCTTGTGGACGTAGGCCTGGTGGCCGGTGTCCCACAGGATGGAGTCCGACGGGGAGTCGAACACGCGGTGCAGGGCGATGGTGATCTCGATCGCGCCGAGGTTGGAGCCGAGGTGGCCACCGTGGCTGGTGACCTTGTCGACGATGAAGGAGCGGATCTCGGCGACGAGCTGGTCGAGCTGCTCCTCGTCGAGACCACGCAGGTCCTCAGGCGCGTTGATCGTCTCCAGAATCAATTCGGGTCCTCTTGGGGCGGGGCGGGGGACACCCCCAAGCTACCGGAGCAGCCGGTCCCAGGCGGATCCCGTCGGCGGGTTTCCGGGCCTTTCGCTCAGTCCCGCACGGCGGAGCCCGTGAACCCGCCGGATACAAAGCTCGGAGCACCGGCGAGGCTGGAGAGCACGAACACGAAGTAGACCAGCAGCCCGAGTCCGATGGCGGACGAGTTGGATACCCCGATCGCGCCGAAGAAGTAGACGAAAGCCGCTTCACGCACGCCGAGGCCCCCCAAGGCGAGCGGGAAGTTCTGCACGACCGCGGTCGGGGGGAAGAACGTTAGCGCCGCAAGGAGCCCGATCTCGCCGATCCCCAGGGCGACCGCACAGGCCCAGACCGCCAGGCATTGCAGGAACTGGAAGCCGAGTCCGGCACCGAGGACCTTCGCTGCCTGGGCGGGACGGTGCCGGAAGGCGATTATGCCGAGGTGCACGGCGCCGAGGTAGCGACGCCATCCCTGGCGTTCGGCGAGGCGGGCGAAGCGCCGGTTGCTTGCCGCGAGCAGGATCGTCGCGAGTGCGGCCATGGTCACAACGTTGACGAGGAGGATCACCATCGTCACCGATCCGAGCGACCGGTACTCGGGGCTGAACGCGAGTCCTGCGAACGACAGCATCGGCAGCACCAGCCAGCCGGTGAGGCGTTCGAGGCTGGTGGCTGCGAAGGAGTCCGCGTAGTCGCCGGCGTCGTTGCCCTGGCGCAAGACCCGCACGACGTCCCCGCCGAACGAGGTGGGAAGGGCGTTGGACACGAACTGGCCTGCGAGCAGGTGTGACAGGAGCCGACGGAAGGGCAGGTGGATCCCGAGCGTGTCGGAGACCTCGGCCCAGCGGAGGTTCTGCAGCACGTAGGCGCCCAGGTTGACCACGATCGCCACTGCTATCCAACCGAAGGTGGCGGCGGTGGGTTCGGGCAACAGGTCCTCGACCGTGACGTCCGGCAACTGCCAGATCAGCAGGGCGAGGAACCCGATGCTGAACCCGATCCGCACCAGCAGCTTCAGAGCGTTGTTGCGCGGCAACTCGTGGGGAAGGGTCGCCTCATCGATCTCGGCGAGGGCTTCGGCGCGCTCGTCGGTCGGCTCGTCGGGGGGCCGACCCGCCTCGGCGTCGTCTTCCATCACCGGGCGACCCTACAAGGCGGTCCGGTGCGGTCCACCGGACGCCATCGTGATACCCGGGCCCCCCGGACGCGCGAAAGCCACCCGGCAAGGGGTGGCTCCCGCTGCGATTGGTTCAGATCTGCTGGATCAGTTGCAGACGACGCCGATGTTGGCGCCGGGCTCCGCGATCAGGAGCTGACAACCGTTGCCGAGGTCGACCTTGCAGGCACCGGCCGCGAACGGCACGGCGGCGACGAGACCGATCATCATCAGACGAGCACGCTTGGACATCTGTAATCCCCCTCTATCGAGTGTGGGCGCATCAAACCCACGGTGTGCCATCCGGCACCTGCATCTGCCTATCGAACACGCCGGGGGATGTCAACGCCAAACCCGAACGGGGTTCGACTGGCCACCGAGAGCGGTTGTGCGGAGCCAGTCGGCCGGGCGCCCTCAGCGGAGCTTCTCAAGGAATCCCTCACGGTCCACCACAACCCGGGTCACCTTGCCCGCGGCCACCAGTCCACGATCGTCGCGGGCGCTCACCGTGAACACGAGCCGGCGGCCCTGGACCTTCTCGAGGGAGCACTCGGCACGTACCGGGCATCCCACGGCGGTGGGGGAGATGTGCTCGATCTGCACACGCACACCAACGCTGGTCTGGTCATCGTCCAACTCCCCTTGGAGGGCCGCGACCGTTGCCTCTTCGACCAGTGCGATGATGCGAGGGGTGGCTAGCACCGCCACGTCGCCGGAGCCGAACGCGATCGCCGTGTCGGCCTCGCCGACCACGAGTTCCACGGTTGCGCTGAGTCCGGTGCGTACAGCCATCCTCAGTACGATAAGCAGACCGACCCACCGCACACACAACCGGCCCGCGGTGCCCGGTCGGCTGCCAGCCCCGGGAGGCGCGTTGATCGATCAGCAGGTAGTGGAGGCGGTCCTGTCCGCCGGACTGGCCGACGGGGCCGACTTTGCCGAGGTGTTCGCCGAGGACCGCCGGTCCACGTCGGCCCTGCTCGACGACGGCCGGGTCGAGGAGCTGACCTCTGGCCGCGATCGGGGAGCGGGCATCCGCGTCGTCGTCGGGGAGACGACTGGCTTCGCGCACACCGCCGACCTGTCCGAGGCGTCGCTCGTCTCGGCCGCACAGACGGCGGCGGCCGCGGCGCGGAGCGCCGGCGGCGAACCTCGCGTCGTCAACCTGGGTCGCGTGGATGCGACCAACCCGAGTGCGGTGTCGGTCTACCCCGAGGACGTCGACAAGGCCACGAAGGTGGGACTGCTGGCGCGTGCCGAGGAGTCGGCTCGTGGCGCCGGCTCGGCCATCACGCAGGTATCGGCCCGCTACGCCGACTCTCGCCGCCGCATCCTGGTGGCGAACAGCGACGGGTCCCTCGCCGACGACGACCAGGTGCGCACGATGTTCTCGGTCTCCACCGTTGCGGCTGGCGACACAGGGATGCAGACCGGCCGCGAATCGACCGGCCACACGATCGGCTTCGAGCTGTTCGACGCCAACGACGTGGCCGAGATCGCGAACCGTGCGGCCCAGCGGGCACTCACCAAGCTTGCTGCGCGCCCTGCGCCCTCGGGTGAGATGACCGTGGTGATCGGCCCCGGCGGCGGCGGGGTCATGTTCCACGAGGCATGCGGGCACGGACTCGAGGCCGACCTGGTGGCCAAGGGGGCTTCGGTCTTCGCAGGCCGCGTCGGCGAACAGGTGGCCTCGCCGCTGGTCACCCTCGTCGACGACGGCACCATGGGCGGCGAATGGGGTGCCGGCGCGATCGACGACGAGGGTCGTCCGCGCCAGCACAACGTGCTGATCCGTGACGGGGTGTTGGTCGACTACATGTGGGACGAGTTGCGTGCGCGCAAGGAAGGGCGCAAGTCCTCCGGCAACGGCCGCAGGCAGTCCTACGCCCACCTGCCGATGGTGCGCATGACCAACACCTACCTCCTCGAGGGTGAGTCCGACCCCGATGAGATCGTGGCCGACACGACCAATGGTGTGTATGTGGCCCACCTCGGCGGCGGCCAGGTCAACACAGCCACGGGCGACTTCGTGTTCGGCATGACCGAGGCATACCTGATCGAGGACGGCCGCATCACCGAGCCGATCCGCGAGGGCAACCTGATCGGCAACGGGCCGGCGGTGCTCGCCAACATCGATGCGGTGGGCAACGACTTCGCGATGGGGTCACCCGGCACATGTGGCAAGGACGGCCAGGGAGTGCCGGTCGGCGACGGCGTGCCGACACTGCGGGCCCATGGCCTCACCATCGGCGGCACCGCTGCCTGATGGCAGACGCCGCCATGACACCTGCGGACGCGCTCGGCATCGTCGACCGCGTGCTCGAGCGGGCGCTCCCCGGTGAGCAGCTCGAGGCCGTGCTGGGGTGGGCCGCGACCACCGACGTCCGTGCGCACGAAGGTGAACTCGAGCACTTCGTGGCCGCCACCGAGGTGGGGCTCGGAGTGCGTGTCATCGACGATCACCGCACGGGGATCTCGTGGGCCGGTGTGTTGGATGACGACGCGATCGACACGGCGGTGGCCGAAGCCCGGGACAACGCCCGGTTCTCCAGTTCCGATCCCCACGCAGGCCTGGCCGAGCCCGATGGAGTGGAGCCGCAGCGCCTCGACACGGTCGATGGAGCGCTCGCGGATGTGCCCACCGAGGCGAAGGTCGACTTCGCCATGCAGCTCGACTCCCGTCTGCGCTCCGCCGATTCCCGCATGGTGGGCCATGAGGGCGCCGACTACGGCGACGCACGCGTGATCGGCGCGGTTGCGAGCACCACCGGGATCCGCGCGGTCGAACAGGAGACGATCGCCCAAGCGGCGATCTGGGCGCTCGCCTCCGACGGCAACGATGTCACCACGGGCTTCGGGCTCGACTCGGGGAGGGGATTCGCCGACCTCGACGCAGACAACGTCGTGGCCGAGGCCGTTGGCCGTGCCACGGCCCTGCTCGGAGCGTCCAAGGCGGACACGTCACGCCTCACGGTCGTGTTCGACCCGTACGTGACGTCCCAGTTCCTCGGCGTCGTGGCCGAGATGCTCTCAGGCGAGGAGGCGGTGCGCGGCCGAACCCCGTTCGCCGACCGCGTGGGCGACGACATCGCCGCTGCGATGCTGTCGCTCTACGACGACCCGCACGCGGGTGACGCCCCCACCTCCGGTGCAGTGGACGGCGAAGGGCTGGCCACGCGCCGGGTGCCGCTGATCGAAGGTGGCGTACTGACCGGGCTGTTGCACAACGCTTACACGGCGCGCAGCATGTCGAGCACCGGCACGGCGTCGGCAACACGTGGTAGCCACCGAAGCGCCCCCGGGGTCGGCCCGCGAGTGCTCACACCGGAGCCCGGCAGCCTGTCACCAGCGGCGTTGCGCGCGTCGGTCGGCGAGGGGGTGCTCGTGCAGGAACTCGCCGGGCTCCACTCGGGCGTCAACCCCACCTCGGGTGACCTCTCCGTGGGCATCGAAGGCGTGCGGCTCCGCGGCGGCGAGCCGGCCGAGCCGGTCCGCGAGGTGACCATCGCGTCCACCATCCAGCGGATGCTCACCGATGTCGTGGCGGTGGGCTCGGACCTGCGAAGGTTCCCGTGGGAGTCATCCGGGGTGTCCCTCGCAATCGCGGATGTGACCCTTTCGGGCAACTGAGAAGAGCACACATGAGTGACGACGCCAGCAGCGATCCCGAGGTCCGCGCCAGGGCCAACATCGGCGATCTCGCCGATCTGCTGGCCATGGCGGACCGTCTTGTCGGCTCCGCGATGGGTACGGAGCAGGTCGAGGTGATGCTCGGCCGGGGAGCTTCCACCTCGGTCAAGGTGCATGGCGGTGAGGTGGAGTCGCTCACATCGGCGGGCTCGACCGGGGCCGGGGTGCGTGTCATCCGCGACGGCAGGGTCGGCTTCGCCCATTGCGGAAGTCTGGATGCCGACGTGCTCGACGACACCCTCGCCGAGGCTCGTGACAACTGCCGGTTCGCCGAACCCGACGAGGCAAACGGGCTCGCCGTCGACGACGGTGTCGCTGTCACACCGCAAACCGGTTGGTACGACGAAGTGATCGCACTTCCAGTCGAGTCGAAGGTGGGCGCAGCGTTGGACCTGGAGCGACGCGTGACCGGCGCCGACGACAGGGTCACCTCGGCACGTACCACTTCATGGGGTGACGGCTGGGGTCAGGCCGCCCTCGTGTCGACAGCCGGCATCCGGGTGTCGAGTGAGTCGACCAGCTGCTCGCTGGGCACCCAGCCACTCGCCCGCTCGGGTGAGGAGACACAGATCGGTTGGGGCTCCGATGTGGCACGGGTGCCGGCGGAGCTCGACATCGACAAGGTCGTCGACGACGCCGTGACCCGGGCCACGAAGCTCCTCGGCGCCACCAAGCCCGAGTCGGCACGCATGGCGGTCCTGCTCGAGGGCCGCCTGGCCATCACCCTGCTCGGCATCGTCGCCGGCATGCTGTCCGCCGAATCGGTGCAGAAGGGTCGATCCCCGTTCGCTGACCGGCTCGGTGAACAGATCGCAGCTGACTGCGTGCAGCTGACCGACGACCCGACTCGCTCGGAGTCACTGGGGGCCGACGAGTTCGACGGTGAGGGTCTGGCTACCCGGCCCAACCCGTTGATCGTCGGCGGGAGGCTCGACCGATTCCTCTTCGACTCGACCACCGCCCGGCGTGCCGGCGTGGACTCGACGGCATCGGCGGTGCGCGGCCTTCGCGGCCTGCCCGGCCCAGGCCCCCAGTTGCTGGTCATGGAGCCCGGCACCACATCCGCCGAGGACCTGCTGGCCGGGGTCGAGCTCGGCCTGGCCGTCGAGTCGTTCTCCGGGCTCCACTCCGGGGTCAACCCCACGTCCGGGGACTTCTCGGTGGGTGGCAACGGTGTGATGATCCGCGACGGCGAGTTGGCCGAGCCGGTCCAGGAGCTGACCATCGCCTCGACCCTGCAGCGCCTGCTCTCCGACGTGACAGCGGTGGGTTCCGACTTCGAGTGGCTCCCTTCGGGCTCCGGCGCAGCCTCGATGCTGATAGGTGACGTGTCGGTTTCCGGGGCCTGAGCCCTCAATCGCCCGGACCTCGCACCACGATCGCGACCGGACCGGCCAACGCTGCAGCCACTGCTGTCTGTACATCCGTGCTGCGCACGGCGAGGGTGACCGTTGGGGCGCCGACATCTTCGTTGCGGGCAACCGCCAGCACCGTCGCACCGCCGGCCACCACCACGGCGTCGCCCGCCTCCGCGTCTGCGGGCGGCTCCAGGTCATCGATCACACCGTGGATGCCGGCTCCGGGTGCGCCGGTGAGCGGAGCCACCGCGAGCACGTCGACCTGGTCGCCCACGGCTGCGAGGTTCGTTGCCGAGGCCGGTGTCACTTCGACGGCCACCAGGCCCGGCGGAACCTCCACTCCCGTGGATCCTCCCGTGCCGATGCGTTCACGGACCATCGGCTCACCCCCTGCGGTGAAGGCCGTCGCCACCGATCCCGGCTCGGGTGCATCTGTGATGGCCCCCTGCGGCACCAGTTCGGCGGGCCGCAGCTGCACCTCGGTGTCGGTGTCCGTGATCGGGGTTCCCACCGCCAGGTCGCGGGTCGCCACGATCACCTCCTCGGTCGCCGCCCAGCTGCTGCGCAGGCGTTCCGAGCGGTCAGCTGTCACCCACGTGGCAACCATTACCGAGACGGCGATGGCGCATGCGCCCAGGCGTCGGGTCAGCGCCCGTCGCGCGGGCCTGCTCGCGGCCACGGTGGCCATGGCGGTCCGCAGTCGCTGGGCGAGGCGGACGACGTACGTCGGCATGTCCAGAGCAGCCCCCGTCAGGGCACCGAACGGGTTGCGGTGTTGGTGGTCGTTCTCGTGCACTTGGCTTCCCGGTGCGGGCACGCGGTGGCGCCGGCCGAAGGGGAAGCTCAGAGGCGGCCGCCTCAGGGCGTGCCGGCAGCTTCCAGCACGCCGACCTCAGCGGCCGGACCCTCCGAGGGAAGCGACAGGATCTCATGACCGTCCTGGGTCACGAGGATGGTGTGCTCGAACTGGGCAGAGCGCTGCTTGTCGCGTGAGGTGACGGTCCAGCCGTCGTCCCACATCTCGAGGCGGTGGCTGCCGATGTTGATCATCGGCTCGATGGTGAAGGTCATGCCCGGCAACAGCACCGTGTCGTTGCGGGGGTCGTAGTAGTGGGGGATCTGCAGGCTGGTGTGGAACTGGTCGCCGATTCCGTGCCCGATGAACTCGCGCACCACGGAGAATCCCCGGGGCTTCGCGATCCCCTCGATGGCCCGGCCGATTTCCCATATCCGGGCCTCGGGCCGCACCACGTCGATCCCGGCGTGCAGGGCATCGCGGGATGCGGCCACCACGTCGCGGGAGCGCTGGTCGACCTCGCCGACCAGGAACGTGGCGGATGTGTCTCCGTGCACGCCGCCGATGAACGCGGTGACGTCGACGTTGACGATGTCGCCCTCGGCCAGCGGGCGGGCGTCGGGTATCCCGTGGCAGATCACCTCGTTGACCGACGTGCACAGCGACTTCGGGTATCCCCGGTAGTTGAGCGTGGAGGGGTACGCCCCGGCTTCGACCATTGCGTCGTGGCCGATCCGGTCCAGTTCGTCGGTGGTGACGCCAGGTGCGACGTGCCGGCCGACCTCCACGAGGGCGTCGGCGGCCACCCGGCCGGCGACCCTCATGGCCTCGATCTCGTCGTCGGTGCGTATCGCCCGACTTGCGCGCTCGGATGGTTGCCCGGTGGCTGCATAGTCGGGCCGCTCGACCTCGGAGGGCACGGTGCGGGTGGGACTGACCAGCCCGGCGCGCACGGGTGGCGAAGGCGGAGGTGCCATCTTCTTTCGCTTCCGCTTTGCCATGGCCTCGATGATACGTGGCCGGGGGACGCGGTCGCACCGCCACCACCGGGTCGCGCGACCCGGTGGGCTCAGTCAGCGCCGGTGGCTGAGCTTGCGGACGTCTTGGAGTCCGTCGAGCTGGAGCTCGAGCTGGAGCTGGAGCTGCTCGAGTCGCCCGAATCCGACGAGCTCGATCCGCTCGAGGAGGATCCCGATGTGCGCGATCCGGCCGAGTCGTTCTTGTAGAAGCCGGAGCCCTTGAAGGAGATGCCCACGGGCGCGAAGACCTTGCGCAGTGACCCTGAGCACTCCGGGCACTCCGTGAGGGTGTCCGCGGAGATCGACTGCTGGATCTCGAACTCGTGTCCGCAGTCGCGGCAGCGGTAGTCGTAGAGAGGCATTCGTGGTCTCCGGTCATGCCCGTGCATCTGGCACTCGGGCTTCGCGACTGCCAACGGTACCGGGTTGGTGGGCCGTCTCCCAGTTGAGGCCGAGACGTCCCGCATTGCGCTGTCGCAACCGCGAGCCCGCCCGTTACAGTCGATACGGCGCCTGTGGCGGGTAGCGAGGGCGCAGCCAACTGATATTCGCCCAGGGGATGAAGATGACATCAGAGTACCGAAGGGTCACCAAGGCGGTGATTCCGGCAGCAGGACTGGGGACCCGGTTCCTTCCCGCCACGAAAGCGCAACCCAAGGAGATGTTGCCGGTGGTGGACCGCCCCGCCATCCAGTATGTGGTCGAAGAAGCGGTGAGGGCCGGACTCGATGACCTGCTGATCATCACCGGTCGTTCCAAGCGCAGCCTCGAGGACCACTTCGACCGCAACTTCGAGCTCGAACAGCAGCTGCGCGACAAGGGCAAGGACGTCGACCTGGCCGATGTCGTTCAGCTCGCGGACCTGGCCGACTTCCACTACGTGCGCCAGGGCGAGCCTCTCGGGCTCGGCCACGCTGTGTCCGTGGCCCGCAAGCACGTGGGCAATGAGCCCTTCGTGGTGATGCTCGGCGACGACATCATGGTCGACGACTCCGAGGTGCTGTCGGGGATGATCCAGGCCCACCAGGAGACCGGGGCCTCGGTCGTGGCGCTCATGGAGGTGCCGCGTGAGGAGATCGGTGCGTACGGTTGCGCAGCGGTCGACACCGACGACGGCGTGTTGCGGCGCATCACCGAGATCGTGGAAAAGCCCGACCCTTCAGTGGCGCCGTCCAATCTGGCGGTGATGGGCCGGTACCTGTTCACGTCCTCGATCTTTGACAAGATCGACAAGCTCGAGCCCGGCGTCGGTGGTGAGATCCAGCTCACTGATGCCATCTCGGACCTGCTGGCCGACGAGCCCGTCTACGGCTACACCTTCTCGAAGGGTCGCTTCGACATCGGCAAGAAGATCGACTACCTGCGGGCCACAGTGGAGTTGGCACTCGAGCGCGACGACCTCCGCAAGGATTTCCTCGAGGTGCTCGACACCGTGGCGCGCCGCGAGAACCTCAACCGCTGAGCGCCTTCCCCGCTTCGCAGCCGCATTCCCCGCTTCGCAGCGGAGGCCTAGGGTGCCGCGATGGCACTTGTCAGCTACGAAGACGCGTTCGCCCGGGTCGAGGCACGCCTCGCGAGGACAGAAGAGGTCGAAGTCGCCATCGCGGACTCTGTCGGGCTGGTGACCACCCGCGACCTTCATGCCGTCGAGCACGTGCCACCGTTCGACAACACCGCGGTCGACGGGTTCGCAGTGCGCTCCGTTGACGTGCAGTCGGTGCCCGTCCAGCTGGCGGTGACCGCGACCGTCGCGGCGGGCAGCAGCCCGAGCATCGAGCTGGCCGAGGCGACCTGTGCGCGGATCATGACCGGCGCCGTCATCCCCGCCGGAGCCGACGCGGTCGTCATGGTGGAGGACTCGTCGCCTGTTGGCGACAGTGGCGGCGGAGGCGCGGGTTCCGAGGCGGTGCGGATCCACAAGGCGGCCACCGCGGGCCAGCACATCCGCCCCGCCGGCGATGACCTGCAGGCCGGCGACACGGCGATCGAGGCCGGCACGCGCCTGGCCCCGGGTCACGTCGGGTTGCTCGCCACGCTCGGGCTCACCAAGGCCCCCGTGCGTCGCCGGCCGCGGGTCGGGGTCATCTCCACCGGCGACGAACTCGTCGGCCCGGGTGGCCCGCTGGCGCCGGGTCAGATCCGCGATTCCAACAGGGTGATGCTGCTCGCCCTGTGCGAGCAGGCAGGGGTCACCGGAATCGACCTCGGGCTGGTCGCCGACGACGAGCAGTTGATCGAGCGGGCCCTGCTGGCAGGGGCATCGGACTGCGATGCGATCGTCACCAGCGGCGGCGTGTCGATGGGCGACTACGACTACGTGAAGGCGGTGCTCGGGCGCATCGGCGACATGGAGTGGATGCAGGTCGCCATCAAGCCGGCCAAGCCGTTCGCATTCGGCACGATCGGCGCCACCCCCGTGTTCGGCCTGCCCGGCAACCCTGTTTCGTCACTGGTCAGCTTCGAGCTGTTCGCCCGGCCCGGCCTGCGTGTGATGGTGGGAGACAGCAAGCCGCACCGCACTCGGCTCACTGCGGTAGCCGGCAGCGACATCCGTCGCCGCTCGGACTCAAAGGTTCACTTCGTGCGTGTGAACCTGTCGCGCGGGGCCGGGGGGCTGGTTGCCACCCCGACCGGAAGCCAGGGTTCCCATCAGTTGGCGGCGTCGGCCGGAGCCGACGGTCTCGCGGTGGTTCCCGACGGCGACGGGGTGCCGGTCGGCGGGGCGCTGGACGTGATCCCGCTGGGGTGACCAGCCCACTCGGTCCTACGATGTGGCTGTGGAGGAGCTGGTCGACAGTTTCGGGCGCGTCCACCGCGACCTGCGGATATCGGTCACCGACCGCTGCAACTTCCGCTGCACCTACTGCATGCCCGAGGACGGTCTCGAGTGGCTACCACGCTCCGAGGTGCTCACCTTCGAGGAGATCCACCGTGTCGCTTCGGTGCTCGTCAGGCGATTCGGCATCGATTCGATCCGCCTGACCGGCGGTGAGCCGACTGTGAGGGCCGACCTTGCGCGCCTCGTGGCGTCGCTCGCCTCTCTGTCCAGCTCCCGGCACCCGGTGGAGCTGGCGATGACAACCAACGGGGCGACCCTCGCCGGGTCGGCGGCAAGGCTCCGCGAGGCAGGACTCGGCCGCATCAACATCTCGCTAGATTCGTTGCACCGGGACCGCTTCGAGCAACTCACGCGCCGCGACGAGCTCGACCGCGTTCTGGCCGGAATCGATGCCGCCATCGACGCCGGATTCGACCCGGTGAAGCTCAACGTGGTCGCAATGGCCGGGGTCAACGCCGATGAGATCGTCGACTTCGCGCGGTTCGGTCGTGACCGTGGCGTGGTGGTGCGGTTCATCGAGTTCATGCCGCTGGATGCCGACGAGCGCTGGAGTGGCGAGGCGGTCATGTCCCAGGCGGAGATCGTGGAACTGATCGACTCGGTGTTCCCACTCGAGGAAGTGGCGCGCACAGCGGAGCCCGCCGAGCGGTTCCGTTACGTCGACGGTGGCGGCGAAGTCGGCGTGATCCCGAGTGTCACCCGGCCATTCTGTGGCGACTGTGACCGGGTACGCCTCACCTCCGAGGGCGGGTTGCGCAACTGTCTGTTCGCCGCCGACGAGGTGGATCTGCGTTCGATCATGCGTACCGGTGGCACCGACAACGACCTGGCGGCGGCGATCGCGACCGAGGTGCGAAGCAAGGCCGAGGGCCATGCGATCGGCAAGGTCAACTTCATCCGGCCCGCCAAGTCGATGAGCCAGATCGGAGGCTGACGCTCACTCGCCCGCTCGGCCGCCCGCCGGCGTCGGCAGCGACCAGTCCCCCTTCATGGCGAGGAGCCTCACCGCCATGGTGACGCACACCGACATCCAGGTGGCCACGGCAGCGTTGACGCCGTTGGTCAACAGCAGCACCTGGAGCGAGGCGCCGCAGACAGCGGCCAGCGCGTAGATCTGACCGGTCAGCACCAGCGGAGGACGGTTGACGAGCACGTCGCGGATGATGCCGCCGCCGGTGCCCGTGAGCACGCCCAGCGCCACCGCGGCCCAGCCGGGCGCCCCGGCGGTGATGGCGGTGTCTGCCCCCAGGGCCGCGAACACGGCGAGGCCGGCGGCGTCGGCCACCAGCACCACCCGCCATGTGTCGGCCGCCTGGCCGCGCGGGTGGGAGATGAGCAACACGGTCAGCGCTGCGACGAGTGACAACAGCAGCTGCCACGGCTGTTCCAGCCACCATGCCGGCTGGGCGAGAATCAGGTCGCGAAGCGTGCCGCCACCAACCGACACCACCCAGGCCAGCACGATCACCCCGAACCAGTCGAGCTTGTGGCGGATCCCTGCCATCGCGCCCGAGATCGAAAAGGCAACCACCCCGACGAGCTCGAGCACGTACTGAAAGGTCTGCGCGCCTGCCTCCAGGGTTTCCACCACAAGAGTCTTGCCAACCAGCGGTCCGCCGCGGGTGACCCTGTGCAGGGCCGGCCTGACTGCCGCAACCGGCATCCGCTGGGCCGCTGCGCGGTACACGGGCCACAATGGGTGCAACATCGGGGCACCAAGGGGAACAGATGACAGAGCCACTCGGCGGCGATCCCGGTCACCCGGTCATCGACGCCGACAACCACTACTACGAGGCCCTCGACGCCTTCACGCGCCATCTCGATCCGGCGTGGGGGCAGAGGTGCGTGCAGTGGTGCGACATCGACGGCCGCAAGTACCACGTGGTGGGTGGACGGGTCAGCCGCGCCGTCACCAACGCCACATTCGACCCGATCGCGAAGGCTGGTGCACTGCACGACTACTTCCGCGGCAACCCCGACGGCCGGGATCCGTTGTCGATGCTCTCCGAGCGCGAGTCGATCCGGCCCGAGTACCGCGACCGCGATGCACGCGTGGCGGTGCTCGACGAGCAGGGCCTGGAGTCCTGCTGGATGTTCCCCACACTGGGGATGATCTACGAGGAGCTGCTCGCGGACGACCCCGAGGCGACGTGTGTGACGTTTCGTGCGTTCAACCGCTGGCTCGCAGAGGACTGGGGTCTGTCGTACCGCGACCGGATCTTCTCCGGCCCGTACATCACGCTGGCCGATCCGGACTGGGCGGTCGAGGAACTGAACTGGGCAGTCGAGTCCGGGGCGCGGCTGGTGGTGATGCGCCCGGCCGCACCCAACACGATCACCGGCAAACGTTCCCCGTTCGATGAGTCCTATGACAGGTTCTGGTCGCTACTCGAGGAGTCCGGCGTGACCCTCGTGCTGCACGCCGGCGACGGGGGAGTGGGCTTCAACGGCTACGCGAAGGAAGGCTTCGCAGCGTCGTTCTCCGGGGCGTTCAAGCCATCGATCAAGTTCTTCGCGATCGAGCAGGCCATTCGCGACTGGTTGATCTCGATGATGTTCGAGAACCACCTGGTGAGGTACCCGGGGCTGCGCATCGCGTCGGTGGAGAACGGCGCCGAGTTCCTCGGCGACCTGTTCAGGAAGCTCGGCTCGACTGCCGCGAAGATGCCCGGTTACTACCCCGAGGATCCGGTGGAGATGTTCCGTCGTAACGTCTGGATCAACCCGTTCTGGGAAGACGACGTGAACACGGTCGTTGAGCTGATGGGCGCGCAGCGGGTGCTGTTCGGCAGCGACTGGCCACACATCGAGGGCATGCCCCAGCCGCTCGACTACCTGCCGGAGCTCAGCAAGCTCACGGACGACCAGCGGCGATCGGTGCTGTACGACAACGCGGCTGAACTGATCCGCCCGGCCGCGGCCCCCGGCAGCTGAAGGCGCCGGCGCGGTGGAGGTCGACACATCCATCTACAGCCTCGCAGGAGCGGGGGAGCGCGCCCGCGAACTCGAAGCGGTCGGCTTCGACGGCGTGTGCACGTTCGAGGGGCCACACGACGTGTTCGTGCCGCTCGCTCTCGCAGCGGCCGCAACCGAGATGCGCGTGTGGTCCAACGTGGCGATCGCCTTTCCGCGCAACCCGATTCACCTCGCCCACACCGCCCGTGACATCCAGGAACTGGCAGGGGGCCGCTTCGCGCTGGGCCTCGGCACACAGATACGAACCCACGTCGAGCGCCGTTTCGGAGCCGAGTTCGACCGGCCGGTCGAACGCATGGCCGACCTGGTGGGGGCGCTGCGTGCGATCTTCGCCGCGTTCGAGACGGGGGAGCCACTGGCCCACGAAGGGCCGTACTATTCGCACACGCTCATGTCGCCGATGTTCAATCCGGGGCCGAGCCAGTGGGGTGCGCCGCCGATCCATGTGGGCGCCCTCGGGCCACGGCTGACCGAGATGGTGGCTGCCGAGGCAGACGGGCTCCTGGTCATGCCGTTCACGTCCCGCCGGTTCTTCGAGGGCCACACCCTCGAGGCGGTCGCCCGCGGCACGGCTCGCCGTCGCCCGGGTCTCGCACCGCTCGAAGTCGTGCCCGAGCTGATCGTGTGCACCGGCCGCAACGAGGCGGAGCTGGCTACGGCCGATGCCGGCTGTCGCGCACTGCTCGGCTTCTACGGCTCGACCCCCGCCTACCGTCCGGTTCTCGACGCCGAGGACCGCGGGGGTCTCCAGCCCCGGCTGCGTGACATGTCACGCGAGGGGCGGTGGGACGAGATGTCGCAGCTGATAGACGACGAGCTCCTGCGCACGATCGCCGTGCGGGGCACCCCGGCCGAGGTCGCGCAGCAGGTGGCGGACCGCTATGGGGCCCATGCCACCCGCGTGGCGGTGTACATGCCCTATGACACGGCCGATGACCTCCTGGGTGAGCTGCTCGACGCGCTGCACTCCATCTGAGAGCGGCGCTCGCCTACGATTGTCGGCCATGACAGATCGCGGCCTCACCCATCTGGACCCACTCGGACGAGCCCGGATGGTGGACGTCACCCCCAAGGAGCAGACCCATCGCAGGGCCATTGCCCGTGGACGCGTCCACATGGGGACCGAGACCACCTCGCTGGTGGCCCGCGGGGCGATCAACAAGGGCGACGTACTGTCGGTTGCCCGCGTCGCCGGCATCCAAGCAGCCAAGCGCGCATCCGAGCTGATTCCGTTGTGCCACCCGGTCATGGTGGGCGCCGTACTGGTCAACTTCCGGATCGAGGACAACTTCATCGAGGTGGAGTCCCAGGTCGAAACCGTCGACCGCACCGGTGTCGAGATGGAGGCCCTCACTGCGGTGAGCGTGGCCTGCCTGACGATCTACGACATGTGCAAGTCGGTCGACCGGTCCATGGAGATCGGCGACGTGACCCTGTGGGAGAAGACCGGCGGCCGCTCCGGGGTGTACCGCAGGTCATCGGAGGATTCCCTCGACGCGCGCCTCGATGCCCTCGAAAAGGGCACATTCGGCGATGTGTGACCCTTCATTGTGACAAGGGTCCCAACCCGCCCCGATCTCGAGGTATCCGCTCTGTAGCAGGGCAAACGCCCGTCGGGTGACGGCGTATGGCAGAATCACAACAGTGTCATTCCGTCAACTACTTGTAACACTCGCCGCAACATTGTTAGCTTCTTCGGGACCGCCCGGACTGTTCTGCCGGGACCTGTTCGCAACATGAACCTCCACCGAGTCCCCCGATCCGTCTTCTCGGAGGCCAAGTGATACCAATTCTCGTAATTCTCGGGCTGGCAGTCGTCTGGGCAATAGTGCTCTTTCCCGACGTCTTCCGCTGGGTGTCCAACAACCGGCGCGGCGACACGATCCGCTCGTTCAACAACCAGCTCTCGTCCCTGCGCCACTCGAGCCCGGTGGGCCGAGGTGACAACGTGATCGACCTGCGCGACCGCATGGTCGCTACGGCCCGCCCCGCCGGTTCAGTGACCGGCTCTGCGGGCCGCGGCCCGGCGGGCGCAGACTCCCGGCCACGTCCGGCGTCGCCCGCCATGCGCAAGCGTCGCCAGGACGTACTGGTGGCCCTGGGCTCCGCGGCGCTGCTCACACTGCTGGCCACCCTCGCCTTCGGTTCGGCCTTCCTGTACCTGCACCTGCTCGTCGACGCACTCCTCGTCGGCTACCTGGTGCTGCTGCAGCGTGTCGTTGCCCTCGGCCAGCCGGTTCGTCGCCCGAGGGAGCGCACGAAGCCATCGGCGGGATCGATGGGTCAACTTGCGCCGCTCAGCGGGCCCATGGGGCGCACCCACACGGTCGAGCCGCGCCGCATCGCCAACTGAGCCGGCCAACGCCTTGAGACAAGAATCGAGGTCTCGGCTTGCCGCGCCCTCCCCACTTTTCCTACGATCCGTAGCGTAAAGAAGGGGGCGCCTGATGGGCACCGGTTCGAAGAGCAACACCACGACCACGCCGACACCCACCCACGGGGACCGCCTCGCTTCGGGGTCACACCACCGGGTGGTGATCATCGGCGCCGGATTCGCGGGACTGGGCATGGCCATCCAGTGCCAGCAGCAGGGAATCTCCGACTGGGTGCTACTCGAGAAGGCCGACGACGTCGGCGGCACATGGCGCGACAACCATTACCCCAACTGCCAGTGCGACGTGCCGTCCAACCTCTATTCCTTCTCGTTCGCGCTCAAGCCTGACTGGTCGCGTTCGTTCGGCTGGGCCGAGGAGATCCACCAGTACCTGCAGCAGTGCACGCAGGACTTCGGGCTGAACCCGGGAATCCGGTTCGACTCGGAGGTCACCGCAGCGCAGTGGGACGACGCCGGCTCGTGCTGGAGGATCACCACCGCAGATGGCTGGCACTGCACCGCAGATGTGATGGTGTCGGGCCATGGCCCGTTGTCGGCACCGGCGGTGCCCGACATCGCTGGTCTCGACGAGTTCTCAGGACCGGTGTTCCACTCCGCGCACTGGGACCACTCGGTCGATCTCGAGGGCAAGAAGGTTGCGGTCATCGGAACGGGTGCATCCTCGGTCCAGATCGTGCCCGGAATCCAGCCCGAGGTCGACGAGCTGCTCGTGTTCCAGCGAAGTGCCCCCTGGGTGGTGCCGCGGCCCGACCGTCCGGTGAGCGAGCGACGCAAGGCCATCTACAGGCGGTTCCCGGCCCTGCAGCGACTGGTTCGACAAGCCATCTACTGGAGCCGGGAACTGCTGGTGGTGCCGATGGCATACCGGCCGTCACTGCTGGGGGCGGGAGAGGCGCAGGCCAGGGCCCACCTCGCCCGCCAGGTTCGTGACCCGGAGCTGCGGGCGAAGCTCGAGCCCGATTACTCGATGGGCTGCAAGCGGGTCCTGTTGAGCAACGACTACTACCCGGCGCTGGCGGCCGACAACACCTCCCTGGTGGACGAACGGATCGACAAGGTCGGGACAGGGTCGATCCTCACTGCCGACGGGGTGGAGCACGAGGTCGACGTGATCGTGCTGGCCACCGGCTTCCACGTGACGGACCATCCGATGGCAGATCGCGTTCGTGGTCGCGACGGGCGGACGCTCAACGAGCACTGGTCCGAGTCACAGTCGGCCTACCTGGGCACTTCGGTGACGGGCTTTCCCAACATGTTCATGATCATCGGCCCCAACACCGGGCTCGGCCACACCTCCATGATCGTGATGATGGAAGCGCAGTTCGCCTACATCCTCGGGGCCTTCGACCACATGCGTCGAACCGGCACGGAGGTGATCGAGGTGCGCCCACAGGTGCAGCGCTCCTTCAACGAGGAACTCCAGCAGAAGCTCGACGGCACCGTGTGGGCATCGGGCTGCGCGTCCTGGTACCTCGACGACGACGGCCGCAACACCACGCTCTGGCCCGACTTCACGTTCAGGTTCCGCCGGCGCCTGGCCCGCTTCGATCCCGGCTCCTACACGCAGCGCTGAGCACCATCTGGCGCAGACGCGCCCGATGGCACTCACCAGCGGCCACACTTGTCGCAATGAACGAGGAGGTCGTGCTCGCCACGGCGGTGATCCTGGCGCTCGGCGTCGTGGCGCACTGGGTCGGTTGGCGCCTTCGCGTGCCGTCGATCGTGTTCCTGCTGGCCGCGGGCTTGTTGATCGGGCCTGTCACCGGCCTGCTGCAGCCCGACGACATCCTCGGCGACGCCCTGTTCCCGGTGGTGTCCATGGCGGTCGCCGTGATCCTCTTCGAAGGGGCGCTCGGCCTGGGCGTCAAGGGAATCCGCGAGGCCGGCACAACGGTCGTGATGCTCCTGACCCTGGGCGCCGGCATCACACTCGCCGCCACCGCAGTCACCGCACGGGTGGTCTTCGACGTGGACTGGTCACTCGCGTGGTTGCTGGCCTCGGTGCTGGTGGTCACAGGCCCAACGGTGGTCGGGCCGCTTGTTCGCGCCATCGGCCTGCACGGACGCGTCGCCTCGATCCTCGAGGCGGAAGGGACGCTCATCGACCCGATCGGCGCCATCCTCGCAGCGGTCCTGTTCGGCGTGTTCTTCGAGCCCGAGGCCGCAGGCGCGTGGCCCATGGAGATCTTCCTGACCCTGTTCGTGGGAGCGGTCGCGGGTGGGCTCGGGGCACTGCTGATCACCTTCACGTTCAGCCGCTATCTCGTGCCCGACCAACTCCACAACGTGATGACCCTGGCCGTGGTGCTGACGGTCTTCGCGATCGCCGACCATCTGCAGCCGGAAGCCGGGCTCGTCGCCGTGACATTGATGGGGGTGGGAGTAGCCACGCAGGAACGCGAGAGCGTGGAGGGAGTATTGGAGTTCAACGAGACGCTCCGCACGCTATTCATCGCCGGGTTGTTCATACTGCTGGGCGCCCGGATCGCCCCGGAGACGCTGTCCAACCTCGGCTGGAAGAACGTCCTGTTCCTCCTCGTCCTCATCGCCATCGTGCGGCCGCTGGCAGTGTTCGCCTCGACGATCCGCTCCGACCTCAACCTCGGTGAGCGAACCTTCATCGCGCTGACCGCACCCCGGGGCATCGTGGCCGCTGCCATCGCCTCGATCTTCTCGCTGCGGCTGGTGGAGGACGGCTTCGAGGGCGACCAGATCCTCGTGGCGGCAACATTCACCGTCATCGCGGGCACGGTCCTGTTCAGCGGCGCCGTGTCGCGCCCGCTCACCCGGCGCCTGGGCCTGGTCGACGACTCGAGCTTCCGCGCCGTGGTGCTCGGCTCCAACCGCATGGCACGCGAGCTTGCCCACGTGCTGGCACGAGAGGACATCGACGTCACCCTCGTGGGCATGGACCGACGAAACCTCACCAGCGCACGTATGGACGGCCTCACCACCCACTACGGCTCGGTGGTCGACGACGAAACCTGGGATGGAGTGGAGGTGGGCCAGTCGGATGTGTTCCTGGCCATGAGTTCCCAGGAGGAGATCAACGCCCTCGCCACACGCCGCGCCGCCCAGCTGATCGGTCGCCGCAACGTGTTCCAACTCGTGCCGCGCAGCCGGTCCCGCTCGGTTCCTGCCACCCGGGGCGTCTTCGGCCGGCCACTGTTCTCCAAGCGGGCGACCGTGGAGCTCCTCGAATCGCGCCTCGACGACGGCTGGATGGTGAGCGCCACGAAGCTGACCGATGAGTTCCGCGCCAAGGACTACTTCTCCGAGCATCCGGCGGCCCTGGTGTTGGGGGCGAAGCGGCGGGGAGCGCTGCTCATGCACGATGCCGGGCAGCGCATCGCACTGCGTCGTGGCGACACGGTGATCAGCCTCGTGCCGGCGCGGGACCGCGACGAACGAGAGGCGCGCCGTCAGCGAAGCCGCGAGAACCGTGGCGAGCGTGCCCCCGGCACCTACACGCAACGCCTCGCCCAGGCCCAGGAGTCACGGGACGCGTCCGAGCGGCCGGATGGGTAGGTCGACCGCATCGCCGCCGCGGCGATCAGGCGAGCAAGCGGAGCCGTTGCAGCTCGGGTGAGGCGTTGATCTCGGCGTCGCTGAATCGGAGGGGCCGTGGTTCGCGCGCCGAGTAGGCGAGCGTGCCGTCGACGTGGCGTGGCGAGTCCTCGTTGCTGCTCTGGCCGTAGGCCATGAGCCCGAGCGCTCGCGGACCGTTGGCCCTGAACTCGAGCGCCATCAGGAAGCTTGTGCCATAGGTGACCCGGTAGCCGCCTTCGACGAGCCCCGTGCGCTCGCGGCCGGGAACCTGCACCGGCGACGCCGGCATCGGGTCCAGTGACGACGGAGGCAGCGCACCCGAGGGCGCGAGCACGTTGAGCATTCCCTCTCCCTCACCACCCCCGTGCACGGGCACGCGGCGCTCGCCGCGGTCGGCCCACTGCACGTCGCCGAGCGGTGCGTCGAGGGCGATGCCTGCGGCGGCCAGCACTCGCATTGCGTGGCCCATCGAGCGCGTCACCGGATCCTCGCCGGACTCCGGTGGAGGTGCCAGGTCGCGGGGCGTGTTGAGTGGGTCCTCGGGGTCGAAGTCGGTCGCGAACAGAGGCCCTGCGCCCAGCCATGCCGACTCCGGGAATCCAGCCATGAACTCACGCCAGAGCACAGCCCCGCGGCTGTCGAGGTTGAAACGGCCGTCCCAGGCCTCGAGCACGTCGGCTGCCGCGGCCAGGTCTCCCTCGTGACCTTCCACCACGATGCGCCCCTTGCCGGCCTCGACCGCCCCGCGGCATCGCTGCACCACATCGGCGCACAGCATCTCGGCGCTCAGTGATTCGTTGTCGAACACCGCTTCGAGCAAGTCGTCGAGGGTGACGGCACCGCGTTCGGCCAGCGCCGCTGCGGCCTGCAGGTTCTTGCGTGTGCGCAGCGAGCGGGCGGTGCGCTCCAGCCCTCCGAGCACCGAGTGCCCTTCGAGGGGGTGGCCGGGTGAGTTGAGCCAATGCGAGTCGTTGGCATTGACGACGATGTCGCAGCCGCGCAGCTCGGGCAGTGCAGAGGGCGGCTCGATGCCGGGTGAGCGGGCCTCCGGGTGGTCCTGCCAGTCGTCGTCGGGGTCGGATCCATCCAGCAACGCGATGCGGTTCTCGAAGAGCAGCCCGGCGATCAGGTCGTCGCCGATCCGTGCCCGGAACCGCTCTGCGGCACCCGAAGTCAGCCTGGGTGTTGCGGAGCCGTCGGTGTACCAGGCGGCACCTCCGCTGTCGGCCGCCATCGTGTTGACCCATGGCATCCCACGGACCTCGTGGAACACCTTCCTCATCTCGTGGACATCGGATGCCATGCCCATCGCCAGGAACTGCTCGAGCACCCTGTGGTTGCCCTCGTTGGCGTCACGGAAGGTGAAGCCCGTGTCGTTGCCCCAGCCGATCAACGGCATGTTGAGCATCGGCCCGTGGTGGCTGCGCCACAGTGTGCGCTCCGCTTCGCCGGTGGAGCCGTCGTCCAGGCGCACATCGACCGAGTGGGTCGTGGGCTCCATGTCGAGCACCCGGTCGCCATGGCGGTAGCGGGTGGGGTCGGCCGGGTCGAGTTCCAGGCCGGCAACGGTGAACCGGTGGCCCCTCGAGAAGGTGTGTGCCCATCCGAGTGACGAGTTGAAGCCCATCTGGATGCCGGGCGTGCCCAGCAGTGAGACCCCGTAGACGTCGTATGTGCCGGGTATGCGCAGGTGGCACTCCCAGAACCGGGCCTCCCCGTACCAGGGGAAGTGGGGGTTCGCGAGCACCATCCCGCCGCCGCTCTCGCTCAGTGCACCCGACAGCGCCCAGCCGTTGCTGGCCGCGGGGGGTGGGCCGAGAGCGTCGGCAGGGGAGGGTGGTGCCGGCCCGTCGGGTCCGGGTGCCTCAGCCCTCCCGATCAGCTGCACCAGGTTGCGTCCGCTCGCCATGAGGGCGACATCGCCGATGTGCACCCACAGGTCGAGCTCATCGAGTGGGCGGACCCAGTCGGCTCCGCGTGCCCAGCGCGGCAGGTCCTCGGGGGTCATCTCCGCCAGCGCCCTGTTGTAGCCCGCCCGGTATCCGTCGACGAGGTTGCGGATCCAGTCGGGCTGGGCGTTGCGGAGTGCCTCTGCCCGGCCGACAAGGTCGAGCACCCGGTATCCGAAGTCGCCGGCTACGTGGTGGTCACCGCTGCCGCGGCCCCAGTACCTGGCGCGTTCTCCACGGGCCTTGGTGACCTGGTCCACGATCACTGCAGCGTTGTCGCGGGCGCACCCCCAGCCCTGCCCGAAGCCGAGCGATCCCCAGTCGGCGGCCGTCACGTGCACGACGCCGTGCTCGGTGATGACGATGTCCGCCTCGTGACGGGCGTCGCCGACCGCGTCCCTGCGATCAGTGCCAGCACCCTTGCCGTTGCCCATGGCGCCAGATCATGGCACGACAGCGCCGCTGCGCGGGTCGCAGCGGCTCAGGTCACGTCGGCTCAGGTCGCGGCGGTGACCGTGGCGCCCACCCCGCCACGGCGCGGGTCGGGTCCGACGCGGCCGTCGTCGGCGACCAGGTGCGCACCGCCGAAGTAGAGGTCGCGGCCCTGCCACACGTTGACAGGCCAGCGTGATGACAGCGCGTCGAGCACGCCACCGGACCACCCGGGTTCCACCTGCATGGTCGATCCGTCCCAGTGGATCCGCGGGGCCCTGACCGCCTCGTCGGCGGTGGCTCCCGCCGACAGTCGCTCGACCAGCTGGGTGATGGTGGAACGGATCCGCTCGGAGCCGCCGGAACCGAGTGCCACGTGGCCCTCGGGCAGCGTGAGTATCCCGGGCGCCATCATCGAGCCGATGCGCTGCCCCGGGGTCGCGGAGCCGAAGCCACCCGGGTGCAGGTCCGACTCGCCCATCATGTTGTTGAGCTGCACACCCAGGCCGGACGCGAACTCGCCCGAGCAGCTCCCGTTCGAAGTGGTGAGGGCGACGGTGTTGCCGTCGTGGTCGATCACACCCATGTGCGTCGTGCCCCGCGACGTTCCCTCGCCCAGCGTGCTGCGGTAGCCGTGAAGCGACTCCAACGCTCCTGCGAGGGCCAGGGCCGCGTCCGGTCCGTCCACACCTGTGAGTCGGGGGGCATCCGCCAGCTGTTCGAGCGCATGGGCGACGAGTCGGCCCCCGAAGCTGGGCGCTGGGTTGATGGCCAGCAGGCCGCCGCCGTGGGGTACCTGCAGGGGTTCGCGCCACTCGACGCTCCACGACTCGAGGTCGGCCCCGGTCACCTGACCACCCAGCTCACCGGCACGGAACCCGTGTCGCGCGCCGGCGCCGATGTCGTCGAGGAACTGGGCGAGCGCCGGGTTGACCATCCGGCTTCCGGCACCCAGCAGCGTGCCCGTGTCGTCGAAGAAGAGCTCCCTGCCCTCCGGGTTTCTCGCAAGGATCGGCTCGAGGAGCGTGAGTACGTGTGCCTGCCAGCGGTCGATCTCGACGCCACTGCGGGCCAGCCGGACTGCAGGTGCGACCACCCGCGCGAGTTCCATGCGGCCGTGGCGCTCATGCACTGCCAGGTAACCGGGGAGACAGCCCGGCACGGCCACTGAGGCCGCTCCGACGTGGAAGTCCTGCACAGCGCCGCCGAAGTGCACGGGCACAGCCACGAGTTCGTTCGGGTCATGGGCGCCCTCGGCGTCGATGCCGGGAACCGACACGAAGAAGTCGGCCACGAACTGTTCGCCGTCCGACTTCCGGGCGGTCATGAACCCGCCGCCGGCGAGCGATGTGAGCGCTGGTTCGGCGACACCCGCCGCCAGACCGCCGGCAACGGCGGCGTCGAAGGCGTTGCCACCCTCGCTGAGCACCTCGGTCGCCGCTGCCACCGTGGCCGCGCTGCCGCCCGCCACCACCGCGCCCGTCGATGAGTCCGTACCGGGTGTTGCCACGCCTAGAGCACCCAGGTGCCGTCGTCGTGGCGTCGCTTCCAGCCGGATGCTGCGAGCGTTCCGCCGTCGACGTGCACGGTCGTGCCGGTCACGAAGCCGCTCATGGGGGAGCACAGCCAGGCGATTGCACCGGCCACGTCCTCGGGTCGCCCTTGCTCCGGCCAGGGTGTCATGGCCCACTGCGATGCACCGGTCATGGCGCCCGCCGCATCGGCCAGCCCCTCGTCACCCGGTGTGGGGATCATGTCCGGAGCGACCGCATTGACGCGGATCCGTTTCGGAGCCAACTCGAGGGCCAGTGTGCGGGTCAGGTTCTCCACGCCGGCCTTCATGGCCGAGTAGATGCCGAATCCGGGTCCGGCGCGGTGCCCCTCCACCGAGGTCACGTTGACCAAGGACCCGCCGTTGTGCATGAGGGGAACGCACTTCACGGTCACGTCGGCCACCTGGGTGAAGTTCTCGGCGATGAGGGCGGCTCGGCCCTTCGGGCTCACATCGAGCACCGGGGCGAAGAACCCTCCACCTGCGTTGTTGACCACGATGTCGAGCCGACCCCAGTCATCGGCCAACCTGCCGACGAAGTCGCTCACCGCCGGCTCGTCACGCACGTCGAGGCAACCGGTTATCACCTCCGCGCCGGTCTCGCGCACCGACGCCGCCGACTCCTCCATCTCCGCCTCGAGCCGGTCACAGATGGCGACGTCGGCGCCGAGTGAGCCGAGTGCCTCAGCGGTGGCTCGCCCGATGCCGCGTGCGCCGCCGGTCACCAGCGCCCTCTTGCCGGTGAGGCGTATGTCGTCTGGGGTGATCACCGCGGCGAAGCTAGTGCGCGCTCAGCCCCAGCCCCCCAAAACGCCGAAATCGCCGACCATTGTCAACAGGACCGTGACAATGGTCGGCGATTTGGCTGGTCAGGAGACGACGACCGCCGTCACCATGCCGAACATGCCGTCTTCGCGCTCGGCGTGGTTGAGGATGTGGCAGTGCCAGACCCACACACCGGTGCGGGCGGTCTGGAACAGCACCGAATAGCGCTCGCCGGGCGCCACGTTGACCGTGTCGGCCCAGTAGGGCTGGTCGAGCTTGATGCCGTCCTTTGCGTACACCAGCTGCGGGAACTGGTGCAGGTGCATCGGATGAATCTGCAGGCCCTCGTTGTAGTAGTGGAAGGCCGACCAGTCGCCGACATTTAATTCGTAGCCCTGGGTTCCGGGGAAGCTCTTGCCATTGAGCGAGAGGCCGATCGTGCCCGCATCGTTGAGCACCATCACATCTTCCATGGCGAGCGTGAGGTCCGCCGGGATCTCGACACCACTCACGGTCTCGCCGCGGGGGAGCAGGTCATCTGTCTGCACCAGCAGCGCGCCCCACATGCCGTTGGGGATGGCAAGGTAGCCATGGGCGTGGGGGTGGTACATGCCGACTGCGGGTTCGATTGCGGTGAACTCGTAGTCGAACGTATCGCCCTGCATCGTGAGGTCCTGGGTGAGCGGAGCCACTCCGTCGAACTCGTTGTCCTTGCGGATGCCGTGCAGGTGGATGTCGGTGCCGAGCGGCAGGCGGTTGATCAGGCGGATGCGCACCTTGTCGCCCACGTTGACCCGGATGGTCGGGCCGGGCACCGTGCCATTGAAGGTCCAGGCTTCCACGACGTTGCCGGGCTCGGTCTCCCACTCGCCGATCTCCGCGACGAGGTCGAAGCGCTTGTAGCCATCGGGGTCGATCACCGGCTCCATCGGCTGTGCGCCGATGCCCTCGGTGTTGGCCTCGCCGCTGGTGAGCTGGTCGACGAAGGGCTGGAACGAGTCGAGCATGTCGGTGTCGAGCTGTGCGAAGTCGGGGTTGGCGCCGGCGTGCGGATCCTCGCCCGAGATCTCCGCACCCTCCTCGATCGTCATCGAGGTCTCCATGCCGGCCTCACGGTGCCCCGCTATGTCGCAGTAGACCTCGTAGGTACCGGTCTCGAGACCGCTCAGGCTCAGGACTTCGCTCTCGCCGCTGGCGAGGTCCGCGGTGCGTCCATCGCCCTCGATGACCAGGTTGTGGACCTGGGAGCCCTCATTGACCACGCCGAGCGACGCGCCTGGAGGAACCACGAGGTTGCCGTCGATGGCGAACTCGGACAGAACCACGGGCGCGGCATTGCCTGCAGTAGCGGTGTCACCCGAGGAGCCGTCGTCGTCGCCGGCGTTGGCCACAAGTCCGATTGCGAAGATGACCAGTGCCAATGCCACGCCCCCACCGATGATCGCCAGCAGCATGGCGTAGGGGTTGTGCGGCTTGGGAGGGGAGCCTTCGGCGGGCGCCTTCGCTGGGGGCTGGTCGGTCACGTCGTCACTCACCAATGTGCCTTTCGTCCTTAGTGGCATCGCCGGGTTCGGGGAGCCTCCGGGAGTCTGCCAGCCAAGCCGTTGCGTTGTCGACTATTGGCGAGAGTCGAATGCGCGGACTCGGCGAGAGCAGGGTCTGCACCGGGGGCGAGCACGGCGTCGTGCGAACCGTATCGGCTGGCCGAGGACGTGGATCACACCGCTGACCACGGCGGTAGTTACGCTCGGATCGCAATGCTCAGCGAGGCTGTCGCGCAAGCGGCCCACCGACATGGCCACACCCCCGCGGTGATGGTCGACGGCTCCGGGGCGACCTGGGGCGAGGTGCACTTGGCGTCCGAGGCCCTTGCCGCCATGCTCTCAGCGCGAGGCATCGGTGCGCCCCAAGTGGTTGGCCTCGCCATGCGCCCCGGACCGATGTGGCTCGTCGCGGCCACCGCTGTCGACCGTACCGGCGCAGCGTTTGCCGGGCTGTCACCCATCGCCACCGCCCCGGAGCGAGCGGCCATGGTGAAGAGCATTGAACCGGCGTTGGTGCTGGCGGAACCGGATCTCGCCGACGGCCTTCCCCTTCGCACACAGGTTGTGGTGCTCGAGAGCGACGGTGCGGGACTCGACTCGATGGGGGTCACCAAGGCGGTTGCCGCACTCGGAGCCACCGGCGAGGCCGCCGCGCCGGGCGCCGTCGCCAGTCATGGGCGCACCGACGAGCGCCGCTACGCCATCTGCTTCACCTCGGGGACGACGGGCGATCCCAGGCCTGCGGAGTACCGCGTGGGAGCCGCACGCGCAGTCGAGCGCATCGACCTGGGCAGCTCGGCTGCGCAGTCGGGGGGCAGCGGGTTCGAGATGATCTCGTCGACCCAGTTCGCACACGTGGGGTTCACCCTGAAGGTGCCCTGGTACGCCCGGCTCGGGTGCACGATGCACGTGATGCCGCGCTGGCGTGCCGATGATGCGATCGAGCTGGTGGCCGGACGCCACATGGCGACGCTGGGGGTGGTCGCCCCCCAGCTCGCGCTGATCCTCGCGTCGGACCTGCTCAACGAGCGCGACCTGTCGGCGCTGCGGCTGGTGATAGCCGGTGGGGCGCCGTCGCCCCCTGCGCTCATAGCGGAGGCACGCAGTCGCCTGGGCGTCGACTACTCGATCAGGTACTCCTCCACGGAGTCGGGAGGGGTCGGTCTCTCGGCGCTTGTCGACGATGACAACCCCGACGCGGTCGGCACGATCGGCGTGCCCCGTCCGGGAGTGCAGGCCCGGGTGGCCGAGCCCGACGGTTCACCGGCTCCCGCCGGTGAGGTGGCAGAGTTGCAGATCCTCTCGCCCGCCACCATGACCGGCTACCTCGGTGCGCCCGAGGCCACTGCAGCGGCCTTCACCGCTGACGGGTGGCTGCGCACGGGAGACCTGGCGCTCGTGCGCGAGGACGGCCGGTTCGTGCTGGCCGGGCGCGGCAGCGACATGTACATCCGTGGCGGCTACAACGTGCACCCCGAGGAGGTCGAGGCCGTATTGGGCACACATCCCGCAGTGGCGGCGGTTGCAGTCGCCGCCCGCCCCGATGACGTGATGGGCGAGGTGGGGGTGGCTGTGGTCGTGCCTGCGGCGGGAAGCACACCTCCGACGCTCGAGCAGCTCCGCGCCCACGCAGCTGGTGAGCTCGCCCGCCACAAGCTGCCCGAGGGCTTGGTGGTCGCGTCGAGCCTGCCACTCAACGACGCGGAGAAACTCGACCGCAGGCGGTTGGCTGAGATGTTGGGCTCGTGAGCGACGTGGTCGCGCTGGTTGCATCCCTGGTCGGCCTGGTGATCGCCTGGCTCTTGACGGTGCCGCTGTTCCGATTCAAGGAAATGCGGCCGATGACTCCACGCGACGTGTCCAACGAAGCGGGCCTCGAGATCCGCGCTGTCGTGCGCCATGCCCGGTGTCCGAAGTGTCACCGCGACCACGGCCCGGCCGACGTGCTGCCCGTCGTGTCGTGGCTGCGTGGCTGTCCCGGGTGTGGGCTGCGTCTGCCTGCGACGGTCGCGGTGTTCCAGTTGGCGCTACCGCTCGCCGCGGCCATCACGGCGATCGTGTTCGACCCGGTGTGGGTGGTGGTGCTCTTCGTGTGGTTCGCGGTGGTGGTCACCTCGGTTGCCGTTGTGGATGCCCGGGTGTGGCTGATTCCGTGGTGGGCGCCGTGGGTGGGATCCGCTGTCGGGGCGGTGCTGATGGTGATTGCGTCGCTCTCGGTGGACGACACCCAGCGCCTGGTGTGGGCGTTGGCCGGGGCTGTCGGTGCGTTCGTCGTGTTCTTCGTGCTCTGGTTCGTGGCGCCGGGAAGGCTGGGTTTCGGCGACGTGCGCCTGTCGTTCATGATCGGGCTGTTCCTGGGCTGGATCGACCCACTTCTCGTCGTGTGGGGACTGCTGTTCGGCAGCGTGGTCGGGCTGATCGTCGGCCTGTGGACCCTTGTGGTGCGCAAGGGCGGGCATTTCGCGTTCGGTCCGGCACTGGGCATCGGCGCGTTGTTGGCCGTGTGGCTGCAGGACTACCTGCTGGTCTCGGCGGGGTAGTGAGTCGGCCCCGGGAAAATTCCTGATCGGTATTCACTTTTCGGAAGCTACCGCGCGTAGAATAATCGGCCTGAGGGGGCTCGGTCCGGGCGGGGCGGCCCGGAATGTGCCGGAAAGCAAGACTGAGACCAAGGGGGACCGGGAATGGGGGTTCGTCGTGTACCCACCTCACGGTGGATACGTCGTGGCGCGGTTGCTGCCCTGTGCGCAATCGGGCTGAGCACCCTCGGCACCGCTGTGACCGCCGGCGCCCAGCAGGATGACGCGTCAGGCAAGGTCGTTCGCGGGGGCGCCAACGCGGCCGCGGACTCCATGGCCTTCAACATCGCCAGCGCCGGAGCGTCACTCGGATGGACGTTCGGCCGCTCGCTGGCGGGCTACCAGGACCTGACCACCACCGGAGAGGGCAGGGGGGTCGACCTCGGTGCCCTTGCCTCGCTGTTCGCCCTGCCGCAGTGCGATGGTGAACTCCCGCCGGCGCTCGACACCGACACGCTTCCCGAACTCACGGTGGCCGAATCGTTCGGGCAGGGTCCACAGGGGCCATTCGAATCCGAGGTCAACCTGCCCCAGATGGCAGAAGACAAGTCCTCGCCCACGGCTCTCGGCACCCAGAGCGCGCAGAGCACGAACGATCGCGCAGAGGGCTCGACAACCACGCTCACGCAGGACTTCGGCTTCTTCAGGGTCAACGACGCAAGCTCACGGGCGTGGGTGTCGTTCGAGGACGGCGTGCGAACGGCCCACGCCGTGTCGCGGGCCGACCGCATCGAGATCCTCGGACAGGTCGTGTTCGTTGATCCGGTGTGGTCCGCCACCGCGAAGTCGGGTGCCGAGGAACTCGCCGAGGGTTCCTTCACCTTCCGTGGCGCATCCGTGTACGGCAACTGGTTGTCGGGGCGGGCGCTGGAGCAGAACCTCGACCTGTTCAAGTGGATCAACGAGACGTTCCTTGGTCCGCTCGGGCTCCGCATCTCCTTTCCAGAGGTGACCACCCCCGAGATCGGCGACGGGGTGACAGTCACCCCGCTCAAGGTCGACCTGATCGATTCCCCGTTGGCAAAGGACCTGCTGTTCCCACTGCTCGACACGGACCTGCTGGAGACCTACCGCGAGGACTCGGTCAGTGAGGACTGCCGCCGGGAGACCTTCTGGACCGTGATCGACAACCTGCGCTACGCGCTCGGGGGGCGGGGTGCGCTGGAGACCCATATCGGAGGCGTCGAGGTAACCACCGACGACACCGATTACTCCGCGGATCAGTTCGTATTCGGCGATGGCGGGGAGCCGGGCCCCCCTACTGAACCGGTCGTGCTGCCGCCTCTGCAGGAGCCGCCCCCCACAGTGCGTGACGGCTTCGAGTTCGGCGACGGATCCGACGACATCGGCTCGTTCGACGAGTTCGACGACTTCGACAGCGGTGACGGCGACTTCTCCGGCGGCTTCGACTCCGGTGGGGACTTCGAGGCCGGGATCACCGAGGCGGGCCTGTCCGAGCAAGCACCGGCCGAGGCCGAGGTGGCACAGGAGGAGCCCGAGGATGTTGTCGACAGCCGGGAGGTCGCATCAGGCGCACAACCGGACGGGTCGGCGAGCAACGCGGCAGCGGTGACCCTCGGCATCCTCGCGCTGCTTGGCGCGATGGGCCTGTCACTTGGCGACAGGTTCATGGGCATCCGCGCCAAGCACGTCATCGACGAGCCGGGTGACTCGTGAGCACCATGCGTTACCGAGTGGTGGGAGGCGGCAGATGAAGGACAGGCTGTTTCGCGGCTACGGACCCCTGATCGGGTTCACGGCCCTGTTCCTGGCCGTGGTGCTGCTGGTGCCCAGCAAGGCGCCAGAGGAAGTCGACCCCGAGGGCGGTGACGTCTCCGGCGTGTTGGACATGATCGGAGAAGACGGCAGCGAGCTCCGCTACGACGAGGACGGCAACCTCATCGACCCCGAGACCGGAGAGGTCGATCCCACGGTCGCCGGTGCCGCTGACTCGACCGGTTCGGGCTCCTCGGGTTCGACGGGAGGCTCGGGCAGCGGGTCATCCGGCGGGTCCGGCTCCGGGGGCGGCAGCGGGACTGGCAACGGCGCGGCTGGTGGCAACGCTGCCGGTGGCGCCAACAAGGGCCCCACGAAGGTGGCCGGATGCGGCGGGGTACAGGTCAAGGGCGACCCCTACTCGCCACCTTGTGTTCAGTTCTCGGGTTCCAACGGAGGTGCAACCCATCGCGGTGTCAGCGACTCGGAGATCGTGGTCACCGTTCGCATCGATGGCTTCGACAGCGGCCTGGTGGACGCCGTCACCAAGGCCGCCAGCACCGCAGGCAAGATCCCGAGTGAGCCCCGCGAGAAGGTGGAGCGCACCATCACGGGGCTGGTCGAGTACTTCAATCAGCGCTTCCAGTTCTACGGCCGCAAGATCAAGATGGTCATCTACGACGGCAAGGGCGACCCGCTCAACGAGATCATCGGCAACGGCCAGGAGGGTGCACGCGCCGATGCCGTGAAGGTGGCCAAGGAGATCGGTGCGTTCGCCGACGTGTCCGCCATCACAGCGCCATATGCGTCGTCGCTTGCCTCCGAGGGCGTCATCAATGTCGGCGCCCCGTACGTGCCGCGTGACTGGCTGACCCAGCGCCGCCCGTACTCCTGGACGCCCCTCACCGACTGCACAACCGTGGTGGAGGCCACTTCGTCCTACTACGCAACGAAGATGTTCGGAAAGCCTGCGGTCAATGCCCAGGGAGCCCTGAAGGACAAGCCCCGCCGGCTCGTCGTGGTTGCTCCGGAAAACAAGGAGTACCAGGACTGCGTGAGTGCAGGCATCGCCATGCTCAACCAGCGCGGCGCCGGTTCGGAGCTGGTGGGTCGCTATGAGTACAAGATCGACGTCAACAACACAGGCACGGCTCGTGACGTGGCGACCAAGCTCGTGGCCGACGAGGCCACCACCCTGATGTGCGGCTGTGACCCTGTCTTCCTCAACTACCTGGCCCAGGAGATCCGCGCGGCCAACATCAGCCCGGAGATGATCATGGTCGGCGTCGCACTGGTGGACACAGACCTGGTCGGCCAGCTCTTCCAGCAGGATGTCTGGCGCAACGCATTTGGTATCTCCTTTCAGGGCGCGACCGCACCACAGCGCTCCACGATCGCCTACGCCGCCTACAAGGCGGTGCGACCCGATGAGCCATCGATCACGGTCGACATCCTCTACAACCAGCTCTACATGCTCGCGATCGGCATCCAGATGGCCGGACCCGACCTGAATCCCCTGAGCTTCGAGAAAGGCATGTTCTCCTACCCGAAACGGTCAGGTCCCTACGGCAGCTGGGGATTCGGCCCCAACGACTACAGCACCTCCGATGACGTCCGCGAGGTGTTCTGGAACCCGGGAGCCCAGTCGGTGTTCAACCGGGCCGCCGGTGCCTACCAGAATCCCAACGGCGACGCTCGCTTCCCGATCGGCAAGTGGCCGGGCGGCCAGCCCCGGGCAGCGGGGTGAACACCGTGCCGCCCGGCGGTACGCCGGTCGCTCCGACCGATCCCCCCCAGCCTGCGAGCGACCCCGACGAATTGGTCGACGGTGGGTGGGTCTGGCTGCCATCCGGGGCGGCTCGCTGGGCCGCAGCCACAGCCGTGGTCCTGGCTGCGGCCTGGCTCACTGCCTCGCTTGTGCTGCCCCGCGGGCTTCCGCCGGGCATCGTGTTGCTCGGGTTGGTCTACGGGTCGACCACCGGGCTCACCGCTGTGGGACTCATCCTGGTGTGGCGCGCGAACCGGGTCATCAACTTCGCCAACATCGCCATCGCAGGGCTGGCCGGCACGGCGGTCGTGCGGGCATTCCTGCAGTGGGACTTCCCGTGGTGGCTGGCGCTTGTAGCCGCGCCGCTAGCCGGTCTGGGGGTAGGGGCCCTGGCGGAGGTAACCGTGATCAGGCGGTTCGCCAACGCGCCGAAGCTGGTCCTCACCGTTGCGACGATCGGACTCGCCCAATTGCTGGGCGGTCTCGAACTGGTCATGGCCGAGACGCTGTACCCGGACGTGCCGCTGATCGTGACCCCGTTCGAAACCCCGCTGTCGTCGTGGCAGTTCAATCTCGGGCCGGTGAAGCTCAGCGGCAACGACATGCTGCCATTGCTGGTCGTGCCCGTGATCGTCGGCGCGCTCGCCTGGTTCATGCAGCGAACCTTGGCCGGCCAAGCCGTTCGCGCTGCCGCGGAGAACACCGACCGTGCACGCCTGCTCGGCATTCCTGTGAGGCGGCTCGTCACCCTGGTATGGGCTCTCGCCGGCCTGCTGGCGGCGGCCACGCTGGTCCTGAGGGCACCGGCACTCGGAATCAGCCCGTCGGCGGCGATGGGCCCCACCATTCTGCTACCGGCGCTGGCCGCGGCAATCGTCGCGCGAATGGAGTCGATGCCGGTCGCGTTCGCCGCCGCAATGGTGATCGGCGTCATCGAGCGCACCGTGAGCTGGAACAGCGAGACGCCATCGTTCAACACGGTCGTGGTGCTGGCCCTGATCCTCGGAGCACTCCTGTTCCAGCGGCGGGGGGCATCGCGTGCATTCGATTCCGATGGCGGCTGGAAGGAAGCGGAGCTGATAGCGAAGCTCCACCCACGGATCGCCAAGCTGAGCCTGGTCAGGCTGGCCAAGGCGGGTCTGTTGGTCCTCGTGGTTGCCGCGGCGGTGCTGGTGCCGCTGCTGTTGCAGCCGGGGGCCTCGTTCACCGCGTCGATCATGGCCGTGTGGGCGATCGTCGGTGTGAGCCTGGTGGTTCTCACCGGTTGGGGTGGCCAGATCAGCCTCGGCCAATTCGGCATCGTCGGCGCGGCGGCCATGGTCGGCGGCAACCTGATCAGCCACTGGAACACCGACCTGTTCGTGATGCTCGCGGGAGCCACGACGGCGGGGGTGTTGGTTGCGCTACTGATCGGGCTGCCGGCGTTGCGCATCCAGGGGCCGTTCCTCGCAGTGGTGACCCTGGCGTTCGCGGTGATGCTCGACGAGTTCGTGCTCAACCCGACCGTCTTCCCGGCCATCGTGCCCGACTCGATTGCCCGCCCGGTGTTGTTCGAGCGCATCGACCTCGGCTCCGAGCGCGCAATGCTCTACTTCTCCCTGGCGGTGCTCGCCTTCGCGGTCGTTCTCACCCTCGGTGTCCGCAAGTCCCGCTCCGGCCGCCTGTTGCTCGCCAGCCGCGACAACCTCAAGGCGGCCGAGGCGGCCTCGGTGCACTCGATCTGGATCCGGCTGAGCGCGTTCATGTTCGCAGGCGCCCTCGCGGGCCTCGCCGGCGGGTTGCACATGCTCGTCAACAACGGTGCGCGGGCGGGTTCCTACACGCCGGCGATGTCCGTGGACGTTTTTGCCCTCACCACGATCGGCGGTCTCGGCTCGGTTCCAGGCGCCGTGTTCGGGGCGGGCGGTGGCCGCGGCCTGCAGGACGCGAGCGACATCCTGCGACTGACCGCCTCGGGTCTCGGCGTGCTGCTGGTGCTGTGGCTTGTCCCATCGGGCGTGGCCGGCATCGCAGCGAGGGTTCGCGACCGGCTCGTGCGCCCCCTCGCGGCGCGCCATGGCATGGACCTCGAGGGTCGGCCGGTGGGGCCGGCCAAGCCAGTCGAGGCAAGCCCCAAGGACCGGCCGCCTGAGCCACCGGACACACCGGCACCGCCGGGCCCGGCGACGCCACCACCGTTCGACCCTGCGCGCATCCAGACCGTCGGGGCGCCAACCGCCGCTGGCGCGGAAGCGACGGTTCCCGCAGTGGCGACACCCACCGGGGCGGCGGCCAACGGCAACGGTCATCACATGGCCGCGGCGCCCCTGCTCCAGGGGTCACAACTCCGCAGCGACCCTCCGGCCGCCCTGCTGGCCGCGAGTGGAGTTGACGTGTCCTATGGCCAGTTGCAGATCCTGTTCGACGTCGCCCTCGACGTCGCCGACGGAGAGATCGTGGCCCTTCTCGGCACCAACGGGGCAGGCAAGTCCACGATCCTCAAGGCCATCTGCGGCCTCGCTCCGCACAACGGCAAGGTCCGCATCGGCGACGTCGACCTGTCCAACAAGTCCGCCGAGCAGATCGTGCGCGATGGCGTCGCACTGATGCCGGGCGGCAAGGCGATCTTCCCGACCATGTCGGTCGACGACCATCTCCGCCTGTCCACCTGGACGTTCCGCAAGGACTCCCAGCGGATCGAGGACTCACTCGAGGACGTCCACCGCCTCTTTCCCGTGTTGTCGCGCCGGGGCAGCCAGCTGGCGGGCGACCTGTCGGGAGGTGAGCAGCAGCAGCTGGCCATGGCGATGACCCTCATGCTCCGTCCCCGGGTCATGCTCATCGACGAGTTGTCACTCGGGCTCTCCCCGATGATCGTGGCCGCGCTGTGCGACGTGGTGCGGATGATGCGCGACAACCGCATCACGATCGTTGTGGTGGAGCAGTCCATCAACGTTGCGCTCACGCTCGCCGAGCGGGCCGTGTTCATGGAGAAGGGCACGGTGCGTTTCGAGGGTCCCACCCGCGAGTTGCTGGAGCGTCCCGACCTCCTGCGTTCGGTGTTCATCGAGGGTGCCGGAGGTTCGTCCGATGACTCCGACGACGATGATGAGGGAGTGAGGGCGATCACGTCGATCGACCTCACACGCCTCGAGGCTGCGCCCCACGACGACATCCCCGTCGAGGAGCGCGATCCGATCCTGGTGTGCTCCGACCTCACGAAGCGTTTCGGTGGAGTCAATGCCCTCAGCCATGTCGACCTGGAGGTGAGACCCGGCGAGATCGTCGGACTGATCGGTCAGAACGGTGCCGGCAAGACGACACTCATGGACTGCATCTCCGGGTTCCACAGCGTGGATTCCGGCAGGGTGTTGTTCCGCGACACCGACATCACCGACTGGGCTCCCAACGAGCGGGCCCGTGGTCGGCTCGGACGTTCGTTCCAGGAGGCGAGGCTGTTCCCATCGCTCACCACCAGTGAGGTGATCGCGGTGGCGTGCGAAAGGACTGTGCTCAACCGCTCGCTGGTGGCCGACGCCACCCGCCAGCCCGCGTCGTACGTGGCCGAGGAGAAGACCCTCGAGAAGGTCAGGGGTCTGGTCGACATGCTCGGTCTCGACCCGTACGCGAACACGCCGGTGGCGGCGCTTTCCACGGGCACCCGGCGCATCGTGGAACTCGCCTGCCTGCTGGCCGAGGAACCGATGCTCATGTGCCTGGATGAGCCCTCCGCAGGCGTGGCCCAGAAGGAGACGGAGGCACTGGGCCCGCTGCTGCGCCAGATCTGTGAGCACACCGGTGCCGGGATGCTCGTGATCGAACACGACATGCCGTTGCTCGCCGGGCTTTGTGACCGGCTCGTGGCGATGGAGCTCGGCGAGATCCTGGTGCAGGGCCCCCCTTCGGAGGTGCTGGACCATCCTGCTGTGATCGCTGCCTACCTCGGCACTGATGCAGCCGCGATCAACCGCTCGGGAGCAACGGTGTCCTGAGCGGTCGGGTCGTGCTCCTGATCGGCTGCCGCGGGAACACGCAGAAGGCCCACCCGAAAGGGTGGGCCTTCTGTCGTTGGTGGAGGCGATGGGAGTCGAACCCACGACCTCCTCGATGCGACCGAGGCGCTCTAGCCAGCTGAGCTACGCCCCCAACGGACTGCCCATGTTATGCGTTCGCGCTGCCCCGCCCGGAATCGGTTCGGGGCACTCCTCGGCTCGAGCCGGCTCAGCCCTTGCGGCGGCGTCGGCGCCACTGTGGGGTGGCGCGCGCCTCCACTTCCTTCGCCCCGGCGAGGTCGAAACTGAACCGGCCGGCGTCGAAGCGCAACCGGGCGACCGGAACCCCTCCGACCGCCCTGTCGGTCACGATGACGACGTCGTTGCCGTTGGCGCGCACCTGCTCCACAACAGCGCAGACCCAGCCGTCAGGCCCGTCCACGGTGCCGGCGGGCGCACACACGATGTCGCGGCTCACGATGTCGCGCTCGAAGGCGTCCTGCTCGGAATCGGGGAGGGCCCACTTGATGGAGGCGTCCGCGACGACTGCAACCTGCACGTCGGGATGCTGGCGCACCAGGTCTGCGCGGGCCCGGTGCAGCTGCTCGAGCGAGGGTGACTGTCGGCGCCAGCCCGCGACCGTATCGGCATCGAGCAGCACCACGAGTCTCTTGCTGTCTGTCATGGCGGCGAACTCTGCTCAGACCGGGGCCGGTTCCAGCGGTGCCGCTTCCGCTCCGGGTGGCTGTGAGAGTCCGAGTTCGTCACGGCGTGCATACGCCCAACCGGGTCCCCGCACCACGAACCCGATCCGGTCGTCCCAGTTGTCGGACCTGGCGACGTCGCTGACGATGTCGACGTACTCGTGGGTGGCGACCCGCAGCGGGTTGAACGTGTCGATGTTCTTGGTGAGCCCGTAGCGCACCGGCTCGTCCTCGGGCTCGAATGTGCCGAACAGCTTGTCCCAGATGATGAGGATGCTGCCGTGGTTGCGGTCGAGGTACTGGCGATTCGCGCCGTGGTGCACCCGGTGGTGCGACGGCGTGTTGAGGACCTTCTCGAGCGGGCCGAGGGTGCGGATCACCTCGGTGTGGATCCAGTACTGGTAGATGAGATTGACCCCGCGGGCCTGTTCGATGAGGTCCGGCCTGATGCCGAGCAGGGCCATCAATCCGTACGGAACGAATGTGCCGAGTGCATCAGCCACCGGCTGGCGCAGCGCCGTGGACAGGTTGTAGTGCTCCGAGGAGTGGTGCACCACGTGAATCGCCCACAGGTAGCGTGCCTCGTGCTGAATGCGGTGGTTCCAGTAGTAGATGGCGTCCCAGGCGAAGACTGCGGCGAGGGCGGCTGCCGGGCCTGATCCCCAATCGGGCAGCAGCCTTCGTTCGAACGCCTTGTGTGCCATCGTGCGGTTGGCCCAGGTGCCGGCCACGACCGCACCGGCAGACGCAATGGCGGCCATCGCGGCCGAGCCGCCGACGCGCCGGGCGAGCCGACGCACCCTGTCGCGCCGCCGCTCGCGGCTGGGGCCGGGTTCGGCGTGCCCTTCGGGTTCAGCGGATTCGGCAGCTTCGGTGCTGCTGGTCGGCAATTCCCCGGGTTCGACGTCGGTCGCGCGGGCGACCGCATCCGCCGCTGCGGCGGTGAGGGCGGCCCCTGCTGCCACTCCCAGCGCCACCTTCCGCCACCGTCCGCCGGCGATGTCGAAGTTGCGCATGGGCGGACGGGTTGCGAGCGGGACCACAAGGCTTCCGAGACCCATGGCGAGGCTGGCGATGGTGTCGTTGCGCTCGTAGTCGCCGGGCGCGGCGCCGCCGTCTTCGCGTCGCTTGCGCCACCATGCCGCTTCAGCACCCATGGTGCCGAAGTAGAACGGGATCGCGGCAACAGTTAGGTCAACCATCTGAGCCTCCTGACATGGCGCCGATCAGTTCGACGAACTTCGCCGACTCTGCCACGCGAGCTTCGCGCACCGCGTCGAGCCGGCCCCGGGTGAGCAGCGTCTTGGTGGCCATCAGCGGCCCCAACGGCAGCGCTCCGATGTGGTGGGCGATCTCCATCGTCTCGGGCATCAGTCGGTCGGGAGCCACAGCCCGCAGCGCCAGGCCGTCGGCCACCGCCTGCTCGGCGCTGACCCACGGCTCGGTGTAGAGGACCTCGGCTGCCCTTTGGCGGCCCATCGCGGCCGGCAGCAGCAAGCTGGCAGAGGCCTCGGTGGTGACACCGAGGGAGATGAACGGTGCCTTGAGGCGTGCCTCGGTGGAGATCAGCGCGATGTCGCAGTGCAGCAGCAAGGTCAGTCCGATACCGACACCGAGGCCGTTGACCGCGGCGATCAGGGGCTTGGGGAACTCCTCGACCACGGGCATCAGGCGTTCGTAGCCAGGCTCTGAGTCCTCGAACACCGTGGGGTCGGACATCTCGTCGAGGTCCTGGCCCGCAGTGAAGGCCCTTCCTGTGCCGGTGAGCACAACACAACGCACCGAGTCGTCGGCGGCCGCGTCCTCCAGGGCCGCGGCCAGCGAGTACCAGAGCACCTGATTGAAGGCGTTCAGCGCATCCGGTCGGTTCAGGGTGAGCACCCGGGCGCCACCGGAATCCTCACTCAGCAAGAGGTCGTCCATCCCCGAACGCTACGCCACCGGTTGCCACCCGCGACAGGCGCTGCGACGCTGTGTGGCCCCTCCCGGGCGCGAGGGCCGATCCGATACCCGAGGTGAACATGACCAGCAACGCCGAAGCGACCGCAGCCGACAAGAGGTCTGTATTCCATTCGTGGTCAGCGCAGGACCTGATTTCGCCACTGCCGGTGGCCGGCGGCGAAGGCGTGAGGTTCTGGGACGAGGACGGCAACACATACCTCGACTTCTCGTCGCAGCTGGTCAACCTCAACCTTGGCCACCAGCACCCGCGCATGGTCGAGGCGATCCGCGAGCAGGCGGGTGTGCTCTGCACGATCGCACCGACCTTCGCCAATGCCACACGTTCCGAGGCTGCCGAACTGATCATCTCGCACGCTCCCGCCGGGCTGGAGAAGGTGTTCTTCACCAATGGCGGCGCCGAGGCGGTCGAGAACGCCCTGCGGATGGCCAAGATCCACACAGGTCGCCACAAGGTGCTGTCCGCCTACCGCAGCTACCACGGCGCTACCGCCGGGGCGATTGCCTCCACCGGCGAACCGCGCCGCTGGGGTAGCGAGCCGACCGTGCCGGGTGCGGTGCACTTCTTCGGGCCCTACCAGTACCGCTCGGAGTTCGGATCGAGCACGGAGGCAGAAGAGCGTGAACGCGCACTCGAGCACCTGGGCTCCGTCGTGGCCATGGAGGGCCCTCACACGATCGCGGCGATCATCCTCGAAACGGTCGTGGGCACCAACGGCGTGCTCGTGCCACCCGAGGGCTACCTGGCCGGAGTGCGCGAGCTGTGTGACCGCCACGGGATCCTGATGATCTCCGACGAGGTCATGGTCGGATTCGGCCGGCTGGGCACCTGGTTCGGTGTCGATCACTGGGGGGTGCGTCCGGACCTGATCACGTTCGCCAAGGGAGTGAACTCGGGATACGTGCCCCTGGGCGGTGTGCTGATCTCAGCGGACGTGGCGGCGACGTTCGGTGAGCTTCCGTACCCGGGTGGCCTCACCTACAGCGGTCATCCCCTCGCTTGTGCGGCCGCTGTGGAGTCGATCCGGGTCTTCGAAGACGACGACATCTGCGGCCGCGTCGCACGGCTCGGTGAGCAGGTGTTCCGCCCGCGGCTCCGCCAGATCGCCGATCGCCACCCATCGGTCGGTGAAACCCGCGGACTGGGCTGCTTCTTCGCCATCGAGCTGGTGCGCGATCCGGGCACGCGGGAGCCGCTCGTGCCGTTCAATGCCTCCGGTGATGAGGCCGCGCCGATGAATGCCGTGCTCGCAGCCTGCCGGGAGCGCGGCGTGTGGCCCTTCGCGCACTTCAACCGCCTGCAGCTCGCGCCGCCGTTGGTGATATCCGAGGACGATCTCGTCGCTGGCCTCGACGCCATCGACGAGGCGCTCGAGGTGGCTGACGCTTACGTGGGGTCCTGAGCCGGGCCTTTGCGGGCGGCGATAGGATCGACCCCATGGCCGACGAACTGGACTCCGACTACGAGCCGAGCCCGTGGGACCCGATCGCGGACCACGTGCGTCGCTACCTCGACACCGATGGTGCAGACGGTTTCGAGTGGGAAGGCGCCCAGGTGATCATCCTGTCGACCACGGGCCGCTCCAGCGGCCGCGTGCGACGCACGCCTCTGATACGCATCGCTGACGGCGACCGCTACATCGTGATCGCCTCGATGGGCGGGGCCCCGGAGCACCCGAAGTGGTACCTCAATCTGGTCGACAATCCTGAGGTCACCATCCAGGACCGTGGCGACCTCCATGAACTGCGTGCACGCACCGCCGACGCGGAGGAAAAGGCACGCCTCTGGCCCCTGGCAGTGGCTCAGTGGCCCGACTACGAGGCCTACCAGGAAGCCACGGAACGAGACATCCCACTTGTGCTCTGCGAGCCGCGCTGACCCTACGGTCGCCGCGGCGGCGCCAACTCAGGGCTGACTGCGCGCGCGGGGTAGCTTCGCTCCGTGACACTTCCCCAGTGGTGGTACGACGAGCTGCGCAGCCTCGCCGTGCGCTCGCGCCAGGTGGTGTTCCTCTCGGCGTTGACCGGTGCCATCACGGGGGTGGCCGTGGCCGCCTACGAGAGCATCGTGGTAGAGGTGCTGATCGAGACCGTGCTCGAGGCGCCCGTTTGGGCCCAGGGCCTCATCCCCGTGGTCGGGCTGGCGCTCACGGCCGTGATCCTGCGCTACGGGGGGCCCAATGCCACGCCCTCCACCTCCGATGAGTACATAAAGAAGTTCCATGACCCGGGCACGAAGCTGCCGATCCGCCAGGCAGGCGCACGGCTGCTGGCCTCGGTGGCGACCCTCGGCTCGGGTGGTGCGCTGGGTCTCGAGGGTCCTTCGATATACATGGGTGCCACGATCGGGTCGCGCATCCACTACCGGCTGCCCCCCAAGTTCCGTGGAAACGCCCGCACCCTGCTGGTCGCGGGAGCGGCGGCCGGCGTTGCCGCGATCTTCAAGGCCCCTGCGACCGGGGCCCTGTTCGCCCTCGAGGCCCCCTACCGCGACGATCTCGGCCGGCGGTCCCTGCTTCCCGCTCTAGTTGCCGCCGCGTCGGGTTACCTGGTGTTCGTGACGATCAAGGGCACGGCGCCCTTGTTGCCCATCGAGGGACTGCGCGGGTTCGAGGGAAAGAACCTGGTCGCAGCGGGTGTGGTCGGCGTGCTCGCCGGGTTGGCCGCGCGGGGCTTCTCTGCGGCAATGCGCTGGGCGAAGAGGTTCGCCACCGACACCAACCCGGCGGTGCGCGTCGCGTTGTCGGGCATGGCGATCATCGCCGCCTTCGTGGCCGTGAGGCAGGTGGCCGACGAAAGCCTGACGCTCGAGAACGGCCTGGGGGTCGTCAACTGGGCGCTCGATCCGAGCCTCGCAGTCTGGTTGCTGGTGGTGGTGTTCGGGCTGCGGTTCATCGCCACCACGGCCTCGGTCGCTGGGGGCGGTGTGGGCGGCCTGTTCATCCCACTGGTCGTGGCCGGCGCATTGCTCGGCCGGGCCGTCGGCGGCCTTGCGTCGTCGTCGGAGGAATCGCTGTTCGTGGTCGTCGGCATCGCGGCGTTCCTCTCGGCGGGCTACCGGGTCCCACTCGCGGCAATCATGTTCGTGGCGGAGACCACGGGCCGGGCCACGTTCGTGATCCCGGGAGTGATAGCGGCTGTGGCGGCCGAGCTGGTGGCCGGCAACTCATCGGTGACCGCGTACAAGCGGGCTCCCGACTACCTCGGCACCTCCGAGAGCTGATCCAGTGCCTGCGGGCCAATGCCCCGGCGGTTCCTAGACTGCCGCCCATGAGCGTGTCTGAGACCTTCGACGATTCCGCGTGGCGAGAGGTGGAGGGCTTCGAACTCACCGACCTCACCTACCACCGCGCGGCCGACTGTGGTGTGGTGAGGATCGCCTTCGACAGGCCCGAGGTACGCAACGCCTTCAGGCCCAACACGGTCGACGAGCTGTACCGCTGTCTCGACCATGCCCGGCAGAGCTCCGACGTGGGTTGTGTGTTGCTGACCGGCAACGGCCCCAGCCCCCGAGATGGTGTCTGGTCGTTCTGCTCCGGTGGCGACCAGCGGATCCGAGGTCGCGATGGGTACCGCTACACGGAGTCGGATGACTCCGGCGCCCTCGCCGAGACCGCCGAGGCGATCGACCCCGCTCGCACCGGCAGGCTCCACATCCTCGAGGTCCAGCGTCTGATCCGCACCATGCCCAAGGTCGTCATCGCGGTGGTGAACGGCTGGGCAGCCGGTGGGGGGCACAGCCTGCACGTGGTGTCGGACCTCACGCTTGCGAGTGAGGAGCATGCGCGCTTCAAGCAGACCGATGCTGATGTCGCCAGCTTCGACGGGGGCTTCGGTTCCGCCTACCTGGCACGACAGGTGGGCCAGAAGTTCGCCCGGGAGATCTTCTTCCTCGGCGATGAGTACAGCGCGGCGGATGCCCACCGGATGGGCATGGTCAACGCGGTGGCGCCGCACGCCGAACTGGAGGGCCTCGCACTCGAGTGGGGGCGCAAGGTGCTGGGCAAGAGCCCCACGGCGCAGCGGATGCTGAAGTACTCGTTCAATCTGATCGATGACGGGCTCGTCGGCCAGCAGGTGTTCGCCGGTGAGGCGACGAGGCTCGCCTACATGACAGATGAGGCTGCCGAGGGCCGCGACTCCTTCCTCGAGAAGCGCGACCCCGACTGGTCGCCCTTCCCCTGGCACTTCTGAGTCTCGGTTGCTTTGCTGGTGCTGAATCACCCCAGGGGTGATTCAGCACCAGCAAAGCGAGCGCGAGCTCAGTCGAGGGTCGAGATGCGCTTGGCGCGGCGGAGCCGCAGGAGCACCGGGAAGCCCCACATGAACGTGGACAGTCCCCAGCGAACCGGGTGCTCGAGGCCGTTGTTGCGCGCTGCGCGCCACGCGGCGGCACCTTCGAGCGCATGGAGCGCCACCGTGCCCGTGAACAGGCCCCGGATGGTGTCGCGGCTGATCGAGCGGCCGGTGGCCTCGTCGAATGCCTCCCACGCGTTGTCGTCGATGCTGACCACCGCGGAGGTGCCGACACCGACGAGCACGAGCAGTCGCCAGAACAGGTTGGGTTTGCGTGAGCTTGCCGCCATGGGGCCGAAGGTAGCGCGCTGCGGGCCGCCCTGGCGGGCCGTGGTCGAGGCGACGCGGGACTGCCCGGGTGTCCACTGGTGCCTTTCGGCCACTCTTGGCGCACCACACCTCACTCAGGCCTGGTGAGTCGATGTTCACATGGGCCATGTCCTCCCAGCACCCGCAGGGTCTCGCCATCTGCGATCCTGAACGGTGTAGATCTAGGGCGTGGACGATCGACGTGTACTCGTGACCGGCGCAGGGTCAGGAATCGGTGCGGGCATCGCATCGGTGCTGGCCGATCGAGGCTGGCAGGTGGCGGTCAACGACATCGATGTCGATCCCGCCTCGGAGATGGCAGCCCAGGTCGACGGGGTGGCAGTCCCCGGTGATGTGGGGTCCGGAATCGAGGCGATCGTGGATGGTGCGGCCGAGGCCCTGGGTGGCCTCGATGCACTCGTCTCCAACGCCGGGATCCACCGGCGCACCCCGCTGGCGGAGGCGACCGCCGACCAACTCGACGACGTGTACTCGGTGGACCTTCGGGCGGTCGTGCTGGGAGCGTCGGCAGCCCTGCGCCATATTGCCCCCGGAGGAGCGATTGTGAACGTCTCCTCGATCGCGGCCATCACGCCGCAGATGGGGGTGGGGCTCTACACCGCCGCCAAGGCGGGCGTGAGCGCGTTCACAGCCCAGGCTGCGGTGGAGTTCGCGGACCGCGGCGTGCGCGTCAACGCCGTCGCTCCGGGGATGGTGCGCACCGCCATGGCCGAGGCCGTCTACGCCGATGAGGCACTGCACGAGAGACGCCGCGCGATGGTGCCTTCGGGGCGGATCGGCACTCCGCAAGACATCGGCAGGGTCGTGGCCTTCCTGCTGTCCGACGACGCGTCATATGTCAACGGACAGACGATCGTGGTCGACGGCGGGTTCACCAACGTGCTGATCGACCAGCTCCCGCACCCAGAACCTTCGTAACCGCTGTGCATCGAGCGGGCTCACCAGGGTGTGAGCAGACGCCACTCGAGCACGATGCCGAGCGCCATGGTCACCGCCGCCCAGCCCGCCCGGGGACGCCAGTGGCGGATGGACGAGGCGGCGAGCACCACCCATGGCACCGCGGGCAGCCAGATCCGCTCGACCTCACCCTTTGACATCCCCGACAGGTCTGCGATGGCCACGCCGGCGAATGCACCACCGACCAGCCACCACAGCTCGCGCCGGCGCAGCGTTGCGATCCCTCCGACCGCCGCGGGGCCGATCACGATCAGGAACGCTGCGAGGTTGGAGAACAGGAAGTACCACCAGGGCCGCACGCTTCCGACGCCGGCCAGGTACTCGCCGCGCACCGCGGAGACTCCTTCGATCCAGTCGAAACCGGCCAAGACCATTGCCACCGGCAATACGGCGGCGCCGGCCAGCGTCACGCCGGCCTCGACCCCGCGCCGGCGGGCGATCAACACCACCCAGAGCACGCCCAGCGGTCCGAGCAACACGACGGCACCCCACGACATGCAGACGGCGCCACCGGCGAGAACCCCAGCTCCGCCGCCGGCCACGATCGCGGCCCACCCCCGTAGCGCGACTGCGAGCGCGGCGAGGGCGATCGCCCAGGCGATGACGGCGGTGAACAGGGCGTCCGACGAGGTTGCGATCCAGATTGCAGCCGGCGCCATCCCGACGAACACAGCCGCCCGGCGTGCTGTCGCCTCGTCGGCCAGGGCACGCACGGCGATGAGCACGGCCGGCCCGGCGGATGCCGCGATGGCGAGCACTCCGAAAGCCATCCACGCGTCTGTCGGCAGCACCTTGTCGAGTCCCCAGAAAGCCAGCACGGCGCCGGGTGGGTGTCCGCGCACATGTGTCGGCAGCTCCGCGATGCGGTCGATGAATCCGGACACGAACTCCGCTGGCGAGTCGATCTCACGCGCCAACGGCAGGTACTCGAACCGCTCCTCGACGAGCGGGTCGACCAGACGGCTCGTTCCCCGCATCGCCGCGAGTGACGCGGGCCAAGCGAGTCCGAGCAGCCATGAGCCACCCAGCACGAACCCCCAGCGGATGTGGCCCACAACCCGTGCCCACCACAGGGGGACAGCGAGTGCGAGGCCGATCGCCGCGGCCACCGCCGGCCACCAGGCAGAGGGTTCCGCACCGGTTCCGATCGCCCGCCACCATGCGTACAGCGGCGGTGCTCCGAGGTGCAGTATCCGGCCGTCGGCAAGCAACTGGTCGCCCCACCAGCCGGCCAACGCCACTACCAGAGCAGCCAGGCCGACCACGACGACCCTGCGGCGGGCGTCGCTGCTCACGTCGACCTGCTGTATGGCCGTCACTCGTGCACCGGCGCTCGCATCGGCGCCGAGACGAACTCGGCGAAGCCGTCCGCGGGCATGACCGCAGCGCTGAATCCGATGGCCCGCTCCGCTGCCTCGGGGCTGCCGACCACGTGGCGCACATCTCCGAGCCGGTAGCCACCGACGACTTCGGGTTGGATCCCGCGGCCGTCAGCAGCGCACAGCTGGCTGGCCGCCTCGAACAGTGTCATCGGCTGCCCCGAGGCGACGTTCAGCGGACCGTCGTGGGGAGCCGAAGCCTTGAGCGCCGCGAGGTTGGCGGCAGCGACGTCCCTCACGTGCACGAAGTCGCGCAACTGCCCGCCGTCTTCGAACACTGCGGGCCGGCGCCTCTCGCGCAGCGCACTGGCGAAGATGGACATCACTCCTGCATAGGGCGTGTTGCGTGGCATCCGGGGCCCGTACACGTTGTGGTAGCGGAGAGAGGTGACGGCTTTCGCGTGCTCGCGTGACCACGCCGAGGCGAGGACCTCCTGGTTGAGCTTGGTCATCGCGTACACGTTGCGCGGGTCGGTCGGAGCGCTCTCGGTCACCGGTTCCGGTGCCAGCGGGGCACCGCACTGCGGGCACGGAGGTTCGAAGTCGCCGGCATCCATCACCTCCGGGACCCGCGCTCCTGGCCTGACGACCCCGTGGCGATCGCATCGGTATCGGCCCTCGCCGTACACGACCATCGAAGATGCCTGCACGACCGGGCCTTCGAAGCCCGACTCGTGCAGGGCCGACAGCAGCACTGTCGTGCCCACTGTGTTGTTGGACACGTAGTCGCCGGCGTCGCCGAAGTCGACGCCGAGTCCCACCTTTGCGGCTTGGTGGCACACAGCGTCGGCGCCCGGAAGGAGGTCCGTCCATGTGGCGGGGTCGCGCACATCGCGCTCATGCCACTGCGCGCCTTCGGCCAGCCATCCGGGCCTCTCTTGGTGGGCGCCGGGATCCAGATTGTCGACCGCCACTACATCGTCGCCCTGGGCCAAGAGGGAGTCCACGATGTGCGACCCGATGAAACCGGCAGCACCGGTGACGATGACCCTCATGTCGCCACCACCTGACGTGCAGCACACTGTTGGACGTGATCGATGTGATCCTGCCGGCACTCGACGAGGCCCGCGCCCTGCCTTCGGTGCTGGGCGCGATGCCTGCCGGCTACCGGGCCATCGTGGTCGACAACGGGTCGAGTGATGGCACCGCCGGTGTTGCCGCCGAGTGCGGGGCGACGGTCATCCAGGAGCCGGTGCGGGGGTTCGGCTCGGCCTGTTTCGCGGGCCTCACCGCGGCGGACGCCGACGTCGTTTGCTTCATGGACGCTGACGCCAGCTTCGACGCGAGCCAGCTCCCGCGGGTGGCCAACCCTGTCGTGGCGGGCGTGGCCGACCTGGTGCTCGGTGCGCGGGTCGCAAGTCCCGGCTCGTGGCCCTGGCACGCTCGGGTGTCCAACCGGGCGCTTGCCTTCGAGTTGCGCCGACGCACCGGAGCGAGGCTGACCGACCTGGGCCCCATGCGGGCGGCGAAGCGGCAAGCGCTGCTGGACCTGTCGCTGGTCGACCGCCGCTCCGGCTGGCCACTCGAGATGGTGCTCGCGGCAGGTGCAGCTGGTTGGCGGATCCAGGAGGTCGGAGTCGACTACCGCCCGCGCGTCGGACAGTCGAAGGTGACCGGCACATTCCTCGGCACGGCCCGCGCCATTGGTGACATGGGCGGGCTGCTGGCCCGGCACCGGGGCTGAGCAATTCAACCGGTAGCTCCATCGGTGGTGGCGAGGGGTATCTCGACGGTGAAGCAGCAGCCACCTTCGTGGTTGGCCACGGCGATCGACCCTTCCTGGGCTTCGGCCAGACCCTTGGCGATGGCGAGGCCGAGCCCCCCACCTGCATCGGAGCGCGAACGCGCGGCATCCCCACGGAACGCGACGTCGAAGACCTGCTCCAGGTCGTCGGCGGGTATTCCTCCGCATTCGTCGATCACCGACACCGCCGCAGTGCGCGCGGTTGTCGAGACTTCGACCGACACGACTCCGCCGGCGGGCGTGTGGCGGATCGCGTTGTCGAGCAGGTTGCCCAGCACGCGGACCGTCTCGGCCTCCGATGCGCACACCGTGGGCAGGTTCGCGGAGTCAACGCCGGACGGAAGCCGTAGGTCGACCCGGGCGGCCTCGGCGACAGGGCCCGCGCCCCTGGCACCGGCAAGCACGAGGTCGGCCAGCGACACCGCACGGGCATCGACCCCCGCCAGACCCGAGGTGACCCGGCTCAACTCGAACAGGTCGTCGACAAGCTGGGCGAGTCGCGACGTCTCCTCGCCTATGGATCGCAGGTAGCGGGCCACGTCCTCGGGCTCGGTCACCACCCCGTCCTCCATGGCCTCGGCCATCGCGCGGATGCCCGCGAGGGGACTGCGCAGGTCGTGCGAAACCCACGCGACCAGCTCCCGTCGTGACCTCTCCAGTGTCAGCTCCCGCTGGTGTGCCTCGGCGAGCCGGTCCGCCATCGCAACGAGGTCGTCTCCGAGGCGGTCGAGCTCAGCCACCTCGGAGTGGGTCGACGCAGGGCGTTCACCGCGAGCCAGTTCCTCGCTCAGCTCGGTCAACTCGGTCACGTCGCGGTCGATGCGGCTGCCGAGCTGCCACGCCACTGCCAGGCCGGCGCCGGTGGCCGTGGCAACGATGACCCCGAGTGCGGTCAGGTCATGAGCAGAGATGAACATCGCCCTGGCGCCGACGACCACGCCCACCGTGGTGGCGCTCACCGACACGAGAGCGACAGCAGCCGTGTGTGTGGCGATTCCGCTGCTGTGGCGCAACCGCGTGACCAGCATGACCACGAGCACGGCTGCAGCGGCGCCACCGAGGGCAAGCGCGACGAGGCTCACCGAATCCCTGGCCGACGCACCGCCGATCCACGCGAGAAGCGCTGCGACCGCCACCGCCGCAGCGAGTATCGCCAGCGGCATCCACTTGCGTACCCGCGGTCGGCGCGCCGGCCTCATGGCTCGAAGCGGTATCCACCCGCCACGGTCACCAGGTGCCCGGGTGCTGCCGGGTCCGACTCGACCTTCGTTCGCAGACGGCGTACATGGACGGTGACGGTCGCGGTGTCGCCCCATGTCCATCCCCAAACTGCCTGCATCAGCTCCTCGCGCGAGAAGGCGACCCTCGGGTTGCGCATCAGGTGGGCGAGCAGGTCGAACTCCTTGACGGTCAGGTGGACCGCCTCGCCGTCGACGGTGACCTCGCGTGACATCGGGTCGAGCTTCACCGCCCCGGCATGCAGGGCGGGCAGGTCCTTGTCGGAGCCGGGGGTGCCGGCTTCGCTTCGCCGCAGTACCGCGCCGATCCGCGCGGTGAGCTCGCGCGGGGAGAACGGCTTGGTCACGTAGTCATCCGCTCCCAGTTCGAGTCCCAGCACCCGGTCGTCCTCGGTGGAGCGGGCGGTGAGCATGACCACGGGAATGGGTGCGCTGCGCCTCAGCCGCTGGCACACCTCGAGACCGTCGATGCCTGGAAGCATGATGTCGAGCACCACGAGGTCGGGCTGCCAATCGAGCGCCTTCGACAGCCCGGACTCACCCGTGCATTCCACGGCCACGTCGTAGCCCTCGCGGCTCAGGTACCGCGACACGACCTCGGACAGCGTGTCGTCGTCCTCCACCACGAGGATCCGCCGGTCCTGCCCGGCAGCGGTTGCCATGCCTCAGATGCTACGGCGGCGAGCATGCCGCACGGCTGCGTGGGCGCTTTGTTCAGCGATCCGTAACAAGTTCTGCCGCCCTGGTTCAGCCGCCGCTGGTTAGCCTCGGCAGGGTGATCGACCGGATCGACGCCCTGGAGGAACGCCGCCAGGTCGTTGCTGCCCGCGACGTGCACTCCGAGCGCCTTGCCGCCCAACTCGGTGCGCTGCTCGGTGCTGCGTTCACGATCTGCCTGGTTACCGGGCTGTTGTCGCACCTGCACCAGTACCCGCCCGACTGGCTTTCGATCCCCACTGTCCCAGCGGGCGCCTACAGGGTGAGTCAGGGGTTGCACGTGGCGACGGGCCTGGCGAGCATTCCGTTGCTGCTGGGCAAGCTCTATGTGGTTTCGCCGCAGTTGCCACGGTGGCCTCCGGTCGACAGCGTGGTCGATGCTATGGCCCGTCTGGCGCTGCTCCCGCTGGTTGGCGGGTCGATCTTCCTGCTGGTGAGTGGAACGGCCAACATCGCCGGTTGGTATCCCTGGGAGTTCTTCTTTCCCACCGGCCACTGGTGGGCCGCATGGCTCGTGCTCGGCGCCCTCATGGTGCACGTTGCCCTCCAGGCCCCCGTGTTGCGGCGCCTCTGGTGGCCGGGCCAGGTGCCCGACCAGGAGCGGGTGCGCTGGGATGACCCCGACGGCCACCGAACCGCGGCACCCGCGCCCGATGACACGTCCGATCCGGAGCGCCCCGTGGTTTCGATGACCCGACGCGGCCTGATCGCCGTGGTGGCCGCCGCAGTGGGCCTGATCACCTTGTTGACCGCCGGCCAGACGTTCCCGCCGTTGCGGCGCTTCACCGCCCTGGCGCCGCGCGATGCGGACTTCGGTCCGCAAGGCTTTCCGGTCAACCGAACTGCTGCTGCGGCGCGTACCGAGGGTCTGGCCGACGATCCCGACTACAGGCTCGTGGTCGTCGATCCGCTGGGCACCGAGGTGCCCTTCACGCTCGAACAGTTGCGCTCGATGACCCAGGTCACCCATGAGCTTCCCATCGCGTGTGTGGAGGGCTGGTCCGCGTCGGTGGTCTGGACCGGTGTGCCCATGGCCACCGTGCTGGAAGCGGCCGGTCTGGAGGCCGGTGACTTCGACGTGGTGGTGCGGTCCGCGCAGGAGAGCGGCCTGTACCGCAGCTCGGTGGTGGGTGCGCCGCTGGCCGCACGGGATGACTGCCTGCTGGCCATGCAGGTCGACGACGAACCACTTCACGAAGACCACGGAGCGCCCGTGCGGCTGGTCGCACCCAACCGACCCGGCGTGATGCAGACCAAGTGGGTCACTCGGTTGGAGGTCGCATGAGCGAGCGACACCTGGCGCGTCCCGGCCCTGTGGCGTGGCTGGTGATCCTGGCCGGCTTCGCGGTGATGGCCTGGTCGATCGCGGGTGTGTTCGCCGAGGCTGAGCGCACCGCCCCGGCCTCCTGGTTCACATGGCTCATCGGCGGAGCGTTGGTTCACGACCTGGTCGTGCTGCCGCTCGTGCTCCTGGTGGGAGCCGGCTTCGCCTCACTGGGACGCCCCGGCCTGGCGCGCAGCCTCCGCTGGGCGGTGGCCGTCGGTGCGATCATCACGGTGGCCTCCATCCCGGTCATCGGGCGCTTTGGCGAGCGCAGCGACAACCCGACCGTCCTTCCGCTTCCGGCCGGCCGCAACCTCGCACTGGTGTGGCTGGGCCTGCTGGTCGCCGCAGTGGTGGTCGGACTCATCTGGGACCGGCGGTTGCACAAGGAGTCCGCGTGACGGCCTCGCTCGAGTGCGCTGACACCGGGCTGCGTACGCCGCTGGCTGTGGGCGACTGGTCGCGCCCGGCCACCGCAGCCGAACTCGAGGTGCTTGAGGCGGTGGAGCCGACGGTGCTGGATGTGGGGTGTGGCCCCGGACGGATCGCGCACGCGCTGGGTGCAAGGGGAGTGCCGTCGCTTGGCATCGATGTTGCACCTTCGGCGCTGCGCTGCGCGTCGCAGGCCGGCGTGGCGGTGCTCGAACGGTCGGTGTTCGACCCACTCCCGGGCGAGGGCCGGTGGGGTACCGCCCTGTTGCTCGACGGCAACATCGGGATCGGCGGTGACCCCGTGGCGCTCCTCGCCCGGGTGTCCGAGCTGGTGCTCGACGGCGGGCGCCTGCTGGTCGAGCTCGGCGCGCCGGGCGCGCGCACGGCAACCACCACCGTGCGCGTCGTGGTCGAGTGCCAGCCGCCCGGGCCGTGGTTCTCATGGGCGACCGTGTCGGTCGACGACGTCGAGCCCATCGCCTGTTGCGCGGGGCTCCAGGTCGACGCGGTGCGTGTGGCCGACTCGCGGTACTTCGCGTGGCTGCGCTGATCGAACCCGGCGCGGTCACCGTGGCGGTGATCGCAAAGGAGCCGTTGCCGGGGCGCGCCAAGACGCGGTTGTGTCCTCCTTGCTCCCCGGCAGAAGCGGCCCGGGTGGCCGAGGCCGCCCTGCACGACACACTCGAGGCCGTCACCGGGGCCAACACGCGCCGGCGCGTCCTGTTCCTCGAGGGTGAGCCCGGCAGTTGGATGCCAACGGGTTTCGAGGTGGTGCCGCAGGTGGACGGCGGCCTCGGTGCGCGTCTCGACGCCGTGTTCGCCCATGTGGACGGGCCGGGCGTGGTCGTGGGCATGGACACTCCCCAGCTCGGGGCGCGGTCGGTCGACGCCGCTTGCCGGGCGTTGACCGACGGGGCGGCCGACGCCGTACTCGGGCCTGCCGCCGACGGTGGCTATTGGACCATCGGGTTTCGCTCACATGTGGATGGCGCGTTCGACGACGTACCCATGAGCCGGGCTGACACCCGGGTCGTGCAGGAGGCGAGGCTCGCATCGCTCGGCCTTCAGGTCGCGGTGGTGCACGAGTTGCGCGACATCGATCACTGGTCAGATGCGCTGGCCATTGCCGGTGAGTTCCCGGACCTGCGAACCTCGGCAGTGGTGCGGTCGATCAGCGGCGCTGCTGGCGACGGAGTTGTGGATGGGAGCGTTGCAGATGGCAGATGAGGACCAGCACGGGAGTGTGGAACTCGTGCGTGCGGCCTGGGTCGTGCCCGTGGAGGGCGACGTGGTCACCGATGGTGCGGTCGCGATCAGCGGAGCGGATCTGGTGGCAGTGGGGCCATTCGGGGAGGTCCGCGCACAGTTCCCCGATGCGCCGGTGGAGCACCTGCGCAGCCACGCCCTGATCCCGGGGCTGGTCAACGCCCACACGCACCTGGGGATGACCATGTTCCGCGGGGTCGCCGATGACCGGACCCTCGCCGAGTTCCTCGACACCGTCATCCCGCTCGAGGGGCGGCTGCTCGGTGCCGAGCGAGTCGGCACGGCGACGCGTGCCGCGCTCGTCGAGTCGCACCTGGGCGGGGTGACCACGGCGCTCGACATGTACTTCTTCGCACCGGCGGTCCTCGAGGCGGCCGAGGAGACCGGCGGCCGTGTGTTCACCGGTCCGGTGATCCTGGACGCGGCCGGCCCCGACGCACCGCCCGGTTCGTGGGACAAGCGTATGCATTGGGCGGCGTCGTTCTTCGACGAGCATCCGGCCGTTGACGGGTGGCGACCGGTGGTCGGGCCTCACACGATCTACACCGTCGAGCCACCACACCTGCGCGAGGCGGCAGACCTCGCCCGCTCGGTGGGCGCCGTGATGCACATCCATGCCGGCGAGACAGCGGACGAGGTCGAGATGGTCACGGGCACCTACGGCGCCCGGCCCCTCGAGCTGCTCGGCGACCTGGGCGTGCTGGGCGGTGACACGGTCATTGCCCACGGCGTGCACCTGCTCGACCACGAGATCGAACTGCTGGCCTCCACGGGCACCTCGGTGGCGCACTGCCCGGCGAGCAACCTCAAGCTCGCATCCGGCATCGCCCCGGTGCAGCGGCTGCGCAACGCGGGAGTGACGGTTGCCCTCGGTACCGACGGGGCGGCTTCGTCCAACGACCTTGACCTTCTCGGAGCGGCCCGCCTCGCCGCCTTGCTGCACAAGGCCGCCGGCCCCGATGGGCCCGATGCGACCATTCTGGCCGCCCCGGAGGTGCTCGACATGGCGACTCGCCAGGGCGCCGAGGCGCTTGGCGTCGCCGACCGGCTCGGATCGCTCACGCCGGGGCGTCTGGCGGACGTGGTGGCGCTCGACCTGGACCGGGCGGCCACCCAGCCCGTGCATGACGTGTGCTCCGCGATCGTGTACGCAGCGGGCCGCGACAACGTGACCGATGTTTGGTCATCCGGTCGCCGGGTCGTGCGCGGCGGTCGGCACCAGCTCGTCGACGAGGCCGACGTAGTACGCGACCTGCGCTCCCTCGGTGCCGTCGTCGAGGGGTGATCAGCTCTCTGGTTCGTCCGGCCCGTCGAGTTCGGTGGCGAAGAGGTGTGGGAACACCCTTGACACCTTCGCGGTGAGGTAGTCGCCGTACACCGTCGGGCCCTCGAAGACGCTTTCACCATCCCACCGGGTCGATATGCGCGGATCCCGACTGCCCGCCCCGTCCAACGCTGCGATCGGCTCGACCACCGCGTCCCAGGACGGGTCGAGGAACAGCGGCATGGATATCCGGTCCCTCTCGGGCCGCGACACGCGGTGCGGAGTCGAGCGATACCGCCCGCCGGTGACGCGTTCGATCATGTCGCCGAGATTGCACACGAGTGCGTCGGGATCCGGCGGCACGTCCAACCAGCCGTCGGGACCGTGGACCTGCAGGCCGCCGGTGTCGTCCTGGGCGAGCAGTGTGAGCAGTCCGTAGTCGGTGTGCTCGGCAACGCCCCAGTCCGAGTCGGCGAGGGCCGGTGCCGCCGGGTAGTGGAAGATCCTGAACAGCACGACTGGATCTGCGCACCACCGCTCGAAGTGGTCCTCTGCCAGGCCCAGCCCGAGGGCCATCGCCCGCAACACGACCATGCCCACCTCGCTCACCTGCTGGATCCACTGCTCCACCAGCGGTCCGAGCCGTTGTGGGTGGCTGGGGTGCAGGTTGGGGCCATGCATGGGCAGCTGCTGGCGGACGGCCGGGTGCGTAGCGTCGAGGTGTCTGCCGAAGTAGTAGCCCTCCTTGGCATCCGGCACACCGGAGGTGAGTTCGCCGCCCGGCGGAAACCAGCCGCGCCAGGCCCTCCCTCCGTGCGCCATAGAGACCCGCTGCTTCTCGGCCGCCGGCAGGGCGAAGAACTCCTTCGAGGCGTCCAGGAGGGACCGGCGCAGGGCCGGGTCGATGTCGTGGCCGACCACCTGGAAGAACCCGATGCCCGAGCAGGCTCGCGCGATCCGCTTCACGGCCGAGGACCGTGAAGTAGATGTGCTCCCGGCACCGTGGAAGTCCCGGAGGTCTATTGTCGGAACAAGCATCGGAGTTGGAGCCTTGCACAGTGCTGCCATGGCTTGACGTGGTGCACGCGGGGTAGTCAGACTTGTGGTTCGGTCCTTCTCGGGCGAGTCGGGCCTTCGGAGGGAATCGCTGTGTCTGCACTGCGTTTGCGGGGAAGAATCGGGATCGCGCTGGTTGCCAGCGCGCTGTTGGCCGCGCTGATGGTGCCCGGCGCCGATGCTGCCGTCGTGGCCGAGCCCGGACCGATCCAGATCGTTCCCTACTCGGGCTACCTGAAGCTCAAGGACACGATGATCGACCTCACGCCCACCGGTCTGCCCCAGTGTTCCAACTTCGGAGACGACGACGGCGACAACCTGCCTGACCTCCTCGATCCGGGTTGCGCGGTCGGCCCCAATGGTGAACCGGCCGAGGCTGACGACTCCGAGCTCGTGGCCGGCCACCAGCCCATGGAGGAAACGGTGCTCATCGGCTCGATCGACGCCGATGGCAACGTAGTGATGCCCAAGTCCACGGTCCAGTTCCCAAAGGCGTTCATCGCGGTGCAGGGCAGCGTGGTGACCGCTCAGGTCATCCCCACCCATGACGCCGAGGGCACGGTCAACCCCGTGACCGGCGCGGGCACGCTTCGTGTACGCCTCAGGGTGAAGCTGGAGGGCGCTCCGCTGGGTGTTCCTCTCGGCAACGCCTGCACGATCGGCACCAACAACAACCCGATAGACGTGACCTTCACGACCGGAGTGAGCACGGCCCCCAATGGTTCGACCCTCGCCGGCACCTACAACGTCAACCTGGGCATCCTGTCGATCGTCAACAACAACTTCGTAGTCCCGGGCGCATGGGGCTGTGGGCAGTTCGTCAACCTGAACTCGACCATCAACGGCGCCGTCGGTGTGCCCTCCTGGTCCGGCCTCAACGAGGCCAAGCTCGTCGGAGAGGTGATGCCCAACCCGCAGGCCCCGGTCAGCACCACCACCACGGCGACTACGACGACTGCTCCGACGACGACGACTACGACTACGACGACTGCTCCGCCGCCGACGACGACTACGACGACTGCGCCGCCGACCACGACGACTGCTCCGCCGACCACGACCACGACTACGACGACTGCGCCGCCGACCACGACCACGACCACGACCACGACTACGACGACTGCGCCGCCGACCACGACCACGACCACGACTACGACCACGACTACGACGACTGCGCCGCCGACCACGACGACTACGACGACTGCTCCGCCGACCACGACCACGACTACGACGACTGCTCCGCCGACCACGACGACTACGACGACTGCTCCGCCGACCACGACCACCACAACGGTTCCCGGTCCGGCCAGCGATGAGATGTCGGTCGAGATCTCGGGTGCGACTACCTACTCCGCCGGCGGACCGTTCAGCCCGGGGATCGTCAACGTCTCCCAGGGTGGCAACCGTGTCGGTGCCGTCGGCTCGGTGGAAGGCCCCGAAGGTGGGTCTGCCCGCCTCGGAGCCCGCGTCATTCCGGTGCCGTGGCTGAGGCTCAGCATTGGCCGGGTATGGGTGTCTGACCGGTCCGCCGGTGTCCACCTCGTCCTGCCATACGTCGGCCGCCCCAACGTGGATGGTGACACCGTGTCCGGTGTTGCCAAGGGTCTGCAGTGGGTCGACGGGCCGCGGTACGTTGCGCCGGTGGAGATTGCCTGGACCGTCCGCGACCTGGACTGACAGGTGTCGGGTGACGCAGGCCCACTCGCGGGCATCCGCGTTGTCGAAATAGGAGCGATCGGTCCCGGACCGTTCGCAGCCATGGTGCTCGCCGACCTCGGCGCGGAGGTCTTGCGCATAGACCGGCCCGATGCGCGGCCGATCACCCCTGACGCAGGCGTGCCCGATGTGGGTCGGACCAACGGCTACGACGTGCTCAACCGGTCGCGGCACCGGGTGGCGGTGGACCTGCGCTCAGCAGAGGGTGCGGCGCTGGTTCTCGACCTCGTGGAGAACGCGGATGTGCTGATCGAGGGTTTCCGCCCAGGTGTGACGGAGCGCTACGGCATCGGTCCCGAGGACTGCGCCGCGCGCAACCCGGGCCTCGTCTACGGACGAATGACCGGGTGGGGCCAGGACGGACCGATGGCCGAGCGTGCGGGCCACGACATCAACTACCTGTCGCTCTCGGGTGCGCTCGCGCACATCGGCCGAGCTGGGCAGGCGCCCACACCGCCGCTCAACCTCGTCGCTGATTTCGGCGGGGGAGGGATGTTCCTGGTCGCGGGCGTGCTCGCCGCGTTGGTCGAGAGGGCGACGTCGGGCAAGGGCCAGGTTGTGGATGCCGCGATGGTCGACGGATCGGCAGTTCTCATGGCTCCGTTGTTCGGTGCGTTCGCCTCCGGGTTCTGGAGTGCGGAGCGAGGCACCAACCTGCTCGACTCGGGCGCACCGTTCTATGACTGCTATCGCTGTTCCGACGGCGGATATGTGGCGGTGGGGGCAATCGAGGCGAAGTTCTACGCCCAGTTGCTCGAGGGGCTCGGCCTCGCCGGCGAGCAGCTACCGGATCAGCACGACCAGTCCGGATGGACCGAGTTGCGGAGCCGCTTTAGCGAGGTGTTCGCCACCCGCACGCGCGACGAGTGGGATGCCCACTTCGCCGACCTGGAGGCGTGTGTGACCCCGGTGCTCGACATGGGTGAGGCGACGCAGGGCGACCTCGGAGTGCAGCGAGCCATGTTCCCCGAGGTCGACGGTGTGGCACAGCCCGCTCCCGCTCCCCGGTTCAGCCGCACCTCGAACCCCGAGCCGACCCCGGCGGTCGAGATCGACGATCCGGTGGAGGTCCTTTCCGGCTGGGGTATCGACCCAGTACGCGGGGAAGCACTGCTAGACGAGAATGTGATTGGCTAGGGGCGTCCGGTTAACACCGGAAACCACAAGACAGCCTTGCCGCTGTCGCCGAACCTGCCGTACGATCTGCATATACGAAATGCCGTTCCGCTGTGCGGAACGGGGGTGGTGCAGCTGGCGCGGGGCCGGCGGGGAGACAGAGGGAACAGATGAAGCTCTTGGGACGGCTGTTACTGGTAACGGCAATGCTCACCTCCGTGACCGCGTTCATCGGCAACGGCGGAGCCAGTGCCGGCGAGAGCAAGGTCAGGGCCGATTCGGTGACTTGCGGCTTCTTGCTGTTCGGCAATCCGGGTAGTCCGATCCCTGCTTCGAATGTGGACATCACGCTCACAGCCCCGGACTCTGTCCCAACGGGTGGTGATGTCGACTACGAGGTGACCGTGGATGGCGAACCTGGCTTTGTGAATGGGCCGGTTCCGTTCTCCGACGGGCAGACCACCGTGTACCTGGCAGTCAACGGTGACATGGACAACCAGGTCGCGTCCCCCACGCTCCCACTTGGGCCAACCATCCCTGCTGACACCAAGATCGAATTCCCCACCTTCAACGGTTCGCTCGGCCCGATCAACGAGACGACGACACTGGAAGTTGTGCGGGTTCGGTACTTCAACGACCTCGCCTCGCTGAACTGTCCGATCCCCGAGGGCAAGCGCGCCAACGTCACTGTCGACGCCGGTGGCAGCGCAACCACGACCACGACGGCGGCTCCGACCACATCGGCGGCTCCGACCACAACGGCGGCTCCGACCACGACGGCGGCTCCGACCACGACGGCGGCTCCGACCACGACGGCGGCTCCGACCACAACGGCGGCTCCGACCACAACGGCGGCTCCGACCACAACGGCGGCTCCGACCACGACGGCGGCTCCGACCACAACGGCGGCTCCGACCACAACGGCGGCTCCGACCACGACGGAACCGCAGCCTGGTCAGGCAACGCTCGTATCTGAAACGCGTGCGGTCAATTACCTGTGTCAGGTGGTCTACGAGAGCGGCACGACCATTCCCAACCAGCCGAGCCCTGTCGAGGTGACCATCTCGGCGCCGGACAAGGCCACAGCCGGTTCCACCTTCGACATCTTCATGGACATCAAACCGGGGATGCAGAACGGGCCGGTGGAGCTGCCGGCCAATTCGATCTCGGGCATCTACACCTCGATTCTCGTCGGAGACGGTGGGTCGCCGGATCTGCTCGAGACAACTCATCCGGCATATGGGCCGGTTGTTCCGGCCAACGGGTCGATACCGGTGCCCCAACAGGTTGCGCAGGTGACAGCTACCGGCGCTGTTGGTGACACGATCAGCTACAAGCCCGGCACCGTGATCACGAGCACGGTCACCGTGCCAGGTACCGCTCTGACCAGCCCTGGAGCCGTCACCTGTGATGCCACCGTGGAGGACTTCGGGTCGACCGAGATCGTCGAAGAAGAGCTGGCCGATCCCACCGGCCCGCCACCAACGGCACCGCCCGCTTCCACGACGACCACCACTACAGCGGCGCCAGCCGGTGACAGCGGTACGACTACCACCGCAGCGCCGATCGCGCCGGCGTCGTCCGGTCCGCAGGCGCAGGTGTTGGAGCAGTCGGCCCAGGTCGACTTCGTCTGCACGATCAGTGTGGGTCCGAACCCGCTTCCCGACCAGGACGATCCGCAGACCGTGACGATCAAGACCGTCGACAAGGTCGCCCCCGGCGGCAACCTCGCATTCCAGGTGACCCTCGACCCCGGACCGCGCACCGGTCCCGTGGCGCTGCCCAACGGCGTCGAGGACTTCAAGCTCAACGTGGCCGCCGGTGGAGCCGGCAGCCCGAGCGACGTGGTCGTCTCGGTCGGAAACGTGCCCGGCCGTGTCGAAACCAACTCGAGCATCAAGGTCCCGACCGCCAGCGGTTCTGTCACCGCAGCCGGGGCTGACGGCGACCAGGTGACGCTCACGGTCAAGAGCATGTCGTTCGCGACCTCGAGTCCGCAGAGCACCACCAACTGTGTGGCAGCCAACCCGCCTGTGATCACCACCACCCAGATCGTCGAGGGAGTCGAGGTCGCCGCGGAGACTGCAGAACAGCTCGCCTTCACCGGCAACTCACGTGGATGGCTGCTGCCGTTCGCAGCGCTGCAGCTGATCCTCGGCCTTGGTCTGGTCGCCTTCGCGGCCCGCAACCGTCGCACACGGTCCTCGTGGAGCTACGTCAGGTTCTGATTGCGCCACGAAAGGGACAACCGGGCAAAGCTGGCCGGGCCACCCTGAGTGAACGTAGAGTGTCGCCCAGCTGAACTTGATCCGAACCACAGGGTTCGGGCAACTCGTCTGGGGGGACAATGCAGCGACGCGACCTACTCCGCATGGGTCTGGGCGGATCCGCAGTCGGAGCCGTTGGAACGGCCACGGCATGTGCACCCACGACCGCCCCGACGCGCGTGTTCTCAGAGGGCGTGGCCAGTGGCCTGCACAGCGACACCGAAGTGGTCCTGTGGACCCGCGTGTCGCCCCAGCAGGCCAACGGGCAGTTCACGATCGGGTGGGAGGTTGCCACCGACCAGGGCTTCACCAACGTCGTCGCCTCGGGCAACGCCACGGCGTCGGCCGCCGCCGACCACACAGTCAAGGTGCTCGCGGGTGGCCTCGGCGCCGACCAGCAGTACTGGTACCGCTTCATCCACCCCAACGAAGGCTCAACCGTGGGCCGGGCCCGCACCATGCCCGCACCGGGTGCCACCACGTCCTCGTTGAAGCTGGCATTTGCGAGCTGCCAGTCGTACAACAGCGGGTGGTACACATCGTGGCGCGACATCGCCCAGCGTGACCTCGATGCCGTGCTGTTCCTGGGCGACTACATCTACGAGGCGTTCTCGATCAACCTGCTCGGAGCCGTCCGGGCAGGCGATCCCACAGCCGAGGCCAAGACCCTCAACGACTACCGCACCAAGTACCGGGTCTACCGCAGCGACCCCGACCTCCAGGCCGCCCACGCCGCGCACCCGTTCGTGTCGATCTGGGACGACCACGAGATAGTCAACGACTACGACGCCACGATCTTCAGCACCGATCCGGCACGCTCGTCGGCTGCCTACCAGGCGTGGTTCGAGTACATGCCGACCTGGCCGATCTCCGCCAACCGGATCTACCGCGACCTGCAGTGGGGCAGCGTGGGGTCGATCTTCATGCTCGACGGTCGCCAGTACCGCGATCCCAACACCGCCAACGTGCCCCTGTTCGGCCCGGTCGAGTTGACGTCGTTCGAGGCGGCCACGGGGCGCACCATGCTGGGAGCCACGCAGCGCCAGTGGTTGTTCGACGGGCTAACCGATGCCCAGGCCAATGCAACCTGGAAGGTGATCGGCAACCCGGTGATGATCGCCCCGTTGCGCATGGAGGACCACGACACCCCGGAGGCCCGGGCGGAGAACCCGAACCTGCCCCTTCACGCCGGCCTGTACACCAACCCGATGGACTCCTTCGACGGCTACACGTGGGAACGCGACCAGATTCTCGGGCACCTGGCGGCCAACTCGATCGACAACACCGTGTTCGTGACCGGCGACTACCACAGCTTCTGGGCGGCGACGCTCACATCCGACATGGACGACCCTGTGGCACCCAAGGTCGCCAACGAGTTCGCCGCCGGTGCGATCTCATCAGCAGGTGGCGCGGTCAACGAGAACTACATCTTCAGCAACGCAGCGTGGGGTACCTGGGAGCCCGGGTTCAACTACATCGATGGCCTGCGCAACGGATTCGGCCTGGTGGAATGCGACCCGAGCGAGATGGAGGTCTCGTTCTGGGCCCACAGCGCCCTGTCGAAGTTCTCCCAGCCAGTCGAGGCCGCGAGGTTCACGATGACCGATGGTGATCCGGACCCGGCCATCCAGGTGTTCTGAGCCCGGGCCGGCCAGCGACTCTCAGGTCGTGTAGTCGGCGTTGATGCGCACGTATCCGTCGGAGAGGTCACAGCCGTAGACCTCCCACCGAGCGTGCCCGATACCGAGGTCGACGCCGATGTGGACCTCGCCGCCGCGCAGGTACTCCTCCAGCGCGCCGAGGTCGGCGCCGGCCGCGCTGGGGTAGACCTGCGTGTCGCCGAAGGTGATCCTCACGTGGTCGGGCTCGATGTCGGTGTCGTCGCTGCACTTGCCCACTGCCATCGCGACCCGTCCCCAGTTGGGGTCGGCTCCGTGTACCGCTGTCTTCACCAGCGGTGAGTTGAGCACGGCCTTGGCCACGCGCTTGGCCTGTGTGTCGTCGCGGGCGCCGGTGGCCTCCACGACCAGCAGCTTCGTGGCCCCCTCACCGTCGGCGGCCAGCTGGCGGGTCAGCTCGGTGCACACCGCTGCCAGCTCCAGGTTGAACAGGTGCGGCTCCACCGCGCCGGCTGCTCCGCTGGCCAGCACAGCAGCTGTGTCTGAGGTGGAGGTGTCGGTGTCGACCGACAGGCTGTTGAATGTGCGGTCCACGACGTGGCGGAACCCGTCGTTCAGCTCCATGAGTGGGACCTCGGCATCGGTGAACACGAACGCCAGCATCGTGGCCATGTCGGGCTCGATCATCCCCACGCCCTTGGCCACGCCGACGATGGAAGCCGTTGCGCCGTCTTCTGTGGGCACGGTGGCGAACGCGACCTTGGGGTGCGTGTCGGTGGTCATCATCGCCGTCGCCACGTCCGTGGCATCCCGGAGCGCCGTGGGCTTGGGAAGCTGCGAGATGTACTCGCGGATCCGGTCCATCGGGTAGGGCACGCCGATGACCCCGGTCGAGGCGACGAGCACGTCGCGCTCCTCGCACCCCGTGGCGCCTGCAACGAGCGTGGCCAACTCCCTTGCGTGGCGGTCGCCGGCCGCGCCGGTCGCCACGTTGGCGTTCTTCGACACGACGGCCACCGCCTGCAGGGCGCCATCGGCGGCGTGGTCACGCGACACGGTCACAGACGGTCCGGAGAACCGTGAACGGGTGAACACCGCGGAGGCGGCGCATGGCTGGTCGGCCACGACCACCGCGAAGTCGGCGCTGGAGTCCTTGATGCCGATGTTGCCGGCATGTGCGCTGAAGCCGGCGGGCAGGGGCACTGGTGTCATGGCGGCGATTCTTCCAGACCGCGGCCCACTGTTCGCACGCATATGGCACCTCTGGCATGATCGTCGCCGCGGGCGGGGCGCACCATCGAGGAGTACACGTGACCGAAGCCAATGCAGATCTGGAAGGCCTGAAGGTGCTTGTCACCGGCGGCGCGCAAGGCGTGGGGGCCCGGATTGCAGCCCAGGTCGTGCACGGGGGTGGCACCGTCGCCATCGGGGACATCCAGGTGGACCGCGTCGCCGGGGTCGCCGAGTCGCTGGGCACCGCTGCATCATCGTTCGAACTCGACGTCACCGATGCCGACTCCTGGGCCGAGGGCGTGGCCACGGCTGCCGGCCAGATGGGTGGATTGGACGCTCTGGTCAACAACGCCGCGATCCTGCACCTCGGCCCGCTCGAGGACATGGACCCGGGCCACATCGAGACCCTCATCAAGGTCAACCTGGTCGGCCCCACGCTCGGAATCCGCGCTGTTGCGCCCATGCTGCGCGACAACGGAGGGGGGTCGATCGTCAACATCTCCTCGGTCGCCGGACTCGAGGGACGCAACGCCACGATCGCCTACACGGCATCGAAGTGGGGAGTACGCGGACTCACCAAGTCGTCCGCTGTCGAGTACGGCCGCGACGGCATCCGCATCAACGCGGTGTGTCCCTCCATGGGCAACCCGGAGATGTTCGCCCCGTTCCTCGACCAGTTCGACATCGACCGCTTCATGAGCGGCACGCCGCAACCGAAGCTGCATGTCGACGGCCAGCCACGCGAGACCGAGATGGGCGACGTCGCCTCGATGGTCACCTGGTTGCTCTCGCCCGCTGCGCTGCCGTGCACGGGGGCGGACTTCGTGGTGGACGCGGGTTGGACCGCCGGCACGTTCGCGCCCGGCATGCCGGGGTTCTGAGAGATGCCACCCGTCGAGGCCGTGGAGCTCTCGTCCTTCGACGCTTCGGGAAGCGTGGGCGGCGACGGTTCGGGCGGGTGGATCGAACGGGTCAACCCGGCGCGGTTCTCCCAGGTGGTCGGCCGGGTAGCGGCAGTCGGCACAGCGGGCGCCGACACCGCAGTGGTTGCCGCGCATGGGGCTTTCGACGCCTGGTCGGAGATGTCGGTCGACGAGCGTCTGGAGCTGCTCGAGGAAGCCGCGGATGCGGTGGCCGCAACATCCGACGACCTCGGCCCCTTGCTGGCCCGGGAGCTTGGCAAGGTGGTGGCCGACTGTTCCGGCGAGATGGGCTTCGCGGCGGCCTACCTGCGGCACGCAATCGCGGCGACCCGACGCGTAGGGGTCGACGATGAGCTCGACGACGACATGGGTCGGCTGCGGATCATCCGCCGTCCATACGGAGTCTGCGTGGCGATCGTTCCATGGAACGCGCCGCTGATCCTCTCGATTCTCAAGGTCGCGCCGGCCCTGGCTACTGGAAACACGATCGTGGTGAAGCCGTCACCGCTGGCTCCCCTCGCAGTCACCGCTGCGCTGCACACGATCGCCGCCGTGTTGCCACCCGGCGTGCTGTCCGTGCTGCATGGCGACGCAGAAGTGGGCGAGACCCTCGTGGGGCACCCGCTGGTGCGCAAGGTGGCCTTCACCGGTGGCGGCACCGTGGCACGCATGGTGGCAACCACCGCGGCCACCAACGTGACTCCGGTGGTGCTGGAGCTGGGCGGCAACGACGCTGCTGTTGTGCTCGACGACGCGCCCCTCGACGACGAGCTGTTCGAGCGGCTCGTTTGGGGCACCTTCCTCACGAGCGGGCAGGTTTGCATGGCCGCCAAGCGGCTGTTCGTGCACTCGTCGCGCCTGGCCGAGTTCGAGCAGGGTTACCTGGCAGCAGCCGAGCGCCTACTGGTGATGGGTGACCCACTCGACCCGCAGGTCACCGTCGGACCGATGGTGTCGGCGCAGCAACGCGACTTCGTGGCGGGCCTGGTCGCCGACTCGGCATCGCGCGGCGGCGTCGTGCACGAGCTGGGCACGGTCAGCGACGGCATCGATGTCGATGGGGGATGGTTCTGCCGGCCAACACTCGTGACGGGTGCTGCGGACGACTGGCCCGTGGTGGCCGAGGAACAGTTCGGACCCACGGTGCCACTGCTCGGCTTCGACGAGATCGACGAGGTGGTCGACCGGGTCAACGCCGACCAGTACGGCCTGGCCTCGTCGGTGTGGAGTGAGGACGAAGACCGTGCCTTCGCAATCGCGGAGCGGATCGAGGCGGGGTTCACGTTCGTCAACTGCCACAACCGGGCGGGGATGTCCCTGCGGGCGCCGTTCGGCGGGTGGAAGCAGTCCGGCTACGGACGCGAGTTCGGCGATGCCGGGGTGGCGGAGTACCTGCAGACGCACTCGATCCATGTACCGACCGCGATGCGCCTTGGCGACCGTGCACCGGAGTATTCCACCGGTGCCGACGCCTACCCGAGCTGAGGACGGTCGCCCGGCGGCAGTTGTGCGAGGCTGCCCGCATGAAGACCAGGGGATTCAAGACGCTCTCGGTAGCTGCTGCGTTCGCCGTTCTGGCCGTCGCATGCACGGGATCAGATGACGACGATGCGGGCGGCGAAGGCGATGGTGGCCAGCGTGCCATCGACGTCGGCCCTCAGGGCTACGGGGCGGTGATCACGCGCACGACTGGCGGCGTGCCACACATCCACGCCGAGAGCCTGGACGGGGTTTCCTTCGGGCAGGGGTGGGCGTCGGCCGAGGACCATCCGTGTGACCTGGTGGACCAGGTCATCAAGATCCATTCACAGCGTGCAGCCACGTTCGGTCCGGGCGAAGACGGGGAGTACATCGAGAGCGACTTCGGTTGGGCAGCACTCGGCCTCGTGGACGTCGCCAACGCCGACTGGGCAGCGGTCGAGGACGACGTGCGCGGCCACGTCGAGGCGTTCACCGCAGGATGGAATGCGTCGTTGGAGGCACAGGGCGTTGACGGAATCGAGGACTGGTGCAGGGGAGCGGAGTGGATGCGCCCCGTGACCGCCGAAGAGGTCCACGCGTATGCCAGATCGGTGGCGTTGCTGGCGTCGGGTGCCCGACTCATCGACTTCATCGCGGCCGCCCAGCCTCCCGGCTCGTCCGCTGAGGCAGGTGGCCAGGAGACCGCTCTCGCAACGACCGACCTTTCAGCATCGAGTCGGGCAAGCCTGGCCTCCAACGGCTGGGCGGTCGGCTCCGAGCTGACCGAGAACGGCTCGGGCGCGCTGATCGGCAACCCCCACTTCCCGTGGATCGGCGAGCTCCGCTTCTCCGAGGTGCACCTCAGCACCGAGGACGGCATCAACGTCTACGGGGCCCAGTTGCTCGGGCTTCCGGGCGTGGGGATCGGGTTCACCGAAGGTGTGGCATGGACCCACACCGTGTCGGCAGGCAAGCGGTTCACCGCCTACCAGATGGAACTCGCGCCCGGAGACCCCACCTCATATGTGATCGACGGCGAAGCTGTGCCCATGGATTCCAGGGAGATCACCATCGAGGTTCTCGGCGACGACGGCACGACGACGCCGGCAACCCGCACGTACTGGTCGACCGAGTTCGGCCCGGTACTCGACTTCCCGGGAGTCGGCTGGACCGACACCGCCACCGTGTCCTACCGCGACGCCAACCTGGCCAATGACCGCACTCTGCCGCAGTACGCGGCGATGATGCGGGCGGGGTCTCTCGAGGAGCTCCGGGACGCGCACGAGGAGTACCAGGGCGTGCCGCTGTTCAATACGGTGGCCGTCGGTTCCGACGGCACCACCTGGTACGCCGACACGTCGGCCACTCCCAACCTTTCTCCCGAGGCGATCGAGGCCTACGAGGCCCGGCTGGAACTGGGCGGGCTCACCAAGCTGGCAGCGGAGTCCAACGCGGTGCTGCTCGAGGGCAACACGTCGCGGGACCGTTGGGTCGACGATCCCGCGGCCCCGTGGCCAGGCGTGATCCCGTGGTCTGGCCTGCCGGGTCAGGAGCGCTCCGACTACGTGATGAATGCCAACGACAGCTACTGGATCGCCAACTCGGCTGCGCCGATCGACGGCGACTTCTCGCCCCTGCAGGGTTCGGCCGACACCGCGCGCAGCGTGCGCACCCGTCAGAACCTGGCAGTGCTCGACCTGAACACACCCGACATGCTCGCCGGCGACGACGAACTCTTCAGTGGCGACGAGCTGCGGGCCGCGGCGCTGCACAATGGTGCCTACACAACGGCGCAGTGGCTCGAGGGTGTGGTGCAGCGCTGCAACGCGGCCACGGCGCCGGTGGCCAGCGAGGAACTGCTCAGTGGCGACGGCGAGCCGGTCGTGGCACCCACCGAAGTCGACTTGTCGCGTGCATGCGCCGTGCTGGAGGCGTGGGATGGCCTCTACAACGCTGACAGCCAGGGTCCGGTGCTCTGGCGCGAGTTCACCGAGCAGGTGACGTACGGCGACCTGTGGGCCGTGCCGTTCGACGCCGCCAGCCCTGCGGACACTCCCAACGGGCTCGGCCCTGCTGTCGTCGACGGGGCCGACCAGGTGCTGCTCGGGTTGGCCAACGCCGTGGCGCTCCTGGACCACGTGGGCATCGCGCTCGATGCCCCGCTCGGGGAGATCCAGTACGACGCCCGTGTCCAGGGTGTTCGCAACCCGGTACCGGGTGGTCTTGGCGGTGAGGGCATCACGAACGTGGTCAGCGATGGCCGGCAGGCCTACTCCACCGTGCAGCCTCAGCCGGACTGGCCCGAGCGACTTGTCGCCGGCTCCACGCTCACCGAGGACGGCTACCCGGTCACCTACGGAAGCAGCTTCATGCTTGCGGTGGAGTTCGGTGACGATGGCCCACAGGGTCACTCGATCCTCACCTACGGGCAGGTGGGCGATGAGTCGAGTCCGTTGTTCGATGTCGGCGTCAAGGAGTTCGCTGCGAAGCAGTGGAAGCCTGCACTGTTCACCCCCGAAGCCGTAGCTTCTGACCCCTCGGCCACCGTCACCAACGTGTCGGGCTGAGCATCGACTCCCTGGCAGCCGACGCCCCGTGGCACCCTTGGGGACATGTCGGAACTGCGGATCGGCGACATAGCGGTTGACCCGCCTGTGGTCCTCGCGCCCATGGCGGGCGTGACCGACGCGCCGTTCCGGGTGCTGTGCGCCGAGTTCGGCGGCGGGCTGTTCGTGAACCAGATGGTGACGGCGCGTGCGCTGGTCGAGGGCCACGAGAAGTCCTGGGACCTCGCCCGGTTCCACCCGGCGGAGAAGATCCGTTCGCTCCAGCTATACGGCACCGACCCCCACTACGTCGCCGAGGCCGTGCGTCGTCTGGTCGGCGGCGGCATGGTCGACCACCTCGACATGAACTTCGGCTGCCCGGCCCCCAAGGTGACCCGAAACGGTGGGGGAGCGGCTCTTCCGTGGAAGCGCAAGCTGCTCGCCTCCGTGATCGATGCGGCGGTCCGCGCGGCTGATGCCGAGTCCGCAGGAAGCGTGCCGGTCTCGGTGAAGTTCCGCATGGGCATCGACGACGACCACATCACCTACCTCGATACCGGTCGTATCGCCGCGGACGCCGGGGCCGCGTCGCTCGCACTGCACGCACGCACTGCGCTCGACCACTACGGCCCGCCGGCGCGGTGGGAGGCCATCGCAGAGCTGAAGCAGAGCATCGGCGGGATTCCCGTGCTCGGCAATGGCGACATCACCTGTGCCGGCGATGCTGGTGAGATGGTTGCGCTCACCGGTTGCGACGGTGTGGTGATCGGCCGGGGATGCCTGGGTCGGCCGTGGCTGTTCGGTGAGCTCGAGGCCCACTTCCGCGGCGAGCCAGTGGCTGGCGGTCCGTCGCTCGGCGAGGTCGCCGAGGTGATCCGGCGCCATGCGGGCCTGTTCGTGGAATGGCACGGCAGCGAGCGGCGTCTGCCCGCGTTCCGCAAGCACCTGGCCTGGTACTTCAAGGGCTACCCGGTCGGGTCCGAACTGCGCCGGGCAGCCGGCCAGGTGATGACCATCGCCGACATCGAGGCGATCCTCGACAAGTTGGACCCGGATGCCCCCGCTCCGTCGGCCGCAGCCGGGTTCAACCGCAGCCACTCCAACCCCCTCAAGCGGGTGGCCCTGCCTGACGGCTGGCTGGATGACCGCGACTCCCAACCCGTGCTGGCAGCCGAGCCCGCAGCGGTCATGTCCGGTGGCTGAGCCCGCACTGGTGCTCGCGTCTGCCTCGCCGCGCCGGCACGAACTGCTGGCGCGGATCGTGGACAGCTTCGACATCGTTTCCACCGACGTCGACGAGACGCCCCTGCTCGATGAGGAGCCGACCGCCATGGTGGAGCGTCTGGCCATCTCCAAGGCGGAGGCCGGGGCCGCCGCCCGCACCGATGCCGTTGTGCTCGGCGCCGACACCACCGTGGCCCTGGATGGCCAGGCGATCGGCAAGCCTGTGGACCCCGCCGATGCGCGGCGCATCCTGCAGGCGTTGTCCGGACGTACCCATGAGGTGCACACCGCCGTGGCCATGGCGGCGCCCGCTCGGCCGACAGTCGTTCGCACCGTGACAGCCGCCGTCACCTTCGCAGACCTCGGCGCCGAGGAGATCGACTGGTACGTCGCCACCGGTGAGCCCATGGGCAAGGCGGGCGCCTATGCGATCCAGGGCGCGGGTGCTGTGCTGGTGGAACGGGTGGTGGGTGATCCGTCGACCGTCATCGGCCTGCCGATGCGTGCTGTGTCGCGGCTGCTCGGTGCTCGCTGAGTCAGGGGTGAACTGAATCGTCGACGCAGTAGGCGAACCACTGGTAGTCGAGCGGATGCAGGCCGTCGAAGGAGTCGCCGGCCTGCCCGCGACAGTCGATCACGTCCGGGTAGGTGGCGATCAGGTGGTCATAGATCGGCTGGTAGTTGACCGCGTGCCCCCAGGTTGGTTCGAGCACCCACCGCACCGGCACGCCGAGCGATGCCAGCTCGGCGTCGAATTCGTCCATGGCCGTGATGATCGCGGCGGCGGTCGTGCCCACCGACAGGTCGTTGACGCCGCCCATTGCGATCACGACGTCCGGCAGGTGGGTCTCGACCCCGGCGTTGATGACGTTGTCGCGGATTCGCCCGTTGAACAGCGCCGCGTGGTCCACGAACCCGGACGCTCCGGTGGCGGTCAGCCAGAACGGCTCATGGGGCATGTGCCGGGCCGTGTGGTGCGCCAACGAGTCACCCGCGAACCACACGGCGGTCTCGGGTGGCGGGCCGGTATAGGGCCCCGGTTCACCACCGGGTCCGTAGGTGGTGCCAGCTGTGCAGCCGACGCCCATCAGCGTGGCGGCAACAACAGCCACGAACCCCAACGACCTCGCCCCGATGAAACGCATGTGATGAGGGTAGTGACCGGGGCCTCAGGGTGCAGAGGGCAGGCGGTCGGCCCACTGAACGGCCTGCTCCAGCTGGGCCGCAACACGGATCAATGTGGCCTCGTCGAACGGCGGTGCCGCCAGTTGCACCCCAACGGGAAGCCCGGCTTCGGACACGTGAACGGGCAGGCTGATCGCCGGCTGGCCCGTCACGTTGAACACGGCTGTGTAGGCGGCCATCGGAGTGGCGTTGACCATGGGGGCGGTGGGCGACTCGTCGGCGCCGGTCCAGATCCACCCCACCTCCGGTGGCTCGATGGCCATCGTGGGGGTCAACAGCAGGTCGAAGTCACGTCCGAACTGCGGTGTGAAGTCCCGCGAGGCCTTCTGGAGCATGATCACCGATTCGGTGTAGGAGATCGAGTCGGTGTCGCGGGCTCCGGCGAGGCTCTCGCGGTTGTGAGGCTCCAGCAGGTCGAGATCGGTGAGCTCGTACCCCGCCGAGATCGTCGACCAGACAGTCAGGAACCCGCCCATGAAGCCGGCGGCGTCGGGCCAGCGGACGTCATCGGTCTGGACTTCGTGGCCGAGTTCCTCGAGCATCCGGGCGGCCGATTCCGCCGCCTCCACACAGGCGGGCGCCGGATCCACGCCCACTGCGTTGGCGGTGGAGAGGCGGATGCGCAACCGACCCGGGTCGGCGCCCACCTCATCGCTCAGGGGCCGGGCCAGCGGCGGCGCCACCTCCCACGATGCCTGGTCCAGCTGGGACATCACGTCGACGATCGCGGCCTGGTCGGCCACGTCGCGCGTCACGACGCCCTGGGTTGATGCGCTGATCATCTTGGTCGGGCCGCTGGTGATCCGGTTGCGGGATGCCTTCAGCCCCACGAGGCCGTTGCAGCTCGAGGGAATCCGGATGGACCCGCCGCCGTCGGAGGCATGTGCAGCCGGCAGCATGCCGGCGGCAACCGCTGCTCCGGCTCCACCGGAGGACCCGCCGGGCGTGTGGTCGGTGTTCCACGGGTTTCGCGTGGCGCCCAGTCGCTCTGACTCGGTGACCGACACCGACCCGAACTCCGGAGTGGTGGTCTTGCCCGAGAACACGAACCCGGCGCTGCGCAACCGGGCCACGGGTGGGTGGTCAGCCTGCTTGGGTGTGTCACTGGATGCTCGGCTTCCGAGCGTGGTCGGCCAGCCCTCGACGTCGTTGAGGTCCTTGATGAGCATCGGGACCCCGGCAAATGGGCCCAGCTCGTCGGCGCGGTTGTTGGCAACCGCATCGTCGACCGACGCGGCGTCGGCCCGTGCCCGGTCGTCGTCGCGAAAGCAGACGGCATTCAGCGCCGGGTCGAGCCGGTCGATCGCCTCCAGGTGGGCTTCCAGTGCCTCCGCGGCACCAATGTCACCGGTTCGTATCGACTTCGCCAGGTCCAGCGCGCTCTTGGTCGTCATGGCCCGTGACGGTAGCGCCTTGCGGGCCGGTGAGGTCGGCTCCATCGCCTGCGTGTGCCACCGCACCGGAGCTGCCGGTGTCGGCACGCTTCGCTTCGTACATGGCCGCGTCGGCCATCGTCATCAGCAGTTCGGGGGCCTGTCCGGGGCTGTCCGCCTCGATCGATGCGACGCCGACGCTGGCGGACACGCGCAGGTGGGAGTCCTTCCACCGGATCGGTTCCTGGATTGCCGCAAGGATGCGGCGCGCCAGGCCCTGTGCCTCCGCAGGTGTCACCTCGTGCAGCACGGCCAGGAACTCGTCGCCGCCCATGCGCAACACGAGGTCGGCGGGGCGCAAGGTCGTGCGCAGCCGGTCCGCAGTGATACGCAGCACGGTGTCTCCGGCGTCGTGGCCATGGGTGTCGTTGACGGACTTGAATAGGTCCAGGTCGATGGACAGCAGCGCGCCGGGCAGCGACGCCGGGTTATGAAGCTCGTCGAGCACGTCGTCGAGCACCGCGCGGTTGAGCAGCCCGGTGAGGGGGTCGTGGGTGGCCTGGACCTGGAGCTCCTGTCGGGCGCGGTCCAGTTGGCTGGTGGTCGTGCCGAGCGTGCGGGCGAGTTGCATCATTCGCCATACGATGATGAACGAGACGAGCACCACAGAGGTCGCCACCCAGATCACGGGAAGGGGCTCCGGAGGCATGGCTGCGATGACGATCACGAGCGGCCCCAGCAGGGCTCCGAAGCCGAGCAACCCGATGCGGCCCCAGTGCAGCACCTCTGCGCCGCGTGGGCGCCCGAAGCGCACTGCGGCGCCGGTCGCTATGCCAGCGGCGAGCAGGGTCCACGTGAGCGGGTAGAGCCCCTCGATCACACGACGCATCGAGTCACTCGGGGACTGCAACTCCACGGCGTGGGCCATGTCGGCGATGAGGCTGAGCCCCATGCCGGTGGCCAGCAGGCCGAGGTGTGCGCGGGTCAGTGTCGGCGTCGCGACCAGCCAGACCAGCGCTGCCAGCAGGATCAGGTCGAGAAGGGGATATCCGGCGGCGAGCAACCGAAGCGCCCAGTTGGCGCCATCGCCATTGGTTGGCACGTGCGCCACGTACTCGATCAGCAGGACGACCGGAGGCACGAGCATCACAGCGCCGTCGATCAGTCCCTTGCGGATCTCCGAGCGGCCGTGTCGCCGGATGAGAGTCCAGATGCCGGAGGCCAGCAGCGCATAGCCGGCGAGGTAGATGAGGTCGGATGGGTTCTCCTCCGATGGAGTGCTCCATCCTCTGAATCGCAGCACCGCCTCGAGGCTGGCCGCGGTGACGAACGCGATGACTCCCCAGGCCATCCTCACCCAGTGGTGCTTGGCCGATGTGCCGCGCATCGATGCGATCAGGGCCAGCACCGGCACCCATGCCGCCAGCAGGAACACGGCGAGGCGCACCCCGCCGGACGTGTGCATGGAGACGAGCCCGCCGATGGCGGCCCAGGCAGCGCCGAAGAGCACCAGGCCCGGTGCGGGCCGCTGCCGAAGCGCTTCGGGGCTGGGGGTGCCGTTGTTGTCCATGTCTGGCCCGCTCCGCGGCCGGTTGCCGACTCGAGCAAGGGTACCGAGGGTGTCCGGGGGTCACTCCTGCGGTTTCCGGTGCCACCTGACAAGTCCCACAAGAGCCCGGCGCTGTGGGCACGGGTATGGCGTTGCCACCGACCTGATGCGGGCGTACAGTGGACCCGATGACTCCCCGAGCACTTGCCCTCCTTCTGCTGACCTAGGCGAGCCCGCTCCTGCGTGCTCGCCGAACCTCCTGCAAAAGCAGGAGGTTCTTCAGTTTTCGGACCAAGTTCCGCTCGACCCTCGTATCCGACCCAGGAAGCAATCCGATGTCCCACAGAACCCAGACGACGCAGATGCCCTTCGACAAGTACCGGCCCTTCCTGCCGCTCGCGGGTGACCCCGACGGCTCACCCAACGGTGGGCTGGCTACCCGCACATGGCCCAACAACGTGCTCACCACCGCCCCCACGTGGTGCTCGGTGGACCTCCGTGACGGCAACCAGGCGCTGATCGACCCGATGGATCCGGTGCGCAAGGCCAAGATGTTCGAGACGTTGGTCGAAATGGGGTTCAAGGAGATCGAGGTCGGGTTCCCTTCGGCCTCGCAGACCGACTACGACTTCTTGCGCGAGCTCATCGAGGGTGACCTGATCCCCGAGGACGTCACCATCCAGGTGCTGGTGCAGTGCCGCCGCGAGCTGATCGAGCGCACCTACCAGGCGCTTCGCGGCGCGCCCCAGGCGATGGTGCACTTCTACAACTCCACATCCGAGCTCCAGCGTCGCGTGGTGTTCCACTCCGAGCGCGAGGGCATAACGGCGCTCGCGGTGGACGCGGCGAAGCTCTGCCGCGAGCTCGAGGGGCATGCGGGCGACACCCGCCTGCGCTACGAGTACTCCCCGGAGTCGTTCACGGGCACGGAGCCCGACTTCGCGATCGAGATCTCTGCCGCGGTCATGGATGCTCTCGAGCTCGGCGAGGGCCCCGATGGCCAGCCCGAAAAGGTGGTCATCAACGTGCCTGCCACCGTGGAGATGTACATGCCCAACATCTACGCCGATGTGGTCGAACACGTGCATCGCAACATGCCCGACCGCTCGAGGGCGATCCTGTCGGTACACCCGCACAACGACCGCGGGACCGCCGTTGCTGCGGCCGAGATGGCCCTTCTGGCAGGCGCCGAGCGTGTCGAGGGCACGCTGTTCGGCAACGGTGAGCGCACGGGCAACGTGGACGTGGTGACGATGGCACTCAACATGTTCACCCAGGGCGTGGACCCTGGACTGGACTGCTCCGACATCGATGCAATCCGTCGAACGGCGGAGTACTGCAACCGCCTGTCGGTGCATGAGCGCCACCCCTACGCGGGAGACCTTGTGTACACGGCGTTCTCCGGCTCTCACCAGGATGCGATCAAGAAGGGCCTCACCGCCCTCGGCGGCAACGAGGACCTCGGCCGGCCGGCCGGCGACTACGAGTCGTGGGAGGTGCCTTACCTGCCGATCGACCCGGCACACCTCGGGCGGACCTACGAGGCCGTGATCCGGGTCAACAGCCAGTCGGGCAAGGGTGGCGTCGCCTACATCATGTCGGCCGAGCACGGACTCGAGCTGCCGCGTCGGTTGCAGATCGAGTTCTCCAAGACGATCCAGCACATCACCGAGGACACGGGCACGGAGATCACGGCTGCCGCGATGTGGGATGCCTTTGCCGCCGAGTACCTGGGCAGTGTCGATGGGCAGGGTGATGGTGGTGCCAAGGGCATCGTGTTCCGTTCGGCCGAGGCCACGACGCGTGCCGACGGAGCCGAAGTGACGGTCCAGCTCGTGGTCGATGGCGAACCCACGACCGTTAACGGGTCCGGCGGAGGACCGATATCGGCGTTCATGAACGGCCTCGGCGAGACGTTGGGAACGAAGCTCGAGGTCGTCGACTACAGCGAGCACGCGGTATCCGCCGGAACGGACGCCACTGCGGCTGCCTATGTGGCGCTACAGGCTCCCGACGGCACCATCCGCTGGGGTGTCGGGATGCACGAGTCCATCCTGCTCGCCTCGCTGCGAGCCGTGGTCTCAGCTGTCAACCGCCACGATGCCCGGGCGGGCTGACGGGCGGCTCAGCGCCCGGTGGTGATGTAGTCGTGCAGCGTGCGGGCTTCGGCTTCGAGCTCGCCGACACGGTGCTTCACCACGTCGCCGATGGACACGATCCCGGCCAGCTGTCCGTCGATCACGACGGGCAGGTGACGCATGCGATGCTCGGTCATTATCCGCATGAGGTCATCGCAGGTGTCACCCGGTTCACAGGTGCGCACCTCCGCGGTCATGACGGTCTCGACGGTCTCGGCCAGCGCTGACTGGCCCCGTTCGGCCAGCCGGCGCACGATGTCGCGCTCGGAGACGATTCCCTCGATCCGGCGGCCATCGGAGGACACGACCAGCGCTCCGACGCCGCGGAGGCGCAACTCGGATGCCGCGTCGGTGAGCTTTGCGGTTGCGCCGATCGTGGCGACAGTGCTGCCCTTTTCGTTGATGATCGTGGCGACTCGCATGTGATGTCCTCCTGGCCCCTCTATGTCTCCGGGTAGCCGTGTACCCGGGCGGTTTCAGTGTACGGATGCACCCAGTAACAACATTATGACCGACTGTGGTCGATGTGTCATCGGGCACACTCAGCTTGCTGATGGACACCGCCGGTGGCTGGGGATCAGGGCCTGTCCGTCAGGGCATTGATGGCGGCCGGGAGGTCCGCCGCCGGTAAGGGGGCAGAGATCAAGCGACCCTGGCCGAGGGTGCAGCCCAGCTCGGCCAGCGCCTCGCGTTGGCTCTCGGTCTCGATGCCGTCGGCTATCACAGCGAGGTCGATCGCGGAGGCCAGACTCACCACCGCCGTGGCGATGGCCGTGGAGCGCGGGTTGGACCCGATCTCCGCCACGAACGACCGGTCAAGCTTCACCACGTCGATCGGCAGCTCCTTTAGGTAAGTCAGCGGTGAGTAGCCGGTGCCGAAGTCGTCCAGAGCGATGTTGATCCCCATGCCCGTCAGGTCACCCAGGATGCCGCGGGTCGTCTTGAGCTCCTCGAGCAGGACCGTCTCGGTGATCTCGAGGCAAATCCGCGAGGGGTCGACGCTTCTGGACTCGATCAGCTCGGCCATGCTGGCCACGAACCCGGGTGCCTGTAGCTGGCGCACGGACACGTTGACCGCCATGGCCAACGAGTCAAGGCCGTGACGGTCCCATTGGGCAAGCTGATCCAGCGCGCTGCGCATCACCCAGGTGCCGATCGGGATGATCAGACCCGTGTCCTCGGCGACGGGCACGAACGTGTCCGGCGGGATCGACTGTCCATCCATGCGCCAACGCAGCAGCGTCTCCACTCCGACAACACCGAAGTCGTCGAGCCGTGCGACTGGCTGATAGGCGAGCGTGAAGTCCTCACTCTCCACGGCGGCCCTGAGCTCACGCTCTAGTTGGTGGCGCGATACCGCAGCGCGGCGCAACTCGTCGTCGAAGGTCGCCCAGCACCGTCGCCCGGTTGACTTGGCGTGGTACATCGCAGTGTCGGCGTCACGCAGCAGGCTTGCCGGGTCGAGGTCGGCCGCGCTGGAGTGGGCGATCCCGATCGACACGCCGGTGTGGATCTGGTGTTCTTCGACGTCGAAGGGCGCCGTCAGGGCGGCATCGATGCGCTCGGCGATCGACTCGGCGTCGCTGCGCTCACCGATGCGCTGGCACACCACCACGAACTCGTCGCCGCCGAACCTCGTCACCGTCTCGTCGGGTCGCACCACGGCGCCGATCCGCCTGGCGCACTGCTGAAGCAGCTGGTCGCCGACCTCGTGGCCGAGGCTGTCGTTCACGACCTTGAAGTGGTCGAGGTCGATGAACAACAGTGCGACGCTCGCCGTCGCGGAGTCGTGGTGCTGCTCGGCGATCTCCCCGAGTTCCCGCAGCAGGGCCAGTCGGTTCGGAAGGCCGGTCAGCTGGTCGTGGGTGGCCTCGTATTCGAGGCTCGCCTCGAGCTGCTTCGTTTCGGTGATGTCGTGGGTGACGGTCGAGAACTGGCGGGCGCGACCCTGTTCGTCGCGGTGCATCATCAGCTCCACGCGCATCATGCGCTTGTCGCCATTGGCGCTGACGGATTCGACCTCGCCCGACCACCACCCGGTGGCGCCGAGTTGCTTCATTATCTCCCCGAAGCCGTCGGCCTTGGGCAGGCTCAAAGGCCACTGCGTGTGCAGTCGTGACTCGTACTCCTGCTCGCTGAGGCCGAAGAAGTCGCGCCCGGTGCGGTTGATGAACACCAGCCTGCCCTCGGCGTCGACCACCATCACCGTGTCCTCGGTGAGGCCGAATATCTCGAGCAGGCTCTGGTGTTCCTGCTCGGCGCGGACCTCGGCAGTCGCGTCCTCGATTCCACCGAACCGCTTGGCACGCCCGTCGGCGTCGATGACCACGGTCGAACGCACGTCGACCCAGCGATACTCCCCGTCGGGTCGCCTGATCCTGAGCCGAACCGGCGGCTGCGGCCCGGGTTCCCTCTCAGCCGGGCCGGCGTGGACCATTTCGTCGACGAGGATTGCCTGCCAGCCGTTGCCCGCTGCCTCGGCTGCGGTCATGCCCGTGATCTCCTCCCAACGCGGGTTGACGTCAACGAGTCCGGCGTCTTGGTCGATCTCGAACAGTCCGGTCGAGGAGGACACGGCCAGGGATCCGAACGCCACCGAGGCCGACTCCAGATCGTGTTCGGCCTGCACGTCGCGGAGGTTCCACACGACCGCTGCCACGTCGGGATCGTCGAGTTGGTTGCAGACCGTCATCTGTCTCCACCGGATGCCTTCGTCGGTGCCCAGCAGCGGTGCCTCGAACACCTCAGTATGGCCGGGGACGGAGACGCATCGCCGCAGGACCCCCTTCAGGGTGGCCCGGTCCTCCTCACCGAGAGCCAGGGCGAGGTCGACGCCGACGATGTCCTTGGGGTCCCACTTCCAGGACCTGGTTCGCGACTCGGAGGCCCACGTGATAATCCCGTCCCTGTCGGTGAGAAGCACCCGGTCGTGGCTGTTGCGGAGCAACGCTCGATGCCGCCGTTCGGAGGAGGAGAGGCGTTCGCCGGCCAGGACGCGCTCGTGTGAGTCCGTGATCGCAAGTGCGAGACCGTCGAAGGCGGGGTTCTCGCGTAGATCGCGACCGACGACGTCGGTCCACCGCCACCCGCGGTTGCGGTGCCTGATCCGCACGGTCACCGGTGTTGGCAGCGGGAGCTCCTGTCCTTCGTGGGAGCGCCAGGAGTCGATGGCCTCGCCCAGGGACGCGATGTCATCGGGGTGAACCAGTTCCACGGGATTCAGGCGGGCGAACTCCTCCTCGGTGTAACCGGCTGCGGTGCCGACTCCGGAACTGGCCCACTTGATGGTGGAGTCCTCGTTCAGGACCAGAACCGCGTTCGCCGAGATGCTGAGCAGCATCCGCAAGAAGTCCTCGCTGGGGCGGCTCGCGCCACCAGCGGGTTCCTCCTCGGCCCGCGGGACCCGGGGGATCTTCGGGCTGGCGGAGGAGACATCCTGCACGGAGACAACGACCGCGCCGATGCCGGGCTCGTCGAGGCATCGCGTGGCCAGCATCTCCAGCCAGCGCCAGTCGCCATCCTTGGTCGCCAGCCGCACGCGGATTCCGTTGCGGGTGCCGTCGGTGCCGTGGACCACGGCGGCGTGGCGCCGGTGCGAGCGTTGGCGGTCCTCGGGATGGACGTGCTCGAGCAGGTCCCGCCCGACGTAGTCACACGGGTCGAGGCCGGTCAGTCTGGTGATCCCGGGCGCGATCGAGCGGACGGTGCCGTTGCGTTCGAGCAGCGCCAGCAACTGGTGTGTTGCCACGGCCCCAGCGTAGGGACAAACGAGGTGGTCCGGTAGGTTGAGTGTGGTTCGACCCGGTTCCGGTCAGCCGCTACTGGTGGCGGTGCCGTCGAGCGCCGCGCCCTCTGACTCCTGCCGGGACTCCAGGTCGGCCTCCCGCTGTGCCTTGTCGGCCTCCAGACGGGCCTGCGCGGCGTACTCGGACACGGCGTCGAAGCACTCGCCCTCGATTCCGCGCAGGGAGAGCACCCGTCGGACCGATGCCTCGACCTGTTCGGCGGGGATCCTGCCCTCGGTGATCGCCTCGACGAGGCGTTCATGCACGCCGTTCACGACGTCGGTTCCCGAGACCAGAGCGATGTCGGCTCCAGCCGAGATCGCGAGTTCGGCAGCCTCGGCCTGCGTGTGGTCATCCACGATGGCGCCCATGCCAAGGGAATCGGTCATCACGACGCCTCCGAAGCCTTCGGAGTTGCGGAGCTCGTCGGTGATGGCGGCTCGTGAGAGCGATGCCGGCTCGCCGTCGGCGGTGAGACCCGGTACCTCGGCATGCGCCACCATGACCGCTGGCGCACCCGCCTCGAACGCCGAGCGGAACGGGGCCATATCCACGGCGCGCAGTTCCTCGACCGGGTCGAGTGTGGGTAGTGAGTTGTGCGGATCGACGCCTGCACCGCCGATGCCCGGCCAGTGCTTCACCACCGGCGTCACGCCACCGGCTGCGTTGGCATTGCCCACGGCGACTGCGAACTCGCTGACAGTCGTGGGATCGTCGCCGAAGGAGCGGCTGCCCAGGCCGGCGCCGCTGCCCACGTCGGCGACCGGCGCGAAGTTCATGGTCACGCCCATGTCCGCCATGCGCCGGGCGTGGGCCTCGACCTCGTTCGCGGCCTGCGCGGGCGTGCCTTCTGCCATGTCTTCGGCCGATGGCAGGCGGCCTGCGGAGTAGCGCAGCCGCTGCACCGTGCCGCCCTCCTCGTCGACGGCCACGCTGATGGGCAGCACCGACAGCCCTGCGGTGGCCTCGATCGCATCGGCCACGTCGCTGCGCTGGTTTCCCTTGAGGCCGTATCCGCTGACGGTTCCGGCCTCCAGGGCGTCTGCGGCATGGGATGGATCCGCAACCATGACCATCACCAGCTGGGCTGCCTGGCCGGAGGTGGGCAGCGTGCTCGCGCAGTCGGGTGCCCGGGTCGTGGTGGTCGTGGAACTGGTGGTGGGCGCCGTCGATGTGGCCACCTTGCCGGAAACCTGCTGGTTGGAGGTGCCTGCACAAGCGGCGCCGAGCAGCGCCAGCAGCAACGCACCCGCTGTCAGGATCGTCCGGGCGCCGGGCATGGATTGCGACGCTACCGCAGGCTCTCCGATGGCACCCCAAACGACAGCGCACTGCGGTCAGCTAGTGGCGCAGAGTGTTGTTGCCTCTTTCAGAACGGCAACCCCGGATGGCCCAACACGCCCAGTGGGTCCATTTCGGCCTTGGCCGCAGCCAGTACCCGTCTCGTGGCGGATGGAGTCGATCGGCGCCACTGCCCCGCGTTGGTCGGGCCGATCCCGTGTTCGGCACTCCATGACCCCGCGAACCTGGTGGTCACCAGCTCGTGGACAGCTGCTCGCAGGGCGCGGCGGTCGGACTCCGAAATGGCCACGTCGTGGGGAACAACCACGTTGGCGTGCACCCCACCGTCGCCCCAGTGGCCAAAGTCCGCCACTGCCAGCTCGGGCCTGACCGAGTGGGCGGTGTCGCGCACGGCAGCACGCAGGGCGGGCAAGTGGGCGGGCTGAACACAGAGGTCGAAGCCGATCACCTCGCCCTGTGAGGCGAGTCCCTCGGTGATGCCGTGGCGCAGGGCCCAGGCCTCGGTGCGTGGCACCGCAAGTGCCCGGTCGTGCACATTCGCGTCGACGAGGGCATCCAGGAGGCTGTCCGCCACCCCGGTTCCCCCCGAGCACTCCACGAGCACGGTGACGGCCGGCTCCGCACCCGGGTCGACCGGATGCGGAATCGAAGCCCGTTGCAGACCCGCGGAAACCGCCCGGGGGCACATGACCTCGAAGGCGGTGAGGCCGGATCCGAGCGCACGCCTCAATGCGGGGAGCAAGCTGACTGCCTCGATGTCCGCCGTGGGTCCGATCAGAGCTGTTGCGCGCTCCGCCGGCAGCGGGGTGAGTGACACCGCGCATGCGGTGATGACCCCGAGTGATCCGGCTGATCCGACCAGCAGCCGGGCAGGGTCGGGTCCGGTGTTGTCCTTTCGCAGTCCCCTGACGTCGCCGATCACCGAAACGTCGTCGTCTGCCAGCACCGCCTGCACGCCCAGTACGTGGGCCGACATGTCCCCGTGAGCCATGACCCTCGAGCCGCCGGTGTTCGTTGCCACCATGGCCCCGATCGCAGGATCCGCCGCGAGGTCCACCGGGAGCTCGAGGCCGTGCCTGCTGGCAGCCTCGTTGAGCGCCGACAGCCGGACACCGGCCGAGACCACCGCCACCGCGTCGGCCGGACGAACCTCGAGGCGGTCGGCCATGGCATTGGTGCTGAGCACCACCGGAGCCGGTCCTTCAGGGGGAGGGGTGGAAGCACCCACCAGCCCCGTGTTGGCGCCCTGGGGTATGAGGCGCCGGCGATGGTCGCGAGCCCAACTCACGATCGCTCGCACCTCCTCGATGTCACCCGGCACGGCAACTGCGAAGGCCGGGCCCGACGGGCCGCGCCATGGCACCTCGTGGGCGCGTGCGTCGGCGCCGGTGCGAAGCGGCCGGGCCAGCAGGTCGGCCAGTTCGACGAGTGAGTCGTCCACGGCTCCATCTTGGCCGCATCGCGGCCTTGTCCGGGCTGTAACGTCGCCCGCCATGAGCGAGCCGCCGCGACTCCCACCGGACCCGTCGGACCCGACCGCCCCGTATGCCGGCCATCCCGGGCCGGTCGGCCGGGTCTACGCCACATCGGAGCCCTGGTGGCCACCACGCCCCACCGCTCGTCAGGGCGCACCCAACATCGTGGTGATGCTGGCCGACGATCTCGGCTATTCCGACCTGGGTTGCTACGGCTCAGAGATCCGAACTCCCAACCTCGATGCCCTTGCCGCCGGCGGCCTTCGGTACACCGACTTCCACGCCTATCCCATGTGCTCGCCCACCCGGGCAGCATTGCTGACCGGGCTCGAACCACACCGTGCGGGGATCGGCCACGTCGCCCATTCGGATCCCGGCTTCCCTGGCTACTCCATGACACTCACCGACCAGGCCCCCACGGTCGCCGAGCTGCTGCGCGCCGACGGCTACCAGACACTGATGGTCGGCAAGTGGCACCTCACCAAGGACTCAGAGCAGAACGACGCTGCTGACCGGTCGTCGTGGCCGTGCCAGAAGGGGTTCGACCGCTACTACGGGTTCCTCGACGCGTTCACCAACTTCCACCACCCGCACCGCCTGATAGAGGACAACCACGCGGTGCGCACCGACACGTATCCCGAGGACTACTTCGTCACCGACGACTTCACCGACCGTGCCATCTCGATGATCCGTGAGACGAAGGGGTCCAAGCCGGACAAGCCGTTCTTCCTGTACTTCTCGCAGGCCGCGATGCACGCGCCCATCCAGGCTCGGGCGGAGGACATCGAGGCCCACAGGGGCAACTACGACGCGGGCTGGGACGCGATCCGCGAAGCCAGGTTCGAACGCCAGAAGGCTCTGGGTCTGGTGGAACCCGACACCGTGCTTCCCTCCCGCAACGACGAGGAAGGCGACGAGGTACCGGCATGGGACGACCTCGACGACGACCAGAGGCGGCTGTACGCCCGGTACATGGAAACCTACGCGGGTCTGCTGACCAACATGGACGACAACGTGGGGCGCCTCCGTTGCGCGCTCGAGGAGATGGGGGAGTGGGACAACACGCTGTTCATCTTCACCTCCGACAACGGCGGGTCACGCGAGGGCGAGGCCATCGGAACGACCGCCTACTTCCGCACGCTTCACTTCGATCGGGTCGGGCGCGAGGAGCCCTTCGAGGAGGACCTGGCCCGCATCGACGAGGTCGGAGGGCCGACCAACCTGCCCCACTACCCGCGGGGGTGGGCCATGGTGTCGAACACGCCGTTTCGGCTCTACAAGATCAACACCCACCGAGGAGGCCACTCGGTGCCTTTCATCGCGTCGTGGCCGGGTGCGGGCATCAGCGGCGGTGAGCTGCGAGACCAGTACGTGCACGTGACCGACCTGTTTCCCTCGATGCTCGAGGTGGCCGGGGTGGATCGGCCGGCCGAGTGGAACGGCGCACCGGCCCTCACCACCATCGGCAATTCGATGATCCCCACCCTCACCGACGCGTCTGCCGGCGGTCATGAGGGTGACGTGATGATGGAATGCGAGGGCAACCGGGGGTACCGGCGCGGGCAATGGGAGGCCGTGGCTCGACACAGGATCCGCACGCCGTTCGGCGAGGACCGCTGGGAGCTGTTCGACGTCGATGCCGACCCCACCCAGGTCAACGACCTCGCCGCGGAGCACCCCGGGCTGGTCGAGGAACTGCGTGAACTCTGGGATGCATCGGCGTGGGACAACCAGGTGTTCCCGCTCGACGAAGGCACGGGCTACAAGTTCCTGATCCGCCCTCCCTGGAACGACGTGTTCGAGGAGCCCGTGGTCCTGTACCCCGGTGAGGCCACTCTCGAACGATGGCGGTCCCAGCGCCTCATCCTCTGGCGCAACGTGGAGATCACGGCCTCTGTCACGATCGGCGAGGGCGACCTGGGGATCCTGTTGGCACACGGTGACCAGGGAGGGGGCTACTCGCTCTACATCGACGACACCGGCGAGCTGGTTGCCGCACACAACGGCTACGGCCTCGAGAGCGAGGTTCGTGGTCCGGTTGTGCCTCCGGGCGAGCACGAGCTCGGCCTCTCCATAGAGGCACCCGGGGATGACTGCTGGAACTTCGTGCTGCGAATCGACGGCGATGAGGTCGCTCGCGTCGATGGGCTGCGGCTCCTCATGGCCATGGCGCCGTTCGAGGGAATCGACGTCGGACTCGACCGTCGCTCACCGGTTTGTTGGGACGTGTATCAGCGTCATGGAGCCTTTCGGTTCACCGGCAGGCTCCACCATGTGAGCTACCAGCCCGGCGAGCCGGCACCGGATGCTCCTACTGGCATGGTCGACTTCCTGCGCGATTGGGGCCGGGGCTTCGAGTAGGGGCACACCGCCGGGGATGGCTCAGCGGGGGCGCTCGATGGCTGCCTCGATGCCGTGCACGGCCACGCTCAGCGGGCTGGTGGTGAACAGGTCGACCAGTGGCCCACCACCGATCTGGATGCCCGAGGAGCTCTCGGTGACCGTGTACTGCCCCGACCAGTCGACGCGCGCGTAGCCGAGCCAGTCCGGGCGATCGCCCCGCGACGCGTCGTTGAGCTTCCCGAACACGATCGCGCAGGCGTCGGGCCGCCCTGCCAACGCCATCGGGCTGGCTGCCCGGTCCGAGTTCTCCTGATCGGCTCTCGCCAGGTCGTGGTAGCTGGCGCCGAGCCCGGAGCACTCGACCGTCTCGGTGTCGCCCGGCTCACCGCCGTACAGGGTGACTCGCCGGGGCTGCGCCCGCACGGTCACCGTGCGGCCACCGAAGTGCAGGGTTGCGGTGACCTCACCGACGTCGCGCACCCAGGCGAACAGCGGTTCGCCGATTAGGGCGTCTATGACCGCCCTGCCGTCCTGGAGGGGAGGAGTGGTGTGGATCCTGGGCGCGCCGAGGTGGTCGATGCGGGTCGCACGCGAGATGAGGGCGGTCTCGTCACCGTCGGACCAGTTGACCGCCTCGGTGTGGCTGGTCGACTTCATCGCGTCGGCGGCACCACCGCAGATTCGCACCTTGAGCGACCACACCGTGAAGTGCGTTCGCGGTGCCAGCGTGGTCGTCGTGGAGGAGGTGGTGGTGCTCGCCGGGACCGTCGCGGTCGGGGTGGACGTCGTCGGCCGCGGCTCTGTCGTGGTGGCCGTGGTGGTCGTGGTGGCCGTGGTGGTCGTGGTGGTCGTGGTGGTCGGCCACGCCCTCACCACGTCGCGGTTGGCGAACTGCCTGATCACATCCTGGAACTCGCTGGCCAGCAGGCTCGGGCGCGATGCGAGAACGTGGATCAGGAATATGACCTGGGTGTCGGTCAGCGTGTGCCACAGACAATCGGGAGGCTTTGCTCCGCCTCCTGCCGAGCGCCGACCGGAGCCGGCCGCGATGATCGACGAGATGATCCGGTCGCCGTCGGCCTTCGCTCCTGCGCCGATGCCGCCCGCGGCGGCGGGTGGTGCCAGCAGGAGAGTCGAGAAACCGAGCGCGGCTACGAGGGCCATCGCTGCGACGCGGCGGTTCATGGGCCGTCCTCCAACGTTTCGGCCTCACGCTTCAGCGCCTGTGTGACCTGTGCCGGGCATGGGTCGCCGACACCAGCGCCCAAGGGCCGCTCGTCCTCCACGGATTCCACGAGGTCGCTCACGCGCAGCCGGCCATCGTCTGTGCGAATGGCTTCGCCATGACCGTTGTTGGTGAACGGCACGTCATCGAGCTTCTCGCCGGTATCCACGTCGACCCAGTGGAACGGCGAGTACACGCAGTGTTCGAATCGGACCCTCCCGTCGCCGAGGTCTTCGATGTCGAGCACCGCGACGCGCCGTACGACACCTGCGTCGTCGGGGGCCATCCAGCGCCGGTTGTCGTGGTATTCGGTGCCGAGGTGCGAGCGAACGTAGGTGTCCAGCTCCGAGCCGGCGACCGTCACTGCGTGCCATCTGGCAACAGCCGGGTTGTCCGGGTCCTGGAGTGCGCCCGCGTCGGCTGCGATCGCGGCGACAGCGATGTCATAGCGGGCGAACAGGTCGTCGAGCTCGGTGCGCACGGCCCGTCTCCGCCCATCCGGCTGGGTGGTCGTGGGTGCGGGGCCGGCCCGGCTGTCCACACGCCTTGGCGACGCTTCCTCGCCGGGCCGTGACTCCGGCACCGGTTGCACGGCCTCGACGTCGCCGGCCCCGCTGCACGCCCCGGCGCCGGCCAGGCAGCACGCCACGAGCGCGGCCGTCCATCTCTTTCCCACCATCGCAGCACAACCCTTCCTCGGTGTCGCTACTCGAGGGGAGTCTGATCGACGGTGGTCGGGTGAGACAAGTGCGCGTCAGCGGATCCGCGGCTCGATCCGCTTGCCGCTGGAGAAGGCCGCCTGGCCCTCGGCGAGGGAATCGTCGTCGGTGCCGAGGGCGATGAGCGCCCAGCCCTGGGCCAGTGCCTGGCTTCGGGTGCCCTCGAGGCCCGCCCAGAGCGACCTCAGGGTGCCCTGCACGGCCAGCGGCGGAGCGCTTGCCACGATCGAGGCGTAGGCCGAGGCCGCGTCCAGCAGCTCGTTGCCATCGACCACTTCGCTGACCATGCCCATCGATTGCGCGGTCGGTGCCGAGATCCGCTCATGTGTGCCGGCCAGCGACATGCGCACGAGTTCGCCGAAGGGCATCTTGTGCAGCATGTGCAGCGGCTCGAACGTGGCGGTCATCCCATAGGTGACATGCGGATCGAAGAACGTGGCGTGCTCGGCGGCGAACAGCACATCGCACTCACCCAGCATGTAGAACGCACCGCCACAGGCCATGCCGTTGACAGCCGCGATCACCGGCTTCCACAGGTCGGAGGTCTTGGGTCCGAGCCGCTCACCCGGGTCGTCGAAGTGAAACGGTGTCGAGCCGAATCCTGCGATCCGGTCGTCTTCGTGGTCAGAGGCGGACCGGGCGCCACCGCCGCCGTCGTCGATCTGCTCGCTGCGGTCGATGCCGGTGCAGAAGGCGCGGTCACCGGTGGCGGTGAGCACCACGACCCTCACGTCATCGTCGAGGCGGAACCGACGCCAGGTGGAGTGCAGTTCCTCGACCATCTGTGCGTTGAACGCGTTGAGCACCTCAGGTCGGTCGAGGGTCACCGTGGCCACCCCGTCGTCCGCGACGTCGACCGAGATCATCTCGGTCGACGTGTACTCGAAATCGCCCACAGCGCTCACCAGCCCCTGAACTCGGGAGAGCGCCGCTCGCGGAAGGCCTGCATGCCTTCGGCGAAGTCGCCGCTGGCAGTGAGCCAGTCCTGCGCAGCCGCCTCTTCCTCGAACGCCGTGTGCCGGCCAGACTCGAAGCTGCGGTTGATCATTCCCTTGGTGAGGGCCAGGGCCTTGGTCGGCATCGCAGCCAGCCTGCCCGCCAGCTCGTCGACCTCCGCCCTGAGCTCGTCGGCCGGCACCACCTTGTTGGCGATGCCGAGCTCGCCACACCGCCCGGCGGGCACGTCCTCGGCCAGGAACATCATCTCCTTGGCGATGTGCGGTCCGACCAGCTTGGGCAGCAGGTACGCGCCCCCGGCGTCGGGCAGGATGCCGCGCCGGGTGAATACCTCGACCAGCTTGGCCGAGTCGGCCATCACCACGAGGTCAGCGGCGAGCACTAGTTGCGCGCCGCCGCCGGCGGCCGTGCCGTTGACTGCGGCCACCACCGGCTTCTCGCAGTCGAGGATCGAGGCGACGAGACGCTGCCAGCCGCGACGGATCATGCGCGCTGCCTCGCCCATCACCCGATCCGGTGCCCCCTCGGGCTTGGGCGGTGTCGGGTTCTGCGCGCCGCCGAGGTTGGCGCCGGTGCAGAAGTGCCGCTCGCCGGCCGCGCCCAGGACCACACAACGCACTGCGAGGTCGGCTGATGCCCACTCGATTCGGTCTGTGATGCGGTCGCGCATGGCGGCGTTCAGCGAGTTGCCCTGTCCGGGCGCATTGATCGTGATGCGGGCAATGCCGTCGTCGACTTCGTAGTTGACGAGCTCCTCGACGCTCGGCTCCTGTCGTTCTTCTTCACTCATGGGCCGCCTGCCCTTCCTGGTTCGACCTTCGCCGTTGATTGACCTGACGGCCCGTCAGACTAGGCGCGGCGCTCCGGCGGCACTTCCTCGGAGATGATGCGGCTCCCACGGTCCCAGGTGATGTAGTTCCACGCCCAGTTGACCATCACGTTCAGCCGGTTGCGGAAGCCGATCAGCATGAACAGGTGCAGCACCAGCCAGGCTACCCAGCCGATCCGGCCCCGGAACCGGATGCCTCCGGGAAGCTCCACCACCGCGTCGTTGCGTCCGATGGTGGCCATTGAGCCTTTGTCGGAGTACTCGAACGCACCGGTCGGCTCGCCCCGAAGCCGGTTGCGGATCACGCCGGCAGAGAAGCGCGCACCCTGGATCGCCACCGGCGCTACCTGAGGCAACGGGTCGCCGTGGCGATTCGTCGAGGCCGCCATGTCGCCGACCACGAACACCTCCGGATGGTCGGGCACGGTGAGGTCGTCGTTCACCACCACCCTTCCGGCCTTGGTGAGCTCGACGCCCAAGGCCTCACTCAGGGGGTTGGCGCGCACGCCGGCGGTCCAGATCATCGTGCCGGTCGGGATCGTGGAGCCGTCGGCCAGCTCCACACGGTCCTCGGCCACCCGTGACACCGCTGTCTGCAGCATCACCTCGACGCCCCGCGCCTCGAGGGTGTCGCGGGCGTTGGACGACAACTCCTCGCTGAAGGGCGCCAGCAGCCTGTCGCCCATCTCCACGAGCACGATCCGCGCGGAGCGGAGGTCGAGGCCGGGGTAGTCCTTGCGCAGCACTCCGTTGAGGAGTTCCGAGAGGCCACCGGCCATCTCGACTCCGGTCGGGCCACCTCCGCCCACCACGATGGTGAGGGTGCCGTCATCCAAGTGGGTGGGATCCGCATCCGCCCGCTCGAAGCAGGTGAGCACGTGGGACCGCAGGTCAAGTGCATCACGCAGCGACTTCAGGCCGAAGGCGTGTTCCTCGACGCCGGGGATCCCGAAGCTGTCGGTAACGGCGCCTGCGGCCAGAACGAGGCTGTCATAGGTGAGGTCGCCACCGTCGGCGAGCTGGACGACGCGGTGGTCGAGGTCGATCCCGGCCACCCTGTCCAGGCGTACCCGGGCGTTGCTCTGGCCGGAGAAGATCCCGCGCACGGGAAAGCAGATGTCGTCGCTGTCGAGCCCGGCGGTGGCCACCTGGTAGAGCAGTGGCTGGAAGGTGTGGTGGTTGCGCGAGTCGACCACCGTCACGTCGACCGGCGTGTCCGCCAGGGCCTTGGTGGCCTCGAGCCCGCCGAAGCCGGCGCCGACGACGACCACCCTGTGCTTGTGCCCTGCGGGCAGGTCCGACGCCATTGTCCTCCGATCGGGGTTCAGCAGTCCGTACTGTGGGCCCATGCCTCGAGCGGATGACGAGCTGCGCCCAGCAGGGTTCAGGCTAGCGGCGGCCATCATGATCCTGGTCGTGTGCCTGGTGGCAGTCTTGGTGCCGACATCCGTTGTGGGCGCTGGCCAAGCCGGCGGCGAGCCGAACACTACGGAGCCGGCGGGCGAGGACACCACGAGTCCCGAGAGCTCTGGCGAGGACGCGACCGCACCTGCCACCTGGTTCTGGTACGTGCTCGCAGGCGCAGCGGCCGGCGGTGTCGCCGTATTCCTGGTCAACAGACGGCGCGCCAGTGAGGGGTCGGGCGTCGGCTCGTCAGGCGCCGGCGGTTCGCCCGAGTCGTGAGCCGATCGCTGCAGCTGCCCGCGCGGGCGACTCGGGGTCGGTGCCGAGGAACCACGACGGCTCGGTGAGCTCCAGCTCGAGCAGGACCGGGGCTCCGCCGTCGGCCTCCAGCAGGTCGACCCGGGCATAGAGGGGCTCGGTGGAGAACCGACCGGTCGACCACTGCACGACTTGCCGCGCCAGTTCGAGTTGGTCGCGTGTCGCGATGGCAGGGTCAATCCGCTCCAGGGCGAACAGGCCGTGGTCGGCCTCACCACCGGGGGCCAACAAGGCGGCCTTGCGGAAGGCGTGCGAGAACCGTCCCTCGAAGAAGACCAGCCCTGTCTCGCCCACATGGTCGACCGATCCGAGGTAGGGCTGGAACATCGCCGTGCGGCCTTCGTCGATGATGCGGCGAGCCAGGTGCAGCGCGTCGGTCGCGTTGGAGGAGTCGAAGCGACCGGTGTCCTTCGACCCGGCGGACACAGACGGCTTGACCACGAACTCACCGCCATCGGCGAGGCTCTCTATCAGTGTTGACGTCAGGTCGGGAGGGTCCCCACGGCTGGCGAAGCTGGTGGCGACGACCGGCAATCCGGCTTCGGCGAGGTCGTGGAGGTAGCGCTTGTCGGTGTTCCACTCGATGAGCGGATAGGGGTTGGCGAGCTGGGTCGAAGCATCCACTGACGAGGCCCACTGCAGGAACTGGTCACGCCGGCGCGCGTAGTCCCATGTCGAGCGCACCACCACGAGCTCGGAGGCCGACCAGTCGACCTCCGGGTCGTCCCAGACCGCTGGCGCGGAGGGGATCCCGGCTGCCTCGAGAGCCTGCGTGAGCGCCTGGGCATCCTCATCGAGCTCCCAGGCCTGCCGTGCGGTTGCCAGCAGTACGTGCGGAAACCGGTCGTTCCGGTTGGCGTCGGGACCCACTGGCACAGCACGCTACACACATGGACGCGGCGATCGTGCGCTCGGCGCACTTCTCGGTGAGGGTGGATCTTGCGGCGGCGCCGCACGACACCGCCCATGCGCGGTTGTTCTATCCGGCCGCGCCCACCGGCTCGGACTCCGAGCGGCTGACCGGCGAGATCCCGCCGGACCGAACGGGCGCGCCGTTGCCGGTCGTGGTCATGCTCCCGGCCGTCAACGTCGGGGCCGACTCCTACCGCTGGTTGGCTGTCGAACTGGTCCGCCGCGGGTTCGCAGCCGTCACCTACGACCATGTCGGCGAGCTGATGCCGGGTCAGGTCGGCCTGTCGCCGGGCATCGACCTGGCCGCTCTCGGGCCGGGCAATTTCGGCACGCGGCCATCGGCCACGGCACTCGGACCGATCCTGGCTGGCCTGGAGTCGATCAACACGGATGGACCGCTCGCCGGAATGCTCGACCTCGGCCACGTCGCCCTGGGTGGCCATTCCGCTGGCGGCACGGTGGCGCTGGAGAACGCGGACCCGCAGTGGTTCCCGGGCGTGGCGTCTGTGTTCAGCTACGGCAGCCACACGATGCCGGTCGCGGTGCTGGGTCACCCGGAGGGGGCGGTGCTCCCGGTTGGACCGGTGCCCGCCCTCGTGGTCGCCGGCGCGGAGGACGGCGTGATCAACGCATCGTCTGACCGCTATGGGCGCGAGGTCGGTGCCGAGGACCACTCACCGGTCGACCGGACCTTCGCCGAGGGCATCCGCCGGGGATCGACCGGCTACGAGGTCGTGCTGGCTGGGTCCAACCACCTGCTCGTTTGCTCACCGGCCGACCCCACGAGCGCCCGGGGCTTCCTCGACGCCGAGCCGTCGACGGACCCCGAAGCTGCGAGAAGGCTGTACGCGGACGTGGTGGAGGCGTTCCTGCGCCGGCACTTGCTGGGTGACGACTCGGTCGGCCCGCTGGCGCTTCTCGACGGCTCCCCGCTGGCCGTCAGTGCGCGCGGCAAGGGGCCCGGCGCCGGCTGAATGCCACGGATCATCGGGGACTCGCCACCGCCGGGCTCATCGGCAAACCGGGAGTTGACTCGCTGCTCGCGTGCCATGGCGACGATTGTGCCGGGTGCGGCACGATCCCCCAGCGGCCGGGGCATCACGGCATTGCCCCGCACTGCGGAGCACACGTAAGATCGTGTTCTGTAACGGCGTTTCGCTCAGCGGAACAGGCGTAGCGCCGGTGGGGTTTGCCGGTGGCACTGGCGGAGGAGAACGAGTGGTGACCGTGGGGGAACAAGCCAAGCGACGTTTTCGTCATGGCCGACGCCACCTGGCTGTCGCCGGCCTGCTGGCGGTTGCCCTCCTGGCTTCCGCCTGCAGTGGATCCACCACCAGCGGTGCTGCAGCGGCCGAGTTCGAGGGAAGCGATGAGCCAGGCCCCGGAGTCACCGCCGACACGGTGAAGATCGGCTTCACCATCCTCGACAGCGCGTCGCTCGAGGCGGCGCTGAAGATCGAGTTCCCGGACCAGGGTGACCAGGAAGCCCAGATCGCCGCGCTCGTGGAGTGGATCAACGCCAACGGGGGGATCGGTGGCCGCCAGGTCGAACCCGTGGTGCGCACCTTCGAGGCGCTCTTCGACACCGCCGAGTCAGAAGAGAAGCTGTGCAACGAGTTCACCCAGGACGACGAAGTGTTCGCCGTGATGATGTGGGGCATGTTCCAGGAGAACCTGCGGCCGTGCTTCGCGGCCAACGACACCGTGATGCTGGAGCACACTCTCTACCCGTTGCCCGAGCAGACGATGCGCGACCTGGCGCCCTACTACATGGCCCCCAACTTCGCGACCTACGAAGACATCATCCGCGGCCTTGGCGGCGTGTTCGAGGAGACAGGCTTCCTCGATGGCGGCACCGTGGGGGTCATCGGCGTCGACTCCGAGGCCAACCGCGCGATCTACGAAGACCAGCTCGGCCCGATGCTCGATGAAGCCGGCACGCCGGCGGTAGCGGTGCGGTGGATCGATCTGAAGGACTCGGCCAACACCCGCGCCGGCTACGAGCAGGCGATCATCGCCTACAAGGCCGCGGGCGTCGACCGGCTGATCACGCTCGGCGGCTCCCGCCTGCTGTCGTTCTTCCTCGACTTCGCCACCAAGCAGGACTTCGCGCCGCGGCTCGTTCTCACCTCGTACGACAACGTCGACTTCAACAACATCAACTACCCCGAGGAGATGGCGGACGCGGTCGGCCTGTCGGCGTCGCCGTCGTGGGACTTCGTCGAGTCGCAGCTGGCCTCCCCGGCCAACGACGAAGAGGCCAAGTGTGCCCAGGTGCTCATCGATGCCGGCATCGAGCCGGGCGGGCGCGAGAACGCTCGCAACGGCCAGTTCTACTGCGACGGGCTGCTGTTCCTGGCGGCCGCCGCGGAGCAGGCCGGCATGGACTCGGGCACACCGATGAACGCCGCCAACCTGTACCAGGGGGCCTTGGACCTGGGCGACACCTGGAGCTCCGGGCAGAACTACTCCACCTTGTTCGACGGCGTCGTCGCAGGCGCCGCCGGTTACCAGAGCTGGGTCATGAACCCGGGCACCGGCGAACTCGAACTCGTCGGCGAGCCCCGGGAATTCGAATGAGGCTTCGACGACAGCAAGAGGAGCAGGTGATCATGCTCAGCGGATTCCCGCCGGTGCTCGAATGCAGGGGTGTGACGGCCGGATACGGCGACGTGCAGGTCCTGTTCGGTGTCGACATGCACATCCAACGAGGTGAGGTGGTCGCCCTGCTCGGTGCCAACGGCGCCGGCAAGACCACCCTGTTGCGCGTGCTCTCCGGACTGGAACCCAGCTGGGGTGGAGAGGTCCTGCTCAACTCGGTGCCACTCGGCGACACACCCTGCTTCCGTCGCATCGGCGAGGGCATCTGCCAGATCGTCGGTGGTGAGTCGATCGCCGACGGCCTCACAGTGGGTGAACACCTGAAGCTGTGGGCATCCAGCCTCGAACGCGGCGCACCGGTCGCCGAGCGCATGCAGGAAGTGGCGGCGGTGTTCCCTCGCCTCGAGGAGCGACGCTCGCAGATGGCCTCCACCCTCTCGGGTGGTGAGAAGCAGATGCTGGCGCTCGCCAAGGCGCTGATCGTGCACCCGGACCTGCTGGTCATAGATGAGTTCTCACTCGGGCTCGCCCCGATCGTCGTGGGTGAGCTCCTGCCCGTGATCCGCCGGATCAACGAGCGGGGATCGGCTGTGCTGATGGTCGAGCAGTCGGTCAACGTGGCGCTGGCCGTGGCGCACCGTGCCTACTGCATGGAGAAGGGCGCGATGGTCTATCACGGCTCCGCCGAGCAGCTCCGTTCGCAGCCTGACCTGCTCCGCTCCGTCTACCTCGAGGGCGTCACTGCCGCGCTCGCCAGCCACGGTGGAGGCGTGCAGTGAATGCGCCGGCCGGCCTGACGGGCACGGTGATGGCCTACGAGGTCTCACCTGCCATCCTCACCCGCGGAGTGCTCACCGGCCTCGGCTACGCGCTGCTCGCCGTGGGCCTGGTGCTCGCATACCGGTCGAGCCGGTTCATCAACTTCGCCCACTCGGCGATCGGCATCTTCGCCGCGATCATCATGGGCTGGTTCGTCCAGGAGCTGGGCCTCCCGTACTGGATCGGCTTCCTGGTCGGCCTTGGCGTGGCGGCCGGTATCGGCATCGGCACCGAGTTCGTGGTGGTTCGCAGGCTGTCGGACTCGCCGCGGGTACTGGCGATGATCGCCACGCTCGGGCTGTCCCAGGTCCTGATCCTGATGGCCTCGCTGATTGCGAGCGAGGTCGGCCTCTCCAATGCCTTCCCGGCACCACCCGGCTTTCCGACCTTCGACGTGGGCGCCCTGCAGGTGGTGCCTGCGCTGAGCGCGCTCGCGATCCTGTCGCCGATCGTGCTGGTCGGCATCGGCCTCTTCCTGAGGTTCTCCAAGGCCGGCATCGGGATCCGCGCCGCCGCTTCCAACCCCGACGCCGCCGCTCTGGCCGGTGTGAGCCCCGAGCGCATGGCCCGGATCTCATGGGGCCTGGCGGGTGCCGTGGCCGCGTTCTCGGCGATCCTGTTCCTCGGTGAGGGCAACGTGCTCACTCCCGAGACGCTTGGACCGTCACTCCTGGTGCGTGGCCTCGCAGCCGCTTCCATCGCGCGTTTCCGGAACATCCCCGTTGCCGCAGCATGCGGTGTGGGCATCGGTGTGGTCGAAGCCGTGCTCGCCACGGGCGACGCGAACTCCGGGCTGATCGAGCTCGTGTTGCTGGTTGCGATCCTGGCGGCACTCGCCACCGAGCGCCGTAGCGGCCGTGAGGGCGAGACGCAGAACTGGGGGCAGCTCGCCGCCGACTCCCGCCCGCCTCTGGCCTACCGCGACATGGCCGTGTTCCGATTCGCGCCGCTGATCCTGGGCGTCGTCCTGTTGGTCGCGGCGCTCGGCCTGTCGACGTTGCTCGTGCCTTCCGACGCCGCGGTCATGAACCGAGTCGTCGCCTTTGCCATGGTCGGCGCTTCGATTGCGCTCATCACCGGCCTGGGTGGCCAGCTGACCCTGGGTCAGTTCGGAATCGCCGGTGTGGGTGCGGCTGTGTCGGTGGTGGTCGTCGACCGCGTTGGGGAGTGGAACTGGTCACCCGTCGCCGCGATGGCCGCGGGTGCAGTGGTGGCCGCCCTGCTCGGCCTTCCGGCGCTTCGGGTGCGCGGCCTCCAGTTGGGAGTCGTGACCCTCGCCTTTGCCCTCGTGGCCTCCAACTGGCTGCTCGAGCAGGAGTGGCTGCTGGGCTCTGACGGAGTCGTGCCGGGACGTCCCCTGCACTCTCCGGAAGTCGGCAGCTTCCTTCAGGTGTCGATCATCTGTCTGGCGGTCGTGTTGTTCCTCCTGCGCAACCTCCGCGTGGGGGCATTCGGCCGCAAGCTCGTGGCGGTCCGCGACAACGAGAAGGCAGCGCGCGCCATGTCGGTGTCCGCGATGAAGGTCACGGTGCAGGCCAACGTGCTCTCAGGTGCCGTGGCCGGTCTCGGCGGAGCCCTGCTGGCCCACGGCCTGTCCACCGTGCGTGCCGCCGACTTCTCGGTGGCTGCTTCCATCGACGCCGTGGCGGTCACCGTCATCGGCGGTCTCGGGTCGCTGTTCGGGTCACTGCTCGGCTCGCTGTACCTCATCGGCATTCCAGGGGTGATCGACCTGCCGATCTGGGGCCTCGCGCTGCTCAACCTCGGCTGGATCGTGCTGATCCTCGCCGTTCCCGGCGGGTTGGCCCACTTCGGCACGCGCATCAGGGTGAGGGTCCAGGACGCAATCGCCGCCTTCCTCGGTGCTGTCGAGGTGCCTCGTGACACCCCACCGCCCGACCCGCTCGACTTGGTGCCCGATCAGGCCCCGATCGTGCTCGGCGAGCTCGAGGCACACGGGCCCCAGACGCCGCCGCCGTTCAATCCGGCATCCATCATCACGGTGCCTGCACAATCCCCGCAGTACCAGGAGCCCCAGCAGTACCAGGAGCAGCCGTTGCAGCCCGGGCCCCAGGTGCAGCCGGCGTACCACCTGCCTCCCGTGCTTGCTGCCAGTGGATTGGTGAAACGCTATGGCTCGGTGCCCGCGGTCGACGGCGTCGAACTCGCGGTCTTCCCCGGTGAGGTCGTCGGGCTGATCGGTCCCAACGGTGCCGGCAAGACCACGCTGTTCGAGTTGTTGTCCGGGTTCGTGCACCCCGATGAGGGCGTTGTGGTGTTCGACGGCCACGACATCAGCTCGCTGACCCCCAACCGCCGAAGCGAGCTCGGGCTGGCCCGTTCGTTCCAGTCGGCCACGCTGTTCCCCACGCTCAGTCTGCTCGACACGGTGATGGTGGCTCGCGAGCGCCTCGCGCCCTCGACGATCAGGGAGTCGATGATCGGCCTCGGCGGCAGGGACCGCGAGCGGGAGCAGGCCGCGCTCGAGCTCATCGAGGCATTCGGCCTCGGTGAGTTCACCGAGGTTCCGGTCGGCAACCTGCCCACGGGCACCCGTCGACTCGGCGAGCTGGCCTGTGCGGTGGCGATGCAGCCGAAGCTGCTGCTGCTCGACGAGCCCTCTGCGGGCATCGCCCAGTCGGAGGTGGAGCAGCTTTCGACGGTGCTGGTAGGCCTGCGCAACAACTACGGGCTGACGATGGTGATCATCGAGCACGACCTGCCGATGCTGTCGTCGGTCTGTGACCGCATGATCGCGCTCGAGCTGGGCCGCATCATCGCCCAGGGTGCACCCCTCGACGTGCAGCGCCACCCCGAGGTGGTGCAGGCCTACATGGGAACCGAGCAGGCGGCGATCAGCCGCTCCGGTGCCCTGATCACCCTCTGACCGTCAGCCCAGCTCGTCGCGCAGTGATTGTGCAGCCTGTTCCATGGCAGCGATCTTGGCGCGGGCGGTGTCGCGGGGCAGGAACCACATGCCGCAGTCGGGAGCGAGTCCGAGCCGGTCGGGACCGCTGACCTCCATGGCTGCGCGGGCGCGCGACGCGATGTGCTCCGGCGTCTCGACGGCTGCGTCCGTGGCAAGGTCGAGCACCCCCAGCAGCACTGTCTTGTCACCGGCATGCTCCAGCAGCTCCGGTCCGTGCCCGGGTTGCTCGTACTCGAGGCTGAGCGCATCGGCGGTGGTCTGCGACAGCAATTCGACCGCCCGCTCGTACACGGGGGTGGCCCGCTTCTCCGCGATGTTCTTCGCGTATCCATAGCACATGTGCACCGCGGTGCTCGCGTCCACGCCGTCAAGGCAGCGGTCGATCGCCTCGGCCGCGAACGGCTCGACCTGACTGTGGCGGAAGTGCACCTCCGGCTCGTCGATCTGCACGAGGTCGATGCCCGCATCCGCTATCGCACGGCACTCCTTGTTGAGGGCGTCCGCCACGGCCAGGGTGAGCTTCTCCAGTGATCCGTAGTGCTCGTCGACCAGGCGAAGCGCCAGCGTGTTGGGGCCAATGACGGTCATCTTCGTCGGCCGGTCGGATTCGGCGACGAGGAAGCGGGCGGCGTCCGCGAGGATCGGGCCGTCCCAGGTGATGGGACCGACGGCGCGGGGCTGTTCGAACTTCGGCGGTGGCGGGGCTTGCTCGCCGGCTTCCTGCGCCCTTGCCTTCATCGTGAGGAACTCGCCGATGTCGTTTCGGAAGTCGGTCACCTCGCCGAGGGTTTCGTTGTCGATCCCGCCGAGCGAATAGAAGTGGCCCGAGAACGTCTGGCGACGCTGCTCGCCGTCACAGAGGAAGCTGAGGCCTGCGTCGCGCTGGTCCGTGACGGCGAGGCGCACCGCGTCGTCGAAGGCCTCGTCGCGCCGCTCCTCATCCACCCGCCACCAGGTCCCCTCCGGTCCGTAGACGAGGTCGTGGTCACAGAGCCAGTGCGGCTTGCACCATGAACCGACGATCTGCGTGGGGATCCGGGGAAGCGTGACCATGGAAACACTGTACCGCCCTGCGGAACAGTGTTTCCACCGGCTGTGTCTTCCGTGCCCGGCGCTCAGGCCTGCTCCGGGTGGCTCGCGGCGGACTCGGTGACCGCCTTCGCCGAGCGGGTGGCGAGTCGCACCCCGACCAGTGAGACGGCGGCACCGGCCACGAAGGTCACGGTCAGCGCCTCACCGAGCCACCACCAGGCGAGGACCGCCGCGGTGGGCGGGATCAGGTACAGCCACATCGCAGCCTTGGTGGCCTCCGAGCGGGCCAGGCCGGCAGCCCACAATCCGTAGCCGACCGTTGAGGATCCCACTCCCAGCCACAGCAGGTACGGCCACACGGTGCCACCGTCGGCGCTCATCGTCGACACGAAGGACGGCAGGAACACCACGAACGGGACGGTGGACAGGATCGTCGCCCAACCCGTCACCTCCAACGGCTCGTAGCGGTCCAGCAGGGGTTTCTGGCGGAGCACGAACAGCGCAGCCACCGCCGCCGAGCCGAGCACCGCGAGAGCGCCCCAGGAAAAGGAGAAGCCGCCGCCCTCGGTCGTCGCCACCACCAGCGATCCCGCGAAAGCCAGCGCAACGCCAACCCACTGCAGTCGCCTGAGTCGCTCTCCGAGCAGCGCGGGGGCAAGCAACGCGGCAATGACGGGAGCGAGGTTGACCAACACTGCGGCGGTCGAAGCGGTCACCGTCTGGGACCCCAGGTTGAGCAGGAACTGGTATCCGGACACCCCGAGCATCCCAACCACGAACAGCCTGGCGAGGTCTGCCGCCGGGGGTATGCCACGCCGGCGCAGCCGGGGTGCCATCAACAGCGCCAGCGCTGCGGACGCCACGAGCAGGCGGCCAATCACCAGTTCACCGGGTGACAACACCTCCACGGCGCGGCGAATCGCCGGAAACGCCGCGGCCCACGCCACGACCGCGACGCTCAGGAACGGCCATGCCGCGCCGCGCCGTTCGCCACTCACGGGTCGAGTGAGAACCATGCTTCGCTCGCGTCGAGCGAGAGCGCAGTGCGTGCAACCAACACCAGGTCGTCCTCGCCCGCGCCAACCTCGAACACGAGGTTGCCTGATGCCCCGGAGCCTGGTTCCAGCTCGCCCACCATGTCGAAGCGGGGCTCCGGCGGCGTGGCGAGGTTGTCGAACGACACCCGTTCCGCATCATCGGAGCCGAAAACCGACCAGAGAATCGCGGGTGCCTCGGCGTCTTCGCGGCCGGGCGCGCCGTCGAAGGCGGCCGTGACGTCGACCGCGATGTAGCGCATGGCGTTGGCCGGGGGCGGGTTGAATTCGGCGGCGGTAGCCACTGCAGCGTCGGCCTGCAGGTCCGCGGAGTTGACCGTCACGCGCCAGCCGTTGCCCAGATCGACCTCGGTGCCCATCGGCAGGGGCTCGGTGCGGGTACCCGCCTCGCCGGGGCGGCCGGAGCCGACGATCTCGGCGTTGTTGTCGCCCACGGCCTCGAGCGCCCCGCGCGACTCCTCGCTCTCGACGCTGTCGTCGCTGTCGCCTACAAGGCGCAGGGCAACCCAGATGCCTGCCCCGACCATCACGATCGCGCCCACCGCAGCCGCGACGACGAGCCACACGCGTCGTTGCCTGGTGCCGTGGGGAGCCTGCTGCGCGCCGGGGCGCGGGCTCCAATCGCTCATCGATGCTCCCGGGTGTCTAAGCCCGATTCCACCCTAAGGCGTCAGTGCTCCCGCAGCAGCGAGCCGAACCCGTGCACCTTGTCCTCGATGCCGTTGTCGCGCAGCGCCATCCACCATGTGGCGGCGTTGATGGCGATCACCGGCTTGTCCAGCCAACGCTCGGCCTCGTCTGCGATCTGGGACATGCACAGGTTGGTGCCGCACTGCACGATGGCGTCCACATCGGGTGCGTTGACCTCGTGGATCGCGTCCATCAGCTGACGTTCGGTCACCTCGGCGATCGCCACCGCGTGGGGGCACTTGAGACCCTTGATGGAGGCGACCTCGAAGCCGATGTCGGTGAAGAACTTCACCACGTTCTCGTCACCGATGGGCTGGTACGGGGTGATCACGCCGATGCGCTTCGCGCCGAACAACTTGAGTGCACGCTCGCAGCCCTCGGCGCCGGTGGCGACGTCGAGACCGTTCGAGCGGTCCTTGATCATCTTCACGAACTGCCGGTTGCCCTCGACACCATCCCAGAACGTCTCGGCCGACATGCCCATCACCATGTAGTCGGGCTGGGCGGTCATCACCCGGTCCACCGAGTGGCCGATCTCGGCGCGGATCTGCTCCAGCAGGCGGACCATGCCCTCGTCGTCGGGGAAGTGCATGTCCCGGATGTGGATGCGCGACATGTGCGGAGTCACACCCGGCACCGCCATGGCGTGGAACTCGGGCTCCACGATCGTGTTGGTGGATGGCACGATCACCCCGAACTTCTTGCGCCATCCAAGTCGGTCGGCGTTTCGTGTCTCGCTCATGGTGCTGCTCCGTTTCGGCCTGTTGATCAAGCGTTCTCGACTCCCACGACACGGGTGCCGCAGAAGAACTCGATGGTCTCGGTCGTGCCCTCGTCGGCCAGCCCGGAGATGCCCCACGCAGGGCGGGGAGCCATCAGGTGCAGGCTCATGGGCGAAGTGCCGTTTATCTTGACGCCGCCGGCGTGGATCTGGCGGCCGACGTCCATGGCGGCATCCTCGTCGGTGCCGATCACGTAGGCCTCGAGGCCGTACTGGTTGTCGTTGGCGATCCTCAGCGCATCCGCGGTGTCTGTGTACGCGTGAACCGTCGCCACCGGGCCGAAGATCTCGCTGCGCGTGTGCTCGGGGTCCACGCCGGTCACCAGCGTCGGCGACATCCAGTTGCCGCCCGCCAGGTCGCCTCCGGGCAGTGTGGAAGGCGCAAGCACAGTGCCGCCTCGGGCGACGAGTTCACCGACCCGCCCGGCCAGCATCGCGTGGTGCGCCGAGTGCACGATCGGGCCCATCATCGAGCGCTCATCGAGCGAGTCACCGATGGTCAGGCCCTCGAGTCGTGCAACCACGGCGTCAACGATCTCGGCCTCCCGTTCAGCCGGCACGATCAGGCGGCCGAGTGCCCGGCACCACTGGCCGTTGAGTGTCGTCATGAGCGCCACAGCGCCATCGGCTGCGGCGTCTGTGTCGGCGTCCGGCATGATCACCAGCGGCCCATGTCCGCCGAGTTCTAGCTGTGCCGGCTTGAGGCCCTCGGCGCAGGCATGGGCGATAGCCCGGCCGGCCACCACACCTCCGGTGAAGCTGATGGCCCGCACCCGGTCATCGGTGACGACCCGGCCACCCACCTCGGGGCCACCGTGTACGACCTGCACGACGCCCGTGGGCAGTCCGCCGGCTTCGGCGCCCCTCGCCAGCATGGCGGTGCCGTGCGGCACCCGCTCGGGCGGCTTGATGATCACCGGACAGCCCGCAGCGAGGGCCGACGCAGCCTTGTGCGCCGCCATCGGTGCGGGAGCGTTCCACGGCACGAGCAAGCCTGCCGGCCCCCAACCGAGGCGGATCACCTCGATGTCGCGTCCGGTGGGACCTTCGAGCGTTGAGCCGGTCACCCCGGCGCGCAGTTGTTCCGCGGCAAGGCGGAACGCCGCGTGGAAGATGAACGACAACATGGAGGTGGTGCCGATGGTGGCGCCGCTGCCGAGTGCCTCGACTCGGGCGCACTCGTTCGCGAGCGGCTCCAGGGCATCGGCCACACCGTCGAGCAGCTCGGCGCGCGCCTGGGGTGCAGTGGCACTCCACTGCGGGTATGCGGCCACCGATGCGGCGATGGCGCGCTCGATTCCGTCGTCGTCGGTCGCCATCTGCGACTGGAGCACCTCACCCGTGTTGGGGTCCTCGATGGTTTCGCCGCGGTCACGGGTGGCGGGAGTCCACTCACCAGCGATGAAGTCGATCTGCTCGGGAAGGGTGCGGTCCATCACTGCTCCTGGTTGGTTCGTTCGTCGGTCGCGAAGTGCGGCGTCACGTCCCGCAGTTCATGCACCGGCGCACCCGGCCCACGGGGGTCGAGCTCGTGGCGCCGGGACGTGTCGGTGGTGAGCCGCTCACCTGTGACGAGCATCGTGCGCACGAGCGGGCCGTGGCGGTACAGCACTGTGGTGCGCCAGCGACGGTCCCCGTCGAGGCGGATGTGGTCGGGCTCGCTGTAGCGGCCGAGGCCGGGCTCCTGCCATGACTCCGGCACGAACCAGATGATCCCGGGGCCGCCGGACACACCCACGTGCTGGGGAGCATCGGGTCCCAGTTTGCGGAACCTCAGCACGCCGTCGACGAGATCGGACTCGAACGTGCGGACCTTCGCCTCGCGCCCCCCGAACGTCACGTTCGACTGCGTGACGGTGGAGCCGTCGAAGTCGAAGTACACGAGGTTGTCGTAGGGGAACGGTCCGGGAACTCCACCGTGGAGGTCCTCTGTGACGGGCGCGCCATCCGGGTCGAACGCCTCGAGATGGTCGTGCCACACGCCCACCATGGCGGCCAGGTCCTCCGCTAGCGGTGAGCCCATTTCGTCAGCCGCCCGACTTCGTCCCACCGAACTGGGTGGACTCGTGGCCCTTCACGATCGTCGAGGCGGCCTCGAGGCGGCCTCGTTCGGCGGGGAACGCCTGCACGAGGCCCATCGTGAGGTCGCGGTACATGCGGCTGACGAGGCCCGAGAATGCGGTGTTGGACGTGCCGCAGGCCTTGAGTGCGTTCTGGGCCACTGCGAAGCCTTCTTCGGCGACCACTCCCTTGGCGATGCGCCAGTTGGCCACCACCTCGGGCTTGGGGAGCTTCGGTGGCTCCGAGGTCTCGAGGTCGAGCTGGTTGAGCAGCCAGTGGCGTGCCGTGCCGAGGTGCATCGACATCGAGCCGATGAGCTGCTGCTGGAACGGCGCGGTTCCGATCGGCTCACCGGTGTCGGCGAACTTCGAGGTCGTCAGATGGTTGATCGCGTAGTCGTAGATGGCCTGCGCGGCGCCGAGGTAGCAGGCGGTGCCCGCAACCTGGCTGCCCACGAAGCTGCCCCTGCTCACCTGCATCATGTTCACGAACGCACCCGGGATTGCCAGGGCGTCGGCTTCGGGCACGAATACGTCCTCGAGCGTGATTCCGTGCGTGGCCGTGGCGCGCATGCCGATCGCATCCCAGCGCTCTCGTTCTCCGACGCCCTCTGCGCGGCGGTCGACCATGAAGACTGCGAGGTACTCGGCTGTGTCGCCACCGGGCAGCTTCGCGGCCACCAGGTAGTCGTCGGCAACGCCGGTCGCACATCCGAAGGACTTCACCCCGGTCAGCCGCCAGCCCTTGTTGCCGTCGGCGTCGGTGCCGGGCTCGGCCGAGGTGCCGATGGTGATTGCACTCGAGGCGGACTTGGCGGACTCGGATGCGAAATTGGCCATCCAGCGCCCCTCGCCCATCCGGGTGAGAAGGCGCTCTGCGAAGGCCTTGACCACCGGAGCCTCTTCATCGTCGAACAGGCCTGCGTCCAGTGCCTCGAGCGGGAGCAGCCCGCGTGACGCCGAGCTGTTGTGGAAGAAGAATGACAGCGCCGTGGAGGGGCAAGCGGTGCCCATCGCGAAGCACGCTCCGACGATGTCGCGCAGCCCGCCGCCGAGGCCGCCGAACTGCTCGGGCACGGCCAATCCGAGCAGCCCTGCTTCGGACAGCGTCTTGACGTGCTCGGTCGGGAACTCACCCTCTCGGTCTCCCTCGACCGCCTTGTCGCGAAGGGCGGGTAGCACTGCCTCGACGCGCTCGGCCCGCTGCCTTTCTGCGGGGGAGAGGTCGTCGATGAGAGCCTCGACCGTCAGCTTCTCGCTCATTTGGACATACCCCCGGTTGTATCCGGCCTGCGGCCTGCTGTTCCGTTCAGCGGAACGCGGTTCCGTAACCGTAACCAGCCCCTCCAGCGGCGTCAATCAGGTCGTTTCGCCCCTCAGGCCGGTGGATCACCCTGGGAGCCTTCGATTCCCTCGAACACGTCCAGACCGCCGAAGTTGCCGCTCGGGTCCGGCCGTTCCTGCACCGGATCGTCCACATCGTCGTACTCGGTGCGAAGGGCCTTCGACATCGTCGCGTGCATCTCGTAGGTCATGACGATGTAGGTGAGCTCCAGGATCTGCTCGTCCTGCAGATGCGAGCGCAACGCATCGAATATGCCATCCGCAACCCTGCCGCCCATGACGACGAGCGCATCGGTGTAGGCGAGCACCGCCCGCTGTTCGGCATCGAAGCAGTCCGCCACCTGCCAGTGGGGGATCGCGTCCACTTGCTCGTTGCTGAGCCCCACGTCCCGTGACGCCTTGCAGTGCTGGGAGAACACGAAGCTCGACCCTCGCGCCCAGCCCGCGCGTGTCTGGCCGAGCTCACGGAGCTTCGGGTCCAGCTTGCGTTCGGTTGACCGGTAGTACTGGAAGCCGCCGCAGCAATGGTCGAAGCAGTCCGGCGAGTTGGCGAAGACCGGCCACCAGTCGCCCGGAGTACCCGACGGAGTCCCCGGTTCGTCGATCGGGTCGCGTTCCCCGAACAGGATGCCGAACATCACCTCCCCGAACGGGTGCAGCTCGCTTCTCGGGACCATCTTCAATCTGGGCATGGCGCGCAACCTATCCGCCTGCCGCATTTCCCGCGGCGGGCTTGTCGTGGCAGCATCGATGAGATGACGGACACGGGCGCAGCGGCATCAACACTCCTCGCACGCTGCGAGGAGCGAGGGCGGGCGGGCGAACCCCTCGATCGTGACGACGCGCTGGCGGTGCTGGGCCTGTCCGATGCCGACACCATCGCGGCGGTCACCTCTGCCGGGCGGCTGCGTCGTGAGGCGTTCGGCAACCTGGTCAAGCTCAACTTCCTCGTCAACGTGAAGTCAGGTCTCTGCCCCGAGGACTGCAACTACTGCTCCCAGCGGCGGGGCAGCGAAGCAGGCATCCTCACCTACGACAACGTCGGCGCCGACGTGGTGGCTGACGCCGCCGAACGTGCCGTGCACGCCGGTGCAGCGCGCGTGTGCCTCGTGTCATCTGGTCGCGGGCCGAGCGAGCGCGACCTCGAGCACATCTCGGAGTCCGTCATGGCCGTCCACGACGCCCATCCCGACCTCGAGGTGTGTGCCTGCCTGGGCCTGCTCACCGAGGGCCAGGCGGAACGGCTCGTCGAGTCCGGCGTGTACGCCTACAACCACAACCTCAACACCTCCGAGTCGCACTACGACGACATCTGCTCGACCCACACCTTCGATGACCGAATCGACACCGTCGAGCGAGCGCGCGACGCCGGTCTGTCGCCCTGCTCGGGTGCGTTGTTCGGGATGGGCGAGACCGACGATGACATCGTCGAGGTCGCATTCGCGCTCCGGGCGCTGGAGCCGGACTCGGTGCCGATCAACTTCCTGATCCCGATCGACGGCACACCCCTGGCGGGCAAGTGGGAACTCACTCCCCAGCGTTGCCTGCGCATCCTCGCGCTCTACCGCTACATGTTCCCCGACACCGAGATCCGCATCGCGGGTGGCCGCGAGGTTCACCTGCGCAGTGTGCAGGGCCTGGGGTTGGAGCTCGCCAACTCGATCTTCGTCGGCGACTACCTCACCACCGAGGGCCAGGCCGCGAACGCGGATCTCGACCTGCTGGCCGACTGGGGATTCGAGCCGCTCGAGCTGCCGGACAGCCCTCCCGCAACCCGGGAGCAACCGACGCACTCGCCGGCATCGTCAGGCGATGACGAGGACCTGGTGCGGATCCGCCGGCGCGGCGTCGGCACATCTTCTCCGCCAAACGCCTGACCCTCGCCCGTAGGCTGGGCAGGATGCGAGCATCCCATCCCCCCAGGTGGTCGAGGTGAAGTCACGAACCCGGAGCCGGAAGTTCGGCGCGGTGTTCTTCATCGTGGTGGTGGCTGCCGCCGTCGGTGTCGTGTTGCTGGTCGATCCGCTGGGATCCGGAGGCTCGCAGGACCTCGACGTGTCCGACATCACCTCCTACGAGGTGACGATGACCCTCGGCGACGACGGTGTGCTCGAGGCCGACGAGCAGATCACGGTCAACTTCCCGGTCGCCCGTCGGGGCATCTTCCGGATCTTCGACACGGCTGACCCCCGCCGCGACATCGACCACGCCATCGAGGGTCTCACCGTCACGCGCGACGGCCAACCCGAGCCATGGGTCTGGCAGGACTCCGCGCGGGGGACCGCCACGGCGCGCATCGGTGTGGAGGACGTCTGGTTGCCGCCGGGCGAGTACACCTACGGCCTCAAGTGGCGCACCAAGGACGTGCTCGAGCCGTCGGTCATCAACGGTGAGGAAGATCCGGACACAACGCTGTGGTGGTGGGACGTGATCGGCTCCGGCTGGCCGATGCCGATCGGCGCGACAGACATCACCGTGAACCTGCCGGCCGAGCCAACCCGGACGGAATGTGTGATCGGCGAATCCACCCCGTGCGAGCCGACCGTCGATGGTCGCACGATGACCCTGCAGACCGGTGCGCTGGCTCCCTTCGAACCCGTGACCGTCCGCGTCGGCATGCCGTCGGACATCGTGCCGCCCAACCAGGCGCCCTCGGAGCTCATATGGCTGGCATTGCTGACCGGCCTGACGGGCCTCGGCCTCGGGCTGCTCGGCATCCGGGCGACCCGCGAGACCGCACCGGGGTTCCCGGTGCTCTACGAGCCACCGGCGGGCATCAGGCCCGCCGTGGGGGTGCGGGTGCTCGACGAGAAGGCGTCGGGCGAGGAGCTGCAGGCGACGCTGTTCGACCTCGGTGACCGCGGCCTGGTACGCATCTCCCCCGAGGGCGAGAAGTGGCGCATCGACATGGTCGGTGACGTGACCCAGACCGCCTGTGAGGACTGGTAGGTGAAGATGCTCTCCAAGCTGAGCCTGCGCAGCGTGGGTGACTCCTTCACGGTCTCCAAGACGGTCAAGGCCGGCAAGAAGATCGCGAAGGCCAAGGAGTCCCTCGAGGGTGGTGCAACGGTGGCTGTCGACCCGTACCTGCAGCGTTCAGGAGTCGGCTCGCTCGTGGCCGTGCTGGGCTGGCTGAGCGGAGCGGGACTCGTTGCGATGGCAGGCTTTCACTTCTTCGGCGGATTCGAGTTCCCGCTCTGGCTCATCACGGGTCTGGCAGGGTTCGCAGTTCCTGCCGCGTTCGTGGCCACCGACGTGGGTGCCTCGACCGTGCGGACCGAAGCGGGCCGCGACGTGTGGTCGCGAACCGGCGGCTTCGCTCGCTTCCTGAGCACGGACTCGTCCGACTCCCGTTTCGACGCGGCGGCCCACCTCGACTGGTTCCCGAAGTACCTGCCGTGGGCGGTTGCGCTCGGCGTCGGCGACGAATGGGCGAAGCGCTACGAAGCCCAGGGTGTCGACCCGCCCGAGGTTCCCTACCTCTATGGGTGGGGTTACGGCATGGGCTACTCCCGGGGGTTCTCGGACTTCAACAGCAGCTTCGCCGGCGCGATCACGTCCGCCAGCGCGGCCTACGCGGCATCGCAGGCCGCCAGCAGCGCGAGCAGCGGTGGAGGGTTCTCCGGTGGCTCCGGCGGTGGCGGAGGTGGCGGCGGCTCGTGGTAGCCGCCGGTACGCTTGGATCTCTTCGCCTGACCGCAGCCCCCGGAGGTCTCAATGATCATCGCCTTGGTAGTCATCGTGGTTCTCGTGGTGGCCATCGGCCTGCTGGTCGTGACCGCCCTCAACCGCCTGCGCGGCCAGTCCGTGTCGGTCGAGGAAGCCGAGGCCGGCATCGATGTGCAGCTGACACGGCGTGCCGAGTTGATCCCCAACCTCGTCGAGACCGTCAAGGGCTACATGCAGCACGAGGCGGGCACCCTCGAGGCTGTCACTGCGGCCAGGGCTGCCGCGGGATCGGCATCCTCGGTGGGGGAGAAGGCAGCCGCCGATGCGCAGATGACCCAGGCCCTCGCCAACCTGTTCGCCGTGGCCGAGGCCTACCCGGACCTCAAGGCCTCGACGAACTTCCAGCAGCTGCAGGGCGAGATCACACGCACAGAGGACCAGCTCGCATTCGCCCGCCAGTACTACAACGATGCGGCTGCGACCCTGAACCGCACGATGGTCACGATCCCGTGGTCGGTGTTCGTGGGCATGTCCGGCGTGCACAAGGCCAGCTTCTACGACGCACCCACGCCCAACGAGGCGCCCCCACAGGTCGACTTCGGCACCTGAGCAGACCCGCGCCGACAACCACGCGCCACGCCTCCGGCCGGTCGTGGCACTCCTGTCGCAACCGCGCCACCTCCGGTCCGGCCGAAACATGTTCCGACCGGACCGGATAGGGGGGCTTCCTCTCCCGAAGCGGCCCCTGGGGGTTTCCAGCCGCCGCTTCGCACCCAAACTCCCATGCCGACACCCCGCTGTCACCGGGTCGCGCTACCCGTTGACGTGGCCCCGCAGGTCGAGCTCCTCGCTCGGTGTGCCAACCCCGACTCCCAGGATGACGCGGCCAGCGCTGATCAGGTCGAGGGTGCAGAAGGACTTGATGAGCTGCATCGAGTGCTGGTGCCGATACCGGCGGTCTTGACTGACCACTCCCGAGGTGGTCGGATGCCGTGCATGTCGGCCGGTGGTGACTCTGAACTGGAATCTGACTACCAGGGTGCCGGGTTCAAGGGGCGCCTGGGCTGGGGCGAGCACCCCGCTCTGGTGGTGATCGACGTTTGCAGGGCATACATCGATCCTGGCTCCCCGCTCTACGCAGGCGTCGAGGACGCGTGTGCCTCGGCCGCCCGTCTGGTTGCTGGGGCGCGCTCAGCCGGGGTCCCGGTGATCTTCACCCGTGTCGAGTTCGAGCCCGGTGGTGCCGACGGCGGCATGTTCTTCCGCAAGGTCGGCGCACTCGAGTGCTTCGAGCGTGGCAGTCCGTTGGCGGACTGGATCGAGGATCCCCGCCCCGCACCGGGAGAGGTAGTGGTGACCAAGCAGTATGCGTCCGCCTTTTTCGGTACGAGCCTGGCGGCCACCCTTACATCGATGGGTGTGGACACCGTTGTCATCTGTGGGCTGTCGACGTCGGGTTGTGTCCGGGCCACCGGTGTCGATGCCGTGCAGTACGGGTTCCGGCCGATGGTGGTGGCCGATGCCTGTGGCGATCGTGCGCCTGGTCCCCATGAGGCCAACCTCTTCGACCTCGACGCCAAGTACGCCGACGTCGTCGATGAGGCCGAGGCGGTCGAGATGATGAAGCGCCTCGGGGCCTGAATCAGTCCACCATCGCCCGCAGCGCGTCCAGACGCGCTTGCTCGGTGGCGTCGCCATCGATCGAAGTCATCCGAGCGTGGCCGAACGACTCGCGCAGGAAGGCGGTGGTGACCTCGGCGGCGGCGCCGATGGCCTCTGTTCCTTCGGCATCAGTCGCCTCGAGTACGACGACCTCGACGGCCCTCCGCTCGGGGTCCCATGCCCAGAAACCCGCCATGTGGGATCCGATGAGGACGGTTCGCATGGCGAGGTGGTGGGCGCCGCCGAGGGTGTGTGAGCCCCGCCCCCAGACAGGCAGTCGGAGGTCGTGGTGCTTGTCGGCAAACCAGGCGGCAGGTGTGTGGGCCACGAGTGCCAGGTCCTCGAAGCCGAGCAGCCGAACCAGGTGCGGGTCGATCGGTTCGCCGCTGACCAGTTCATCGAAGTGGTCGGCGTGGCACCAGGCCGCCCCATGGCCCTCGACGTCGACTTCGACCAGCCCCGCCGCCTCGATGGCAGCGCGGGCATCGCGCTTGGAGGAGTCCATCCAGGCGGTGAAGTCCTCGAGGTGAAGCGGCCCACAGTGGCGGGCGTAGTCGGCCACGAGCTCGGCGCGGCGCTGCTCATCGGGTCGCTCGTCGGGCGCCGGTTCTGCCACCGTGCGCCACAGGTGGCGTTCGGTGTCGATGCGGTAGTCCACCGGATGGCGGCGTATCCGGTCGGTGAGTTCCAGCAGCCGCAGCGCAGGCGGAAGCGTGGAGGAGATGCCCACCGACCGGCCCTCTTCGCCGAGGCTGCGCACCGCACCCTCGCCGAGCGCCTCGCTGATCGCCTCGGTGGTCATTGGTCCGGCGAGGACCGCGAGGACGGCTTGCGCCACCTCGTCGAGTTCGCCGTCGCGGATCCCCGCTTTCGGAGCTTCGCGGGCGATCCGCCGTTCCCACTTGCTGTGGGCCTCCGCGAGGGCGACCGCTCGCTTCTCGCCCGGCACGACGTAGATGCAGTTGCGAACTGCCGGGGTGACCGCGAGGCCCCCGTCGGCCATGGCCTGCGAGATGTCGGCCAGCGTCAGGTCCGCACGTCGAGCCAGCAAGGCCAGTGCTGGGTCGACGCCACCGAGCGTTCGCAGCCACCCGGTCTCGTCGAGCAGGTGGTCCAGGGTGCCGCCGACCGGCTCGGCGAAGCCGGCGCGCCTCACCCACTGGGCGCGGACGGCTTCGAGCGAGAGCGAGGGCACCGGTGCTTCGGCCATGCGCACAGTCTGGCGCGGTAGCGCGGTGGCCCTGCGCTAGTGCTTGAAGCTGACCTCGGGCATTCGCTGATCCAACCACTTCGGCAGCCACCGGTTGCGTTCGCCGAGCAGACCCATCAGTGAAGGCACCAGCATCATCCTCACGACCGTGGCATCGAGGGCGACCGCCACGGCCATGGTGATGCCGAGCTCGGTGGGTGGGATCGGCCCGGTGATCCCGAACGCCACGAAGACCACGATCATGATCAGCGCAGCGTTCGTGACCGGTCGGCCGGTGCGGGCGATGCCTTCGCGGATCGCGACCTGGGTGTCGCACGTCGACCCGTAGCGCTCGCGGATCGCGGCCAGCAGGAACACCTGGTAGTCCATCGAGAGCCAGAACAGCAGGGCGAAGAAGAACAACGACGCCCACGCGCGGGGTACCTGGGAATGGACTCCGCCTAGAGGTTGGCCCTGATCGCGTCGATCATGGCGGAGCGCTGGACCTTGGCCCTGTGCAGGTCGGGGTCAGCAGCTGTGGCCCGCAGTTCCTCTTGCAGCGCAGCCCGCCTGTCGGGGTCGGGCTCGCGAAGGGCCAGCCAGTTGGCATGGCTGTCCGCCTGGACGTAGTCAGTGGCCACGCGCCGGCGGTTCTCGTCGTACTCGTCGAGCACCGAGTCGTCGGACTTGGCGTTCCACACATCGGCCAACCGGCGGGCCGCCGAGATGCCGTCCTGGATGCCGGAGTTCATGCCCATGCCGCCAAGTGGCGAGTTCTGGTGACCGGCATCGCCGGCGAGCAGCACCCGGCCGATCCGCATGCGTTCGGCCACACGGCGGTTCACGATGTAGGGCGCCCACTGGATGATTCCCCAGGGGCGGCCGAGGTCGACCACGCCATTGAGTCGCCGCTGCACGTCGTCCTCGGTGAAGTCACCCTCGTCGCGGTCATCTTCAGGGGCGATCGGGAACAGCACTCGCCAGTGGTCGGGTGTACGCAGCAGGACCAGCCACTCCTCGGGGTCGGCAACGTAGTTGACGTACGCGAGGTCGGCCAGGTGGTCGGTCAGCTCCTCGGTCACCGATGCCACGAGGAACCTCTCGGGGTAGGTCTCGCCCACGAGTTCGATGCCGAGCGACTCCCGCGTGGCCGAGTGGGCGCCGTCACATGCCACCACCCACGGAGCGGTGACGGTGTTGGTTGCCCGGGGATCGAACACAAACCGCGGATCCATGTCGGCGGGATCCGTGGTGAACCCCAGCGTGACGGAATCATCGGTCGAATCGGTGACACCGAGGTTGCGCCAGCCGAAGCGCACCTCGACGTCGATCTCGCCGATGGATGCCTCTTGCTCGATCACGGCCAGCACCATCTCGGCCAGCTTGTTCTGTTCCAGCTGGATGCGGAACGGGAACTCGGTCTCGCCCGCCAGGTGGCCGAGGTCGAATTCGGCTATCGGCCCGGCGTTGCGGTCACGGAACTGGGTCTTCGGAGCCTCGAGCCCCCGGGCGATGACCTCGTCCGCGAGCCCCAGCTCCTCGAGCAGCTCGAGTGTCGGCGGGTGGAAGGTGGATGCCCGCGATTCCGCGGCCAGGCCATTGCCCAGCTCGAACACCGTGACCGGCACTCCCGAGCGTCCCAACGACAATGCTGTGCACATGCCGACGGGACCTGCGCCGACCACCACCACCCGGTCGAGTGTCTCCGCCTCTGCGCTGGATGTGTCGGTGGCCATCAGGCCTCCTCGAGGATGCGGCCGAAGCCGTTGATCTGGTCGTCGATCCCGCAAGCCCGCAGTGCGTGCCAGAGTGTGGCCACGTTGATGGCGATCACCGGCTTGCCGAGCTTGCGCTCCAGCTCAGCGGCCTGGTTCACGAAGCTCAGGTTGGTGCCGACCTGCACTATCGCGTCGACGGAGTCGTCGTCGAGGTCGGCTACGACATCGGCGTTGACGCCCTCACCCACCTCGGCGATCGCGGTCGCGGACGGACACCGCAGCCCTGTGATGGCAGCGACGTCGAAGCCGGCCTCGCGGAAGTAGGTGCCCACTTGCTCATCGGCGATCGGTTGGTACGGCGAGAACACGGCGATCCGCTCGGAGCCGAAGAACTCGAGCGCTGCCCGGCACGACGAGGCGCCTGTGGACACGTCGAGTCCGCTGCTGTCCTTGATGCGTTCGATGAACGCCTGGTTGCCCTTCACGCCGCCCCAGAACGTCTCGGCGGACATGCCCATGAGCATGTACGTGGGGAAGCACGTCATCACGTCGCGCACGGCGGTCGTGATCGACTCGCGGATCTGACCGATCAAGCCCTCGAAGTCGGCATTCGACCTGATCACCGGGCTGCCGATGTACATGCGGCCGGTGTGGAAGCTCACGTCGCGCGGGCGGATCATCCAGAGGTCGGCCTCCACCGTGGTGTTGGTCGACGGGGCGATCACACCGAAACGGGCCCGGGGGCCGATCACGTTGTCGTAGCCGGCCGGCCGGTCGGGCTCGGCGGCTTTCAGCTCCTGGACTGTCATGTCTGATCCCCCTTGGGTGGGTGGTGCGAAGCTCAGACGACTCCGGCGTCGCGCAGCTTCGTGATCTCCTGGTCGGACTTGCCGAGCACGCCCGTGAGCACCTCGTCGCTGTGCTCGCCCAGCTCCGGGCCGACCCAGCGCACCTCGCCGGGCGTGTCGGAGAGCTTCGGCACCACGTTCTGCATCGGGAACTCACCGAGGGTCGGGTGCGCCAGGCGGACGATCGCCTTGCGTGCCTCGAAGTGGGCGTCTTCGAGCATGTCGGGTGCGGTGTAGATCTTGCCGTTGGGCACCGAGAACTCGTTGAGGCGCGCCTCGAGTTCGGCTGCATCCAGCGTGGCCGACCATTCGCCGATCAGGGCGTCGAGTTCGGCCTGGTTCTCGCCGCGGGCGGAGTGGGTGCAGTAGCGGGCGTCATCGCCGAGTTCGGGGCGGCCCATCGCCTCGGCGAGGCGCTTCCAGACCGTATCCTGATTGCCGGAGATCAGGTGTTCCTTGCCGTCCTTGGTGGGATAGGCGTTGGCGGGGGCGACGTTCGGCAGGATGGACCCGGTGCGGGGCCGCACGTATCCGGTGATCTCGTATTCGGGGATGAGGCTCTCCATCACGCCGAGTACCGCCTCGTAGAGCGCCGAGTCGACAACCTGGCCCTTGCCGGTGTTCTCCCGGGCGTGCAGCGCCACAAGGGCGCCGACGCAGGCGAATGTCGCGGCGAGCGTGTCGCCGATCGAGATGCCGGCTCGCGAGGGCGGTCGGTCGGGCTCGCCGATGACTGCACGGAGGCCACCCATCGCTTCGCCGATCGCGCCGTAGCCCGGTCGGGCCGCATAAGGGCCGTCCTGTCCGTAGCCGCTGACCCGCACGATGATGAGGCGCGGGTTGATGGCCTGGAGTTCCTCGGGGGAGAGGTTCCACTTCTCGAGGGTGCCCGGGCGGAAGTTCTCCACGAGGATGTCGGCCTTCCTGGCGAGTTCGCGCACGACTTCCTGGCCGGCTGCCTCGCGGAGGTTGAGCGTGAGGGACTTCTTGCCGCGGGCGACCACCGGCCACCAGAGCGACTTGCCGCCGGACTTCTCGCGGCCCCATTCGCGCATGGGGTCGCCGACCTCGGGGGGCTCTATCTTGATGACCTCGGCGCCGAAGTCGGCGAGCAACTGCCCACAGAACGGACCGGCCAGCAGCTGGCCCATCTCGATGACCCTCAGGTCGGACAGTGGTGCCTGCCCTGCTTCGGAGGATTCTGTTGAGTCGGCCATGTGAACCACCTCTCGGCCCGGTATCGGTGCGTTCCCGCGTGCTGTTCCGCTCAGTGGAACGCTGTTACCATTCACCGTACCCGTTGGGCCGCCGGGCTGGAAAGCCGTGGTAGCACAGGGGAGCCGAGCGAGGAGGACATGTTGGGCGCCGATTCCGAAGCCGATTCGAACAGGGTCACCATCGTCGAGGTCTCGCCCCGCGACGGCCTGCAGTCCGACCCCACACTGCTCCCCACCGCGGCAAAGGTCGAACTGATCGAGCGTGCGCTGCGCGCCGGCATCCGCAGGATCGAGGCGGTCAGCTTCGTGAATCCCAAGCGTGTACCCCAGATGGCCGACGCCGACGATGTGATGGCGGCGGTTCCGCGCGACTTGGATGCCAGCTACATCGGCCTGGTCCTCAACCGCCGTGGGTTCGACCGTGCGGTCGAGACGAAGGTGGACGAGATCAACGTGGTGGTGGTGGCCACCGACACGTTCGCGAACAAGAACCAGGGCACCGACACGGCCGGTCTGGTGGATGTGTGGGCGGACATCGCGCAGTCCGCGCACGAGGCCGGGCTGCGAACCTCGGTGACGGTCGCTGCGAGCTTCGGCTGCCCCTATGAGGGCGAGGTGCCCGTCGCCCGCCTTGCCGAGGTCGTCTCCTCGATCGCCGAACACCGCCCCGACGAGATCGCGCTGGCGGACTCGATAGGCGTCGCCGTGCCGACCGACGTGAGCGAGCGCATCGAGGCCGTGACTCCGCTGCTCGGCGACGCCACACTGCGCTGTCACTTCCACAACACCCGAAACACCGGACTCGCCAACGCCGCGGCCGCGGTCGAGTCCGGCGTGAGGGTGCTCGACTCGTCGATGGCCGGTATCGGTGGTTGCCCCTTCGCACCCAACGCCACTGGCAACATCCCCACCGAGGATCTCGTCTACCTGCTGGAGCGGATGGGCTACGACACCCGCGTGGACCTCGATGCCCTGATCGCGTCCGTGCCGTGGATGGAGGAGTCACTCGAGCACGGCACCCCGGGTCTGCTGGCAAAGGCGGGCAACTTCCCGACGTCGGCCGGCCAGTCGTGAGCACTCAGCGGCGCACCGTTCGCGTGGCCGCCGCGCAGTGCGAGATCGGCCCGGACGTCGGGGCCAACATCGAAACGCTCGTGCGGATGGTCGGCGCCGCAGCCGAGCGCGAGGCAGACCTGGTCGTGCTGCCCGAGTTCGGCAACCACCTCTCTGTCTACGAGTCGGCCGACCACGCATGGCAGGTCGCGATCGACGTTGCTGATCCCGACGATGCGTTCGTGACCGCCCTGGCCGCCGCGGCGGCCGCCGGCGACATGTGGGTGGTGGCCAACGCAACGGTGCGCAGGTCGCCTGCCGAGGGCGGCACACCGCCACGGATGACCATCACCCAGATGCTTTTCTCGCCGACCGACGGGCTTGTGGCCCAGGCCGACAAGCACGTGCTCATGGGCGCCGAGCGCACCTACCTCTCCGGTGGCGACTCGGTGTCGCCGGTGATCGACACGCCGCTCGGCCGAATCGGCATGTACTGCTGCATGGACGGAGTGGTCAACGAGACCGCCCGCGCCCTCGCAGTGGACGGTGCGGAGATCCTCTGCAACAGCCTCAACTCGTTCGCCCTCGACGAAGCATCGCTGCACGTGCCGGTTCGTGCCGCCGAGAACGGCGTGTGGATCGTCGCGTGCTGCAAGGTCGGCCCGTTGCTTCCCGAGCACCGCCTCGCCGAGTTCTCCGGTGCGCTCGACGTGCCACCCGAGACATTCACGGGCGCGGGAGAGAGCCAGGTCGTTGCTCCCGACGGAACGGTGCTGGTGATGGCGCCCGCCGATGGTGAGGCGATCATCACCGCCGACATCGAGGTGGCCTCGGCCGGTGAACGCAGGCGCCCCGACGGAACCAACCTGCTCGGTCTTCGTCGCCCGGACCTGTACGGGCCCGTCGCACAGCCGGTGGAGCCGCTTCCTGCGACCGGTGCCGACACGGTGGAGGTGGCCGCGCTGCAGGACCACTGCGGCGACATCGAAGCCCTCGCCGATGCAGTGAAGCGGCTCGCGTCAGATGGGGCCGAATTGATCGTGCTGCCCGAACTGGCCTCCGAGGCCGCGGGCATCGTCGGTGACCCGGCCGCAGCCGCACTGGCCGGCCGCGCATTGGTGGAGTCGATCACCGCCGCACTGAGTGGCACCGGATCGCACGTGGTGACCTCGGTCGTGGAAGGTGACCACCGTGACGGAGCTGCCGGCCCCGGTACCGGTGAGCCTGCGTACGCCCATGTCGGATTGGTGCTGAGCGCGGACGGTGTGGAGGTCCACCAGCCGGCCCTTCATGTGCCGGAGCGACACCGCTCCTGGCAGGAGGTGCTCGGTGGCCGGGTCAAGGTCCTGGCCGCTGCGTTCGGCCGCCTGTCGGTGCTGGTCGGCGACGATGCCCTCGTGCCCGAAGCCGGGCGACTCGCCGTGCTGGGCGGTTCAGAGCTGCTGGCGGTGCCGTTCAGCGCCGCCGAGGCAACTGACCTGAAGCTGGTGCTACCCGAGCGATCCGCCGAGAACAGGGTGTGCCTCGTGGCTGCCAGCAGGCATGGCGCTCATGGAGGAGCCGGTGCGTTCGACCCGCCGGAGAACGCGGTGTGGTCGCGTCCGGACCGTCCGGCACCGTTTGACCGCACGATCAACGAGCCGGTGCGACACCTGGCAGGTGCGCAAGACACCGATCTCCGAGCCACCCTTCACCCCGCCCGGGCTGCCGAGAAACTGATCACGACCGATACAGATCTCGTGTTCGGGCGGCGCCCGGAGTTGCGCGGTCCTCTGGTCAAGGACGCGCGCTGATCAGGTCAGTTCGTGCAGCCGGTCGATGCCGCGCACGATCCCGTCGGCCAGCACGTCGAGCTTCGGGGTGGAGTCGTAGTCGCCGGTGAGTCCGAAGCAGACACGCCCGTTGTAGGAGAGGATCGCCGTGCCCACCCTCGCGCCGTGCATGATCGGCACGAACGGCATGTATTCGAGCATCTCGCGGCCGAGGCAGTAGAGCGGAAACTGCGGTCCGGGCACATTGGTGGTCACGGTGGTCACCGAGCGCTGCGTGAGCCGGTGCTGGCTCAGCGTGCCCAGTCGGGTGAGCGAGGCGATCACCGCCGGCGGGGCGAGGTCGCCGGCTTCCTGGAACGCGGCGCCGAACTCGGCCATGTGGGAGCCCTTGAGGTCACCCATCCGGCGCCGCACCTCGGCGAACAGCTCGAGTGGCTCGTCGTCGTCGACAGGCAGTTCGAGCAGCAACGCCGACACGCGGTTGTCGAGTACGCCCTCGCCTGCCTCGTCACGCACCGACACCGGCACCAGTGACCGCACGACCACATCGCGGGGATCGTCGCCATGCGCGACGAGCAGGTCACGGTAGCCGAGAGTGATCGCGGTGAGGACCACGTCGTTGACGGTGCCGCCGAGGGTGTGGCCGACGTCCTTGATCCTCTCCAGCGGTACCGTGCTGTGGGTCCACCGGCGGTGGGGTCCGATCGGTCCTTCCAGGGATGACTCCGGGGTGCTGCTGAGGTGCTCGCCCATGTGCAGCAGCCCCGCTCCCAGCTCTCCGACGCGCCGCAGTCCGGCGAACGGGTCGCGGGCCGCTCCGACGATGGACTCGATCCAGCCGACAGCCGTCTGTGCCGCGCCTGCCCAGGCATCGAGCACCAATGCCGGAGCCGCAGGCTCTGGTTGGGGAGTCCATGGTTCCGGTTCGCCGGGCCTGGCGTCGGCCTCGAGGTCCAGCAGCGCCTCGAGGAGTGCAACGCCGGCGACGCCATCGACCATGCAGTGGTGGAGCTTGAATATCAGTGCCCAGCGGTCATCTGACAGGCCTTCGACCAGCCATGCCTCCCACAGCGGGCGGCTCCTGTCGAGCGGTTGGGACATGAGTCGACCCATGAGCCGGTTGAGCTGCTCCTCGTCCCCGGGCGGAGGCAGGGCGGTGTGGCGAAGGTGGTACCGCAGGCTGAAGTGTGGGTCGTCAACCCAGACGGGGCGCCCGAGCTCGAAGGGCACGTTGCGCACACGCTGGCGGTAGCGGGGGATCTCGTGGAGCTTCGAGGCAACCATCGCCTCGAGTTCGTCGTACGCCGGCGGCGGGTCCGAGAAGGTGCAGATCCCGGCGATGTGCATATGCGACACGGAGTCCTCCAGGTGGAGGAACTCGGCGTCCATGGTGCTCATGCGATCCACTTGGCCTCCGGGCGGGGGTGTGGGGGTGTGGATTGTACCGGGGATCAAAGAGCTGATGCGACGGATCCGCCTGCCGAGGGCAGCGGGAACGCGATCAGGAAGCCGTCGGTGCCACCGGCCGGCGGGTCCTCGCCCATCTGGCCACTGGTCGTGCCCGACAGCACCACGAGGCCGTCCTCGGTGACCGCGAGCCCGGTGACCCGGTCGTCCTCGGGACTGCCGAACTGCGTGATCCAGCGCAGCCGGCCGGTGTCGCGGTCGACCGCCGCCAGGAATCCGTCGATTCCCCCGGCGGCCGGGGTGCCGTTGGTCGCCAGGCTCGCAGAGGTGGTGCCGCCCACCAGGACCGTCGAGCCGTCCAGCGATACCGCCGTTGCGGTGTCGTCGGTCGCGGTGCCCAGCTGCGTGGTCCACACGGGGTCGCCCGTGGCGTCGAATGCCGCCACGAGCGCATCGTCGCCGCCGGCGTTGGAGGGGGCGGGTTCGCCGCCATCGGCGCGGGGCGCGTCGAGCTGGTCGGTCAGCTCGCCGCCGAGGGCGGGGGCCACCTTGCCTGTGGTGCTGCCCACGACCACGAAGGTCTCGGTCCCGCGTGCCGGCTCACCGCCGACGGCCACGTCAGCAGCGGTGTCGTCGCCGGCCGAGCCGAACTGCCTGGACCAGCGGGGGAGGCCGTCGGGGTCATAGCGCGAGACGAACCCGTCGACCCCGCCGGCGGAGGGACCGTCGAGGTCGCCGAGCGTGGAGCCGGTCACGATTCCGTCACCGTCGGGCGTGGCGGCCACGCCCGTGGCCTCGTCGGCCGCGGCGGTTCCGAACTGGCGGATCCAGACGGGGATTCCGCTCGCGTCGACCTTCCAGATGAGGGCGTCGCCGGCGCCGAGGAACCCCGAGGAGCTGTCGGAGGCCCCGGGGAAGAGCCCGGCAGTGGCGCCGGCCGCATAGCCGTCGTCGCCCTCGGGTGTCATGGCTGCTGCGTGCAGAACGTCGGCTTCGGTGCCGCCCTGCTGGTGGACCGGTCCGAGGGCACCGTCGCCGAGCACGGGTGCACACCACGCGTCGGTCGGTCCGGTCGGCGGACCGGACAGCGATCCCGAGGTGGAGCCGCAACTGATCGTGCCGGATGCGCCGGAGCCAACCGCGGCAGCGCGGTCGTCGCCGCTGCTGCCCAGCAGGCTGGAGGACCTCACCTCTGCATCGGTGCCGACCGTCACCGCCAGGGCGTCCGTTCCTCCCGAGGGGGTGCCGCCCAGGTCGCCTTCTGACCAGCCGACCGCAACCAGCTCGTCGTCGCGCGCTGCCACCGACTCGAGCCCGTCGTTGTCTGCGCTGCCGACCTGCACCACCCATTCGACCTCGGGAGGTTCCTCGGGGCCTGCCTCACCCGGGGCCAGCGTTTCGGGCGGCGCGCTGGCCGCGGGTGGCCGGGTGCTCGGCGCGGTGGTCGTCTCGTCATCTGTGCCGTCCGCTGCATCGTCGCCCGGCGTGCATGCGGATGCCAGCAGGCCAAGCGCAGCGATTGCTGCGGCTAGTAGCGCGGCCGGTTTGTGGGTCACGCAGTCGAGGATAGGGACTGGTTGACCGGGCGCAGGTCGGGCCTGCGAGGCTGCTCAGCCGACGTAGTTGAGCTGGCGTGCTGCGTACCAGGCGTTGAACCCGATGCCGTCGGCAATCGACAGGTAGCAGTCGCCCTTGCCGCACACTTCGTGTATCTCGATCTCGATAGTGGCGTTGCCGCTGGCGTCGGTGGTCGCGACGGCGGGGATGTAGCTCGGCAGGTGGTCCTCATCGGGCACGCCGCTCGGGGGCCACACACCCACGAAGCCGCTACCGAGTGACACGTTGGGTGCAAAGCCGCTGACGGTGGCGGTGACCATGTCGCCTGCCTTCACGTCATAGGTGTCGAGCGTGAACATCTGGGGGCCGGGTGTACCGTCGGGCGGTGACCAGCTCAGCGACTCGGGCTCCGCCGCCGGCGCCGCGGTGGTGGGCGCGGCGGTGGTGGGTGCGGCGGTGGTGGGTGCGGCGGTGGTGGGCGCGGCGGTGGTGGGTGCCGCGGTGGAGCTGGTGGTCTCCTCGGGGGCGGCCTCGCGTTCCGCGGACTTGGCTGTGACCTCCGTGGCGCTGGCGCAGCCGGAGAGCATTGCCGCTGCGGCCAAGCCGGCTGCGAGCATCGTGCGTGCGTTGATCATGGCTGGTCCCCTTGTCGCCGATTCCATCTTCCCATGCTCGCATGAGCATAGGGCTTCGGACCAACCATGGAAACGGTGTTCCGCTGAGAGACCTACCAACTACGGCGTTCGGCGTCCTCTTGCCAGCACGCGCCGCGCGGAGCGCACGACGGCTTCGTCGACCATGCGTCCCTCGTCATCCACGCAGGCGCCGTCGCCGCGTGCGACCGATTCCTCGAACAACTCCACGAGCCGCGAGGCCCGCTGCACTTCTGCGTCGCTCGGCGTGAAGACCTCGTTGATCACCTCCAGCTGCGCGGGGTGGATGGCCGAGCGGGCGACGAAGCCGGCGCGTCGCAGGGCCTCGGTGTCCTCGCGCAGGTCGTCGAGGTCGCGGAAGTCGGTGCTGACCGGCCCGGTGGGCGGGTCGATTCCGGCGGCTGCGGACGCCACCACGAGCTGGGAGCGAAGCGGCCACATCTCTCGGCGGTCATCCGATGGCTCGATGCCGAGCTCGGCAGTCAGGTCGGCCTCGCCGATCGCGAGGTTGCGCACCCCGGACGTTGCGGCGAGGGCGGCTGCATCGAGCAGGCCGCGGGCGGACTCGATGAGCGCGACCACCTGGGTGTCCGACGGGCCCAGCTCGGCGAGGAGTCGCCCCAATGAGGCGCTGTCTGCCTTGGGCAGGTAGACGGTGCCCACGCCCGCTCCGATCACGGCCGCCAGGTCCTCACCCAGCTGGTCATCGTTGTTGATGCGCACCAGCACCTCGGGCCCATCCGCGCGGTCGGAGCGGAGTACCTCAGCGATAGCGCTGCGGGCCTCGGCCTTCCCTGCGGGTGCCACTGCGTCCTCGAGATCGGCGATCACGGCGTCGGCGGCGCTGGCGAGAGCCTTTTCGAGGCGGTCCGGTCGGTCGCCCGGGACGTAGAGGTAGCTGCGGTGCAATGTCGTCGCGGCCATGTCCGGTGATCCCATCTGGGTGATCTCTCCTGTAGTGGTATAACGTATAGCAACCGGTTGACGGCCCCGGGTACCTCGGGGGTATTGTACGGAAACATCGTTCCGACAAGCGGAACGGTGGCTCGCCAGCACGCTGCGGAGGCGCACATGGGGGACACGCTCAACACCGTCGTCAACATCCTCGACGAGTCGGGTGAGGTAGACAACCAGGCCACGTTCGACGCGCTGTGGTCGATCATGTCGGCCCAGGCAGACAGGATCCGCGACCACTTCGAGCTCGAAGTGGATCCCGGCTACGCGGACCTGGAGACCTACGGCCCCGATGACGGCTGGCGCGGCGTCCTCAACGCCTACTCCGGGCCGAAGATGGACTGGATGATCCACTCATGGATGGGCGATCCCGGCACCGGGTTCACCAACATGCACCTCACTTGCTGGCTCGGCCCCGACATCGACGTGCCCCACCTCGGCTTCGCCTGGGGCACGCTACCGACGCTGTGGTTCTACCAGGACTACATGCCGCGGGTGGACATGGGCGTCGACTACGACTACCTGCAGAAGTACTACGAACCCACCAACGAACGGTTCCTCGACCTGAAGGCCGACGAGGGGCTGTCGTACTTCACCAGCCGCACGCTCGTCGTGCGCCAGCAGGTCTCAGAGACCGGCTACTGCTTCGTCTGCACCGATGCCGATGAGGGCGAGCAGCGTGCCGTGCGCATCGACCAGATCGCCCGCCTTGCCGAGCAGCGGGTCACCGACTGGCTCGCCATGGTCGACGCGGCTGACGCCGTCCCGGCAGACAAGCGCGAAGCCCTTGCCGAGCGCGACCTGCACGTGCGGCGCCTGATCGCCGAGACCGACCCCGCCAACGTCGTCGGTGAGCGGTACTACGGAGAGGAACTGACAGCGAGGCTGGTCGGCGCCCTGTGGGGTGCCGAGCGCCAGCTCGATCGACCCGGGAGCTGAGCATGTTCAAGAACTTCTGGTACGCAATCCAGCACGGATCGAAGGTCGGCGACCAGCCGGTCAAGGTCCGGATCATGGAGGAGAACCTCGTCGTCTGGCGCGACGACCGCGGCAAGCCGGTGGTGCAGTCGGACCTGTGCGTTCACCGCGGCGGCTCGCTCGCCGGCGGATGGGTGCAAAAGGGCGTCAACGGCCACAACTGCGTTGTCTGCCCATATCACGGGTGGCAGTTCGACGACGCCGGCGCCTGTGTGCGCATCCCGGCCGCCAGCTCCGATGTGGCCATCCCCAGGAAGGCCCGCACCGACACCTACCCGTCGGTCGAGCGCTACGGCTTCATCTGGGCATTCCTCGGCGACCTGTCCGAGGACGAGCGGCCCCCGATGCCCGAGCTGCCCGGTCTCGAGGAGACCCCTGACGCAACCGCCGACGGCTACCGCATGGTCGAGGGCGAGTTCGTGTGGAACGCCAACATCGAGCGGGTCATCGAGAACGGCGCCGACATTGCCCACGCGCCCTTCGTGCACGCCGGCAGTTTCGGCAACCCCGACAGTCCCGAGGTGCCCGAGCACGAGATCGTGGAGACCTGGAGCGACGACGGCGAGTACCTGCGAATGATCGAGGCCACCGTCGACCTCGTCGCGCCACCGTCAAAGGGACTCTGGAGCTTGATCAACCGGGGCAAGGACAAGCCGCCGGTCAACTCGTCGGTGCGCATCATGTTCCCCAACGTCTCGATGCTCGAGGTCAAGCTGCCGCTCGGGAGCATGAAGATCTGGACCGCGCACGTGCCCATCGACGAGAACACCACTGCGTCACGCTGGATCACCGGCCGCAACTTCTTCACCAAGCCCTGGCAGATCAGCCTGCTGCGCGCCGACGCCGACACCTACCGCCGCACGATGAAGATCTTCTATGAGGACCAGGCGACCGTGGAGGCGCAGACCCCCGAGCTGGTTCCCTTCGACATCGCCAGTGAGCTCAACGTGAAGTCCGACCAGGTGTCGCTGGCCTTTCGCCGGTGGCGGGCCAACGCGTATGACCGCGGTTGGGGCATCCAGCCCCACCAGATCGTCACCACGGACGACAAGCGCAAGTACACCGTCATCCCGTCACCTGCACGCAAGGAACACCCGGACCTCGAGAATGCATGGGTGCTCAAGGAGGTCGAGTCACACGCGGCCATCCGGGCCCGCCAGCTCGCCGCCGGCAAGCACAAGCCGGGCGCCGACGATTCGGAGACACCGCCCGACGAGATAGACGAAGGTGCGGCGGACCGGCCCGATTCGAGTACCGAGGAGCCCGCCAATGGCTGACCGCCCGTCGCACGCACTGTGTGACCACAACATGAACACCATCGCCGCCCAGCTCGACCTCACCGAGGTGCGCGCCGACGACGGTGGGCCGGCCATGACGCTCACCAGTGAGATGTCGCCGGATCCGGTCGGCGAACTGCGCCGCTGGGAGCGCGACGGCGTGGCCACGATGGTCTACGTGGGCATCGTGGTGCCGATGATCGGCCTCGACTCGCACATGATCTACGCGTTCACCCCGGCCGAGAGCCCGGTGCCGCACTTCACGCTCGACTCCGTGCAGACCAAGCTCCCGCCCGAGGCGGGCGGTGGCGACGTGCTCGCATTCCACCTCGACCTCAACCCGCGGCTCGACCCCGGGGTCAACCCGCGCTACCTCGAGCACGTCTACGTGCCGCTGAGCGACGCCCGCGCCCGCGGTCTGGCGATCGATGGCGTGACACCGGCCGACCTGCAGCCGCTCCAGTGGCAGGTCATGTCGAGCTGGATGATGGCCAACCGCGCAACGCCCGAGGCGTTCGAGGAAGTGGGCGACATCGTCGCCGAGTACCGCAACCACTGGTTCGGCCTCGTCGAGGCCGGCGTGCCCGACAGCGTCACGAACGACTGGGACGGCGCACGGATCGCGCAGCGCGACGCCGAGAGCCGCGACACGATCTTCAGCACCGAGGTCGACCCGGTGTGGGACATCATTGCCCGGCTCCTCGGCCAGGACCAGGCAACAACACTTCGCGAATCGGTTCGCGACGCCGGAAGGGAAAACGGATGAGCGAAGAGACGAGCGACACCTCCTCTGACTGGCAGGAGCGCATCGAGGGCGAGTGGTACGGCAACCCCTCGGTGTGGGACTCCGAGGGCAACCACACCGGCTACATCAAGGTCAACCGGTCGTCCGTCTTCGAGGACGGCGACACGACCTACTTCATGAACACCCTCTTCGACGGCATCGGCCCGCTGCGGCCACGCCTCGAGGTCGTGGAGTTCGCGTTCGGCGTGAAGGACTCCGACGAGGACCGCATCTACATGGGTCCCGATTTCTACGGTGCGGGCCAGCCCTACGGCGCCCTGGTCGATGCCCACTACTACTCACCGGCGTGGCAGGCCGATCTGCGCACGATGGTGCACATCCTCGACGACGGCGAGACCCAGGTGTACTCGTCGCTGCTCTACGAGGGCCCGAAGATCATGTGCGTGTTCAACGGCATCTACAAGGTGGCCTTCGACTACGAGACCAACGCGGAGACCAAGGAGCGCATCGACGCCTGGTGCGCCTCCGAGCGGGTCAACGGCAAGACGCCCCATACGCTCCCGGCCAAGACCAAGGGAGCCTGGATGGGCCGCATGCACGCCTATGACGGCGACCAGAAGCCCGCAGGCGAGGTCGATGTGCGCATCGAGCACGAACCCACGACGCTGCTGCGAGCCCGCCAGAACGTGCAGATAAGCGGCCTGCTGGAGCACGAGTGGAGCTTCGACCGCTACCGCAACGGCAACCTGCACACCTACGACGGGCCCGATGTGTGGGGCAACGCAACTGCCTATGGGCGGGCGCTCTACACCTCCCAGCACGTGCACGGCACGGCGCTGAAGGTCGCAGGCCGCGAGTTCATCATCGACGACAACCACACGATGTCTGCCGTGTGGCGTGTGCTGGACGGTGACCAGACCTCGTACTTCCTGTTCGGCGAGCTCACCTTCGAGCCCTCCTGACCCGAACGCACCCGTGAGCGGCACACTCGACGTCTCGGCGGCCGGCCTGGTCGTCGGCGCAACCGATCCCGATGCCGTGATCGCCTTCCTTGGCGCGTTCGGGCTGGCGGAGGTGGCCCGCCACGCCGTCGACGCCGACACCGCGTCGGGTCTGTATGGGCTGGATCGTGCCACCACCGAGGTCGAACTCGGCACCGACGGCACCGACCATTCACGCGTGTGGGTGGTCGACTGCGACGAACCGGGCAACGCTCCGGCTGACTTCGAGCGGCGCCCGCGTGCGTTCGACATCTACACCTCCTCGATGGACGACGCGCTCGAACACCTGCGGTTCACCGGCCTGGCGCATGGCCCGGTCGGCACTCTTGCTGTGGGCCCCGTCACGATGCGCCAGTGCCTGGTCACCGGGCCCGACGGCCTGGCGGTCGTGCTGGTGGAGTCCACCCACCGTCGGGGGTCGCTGCTCGACGCCGATGACGGCCGGCTGTTCTCCGAAGGCCATTCGGTGGTGTGGTCGGTCGACTCGATGGACGATGAGGCAGCGCTGCTGTCGGGCGTCGGCCTCACCAAGGGCATGGACCTGGCGTTCACCGAGCCCGAGGTGTCGACATACCTGGACCTGCCCCGGTCACCGGTACCCATCCGCATGACGATGCTCTCCGGCGAAGCGGTGGACCCGCTGCGACTGGAGTTGCTCGAGTTCAGCGAGGACCCCGGTGAATCCGTGGCTTCCGACCACCTCGCGGGTGGCCTGTGGGCACTGCGGTACCGGGTGGCCGACCCGTCGGCCGTGGCGGAGTCGCTCGCGCATGCCGGCTGCTCCGTCGAGGCCGCCGGCGCTGCAATGGCGGCGACCACGCCGGGCGGCATCCGCATCCAGCTCTCCGCCTGAGCCAACCTGTGGCGATGCAAGGGCTGGCGTTTGGGCGTGAACGGCGCGGTCCCTACCCTCGGCCCATGCGCAGGTGCCTCACCGCCTCAGCCACCGTGCTGTTCGTCGCGCTGGTCGCGGGCTCCTGCAGCTGGTTCGGCACGGATGTGGGCGTCGACGGTGTGGACGTGGGCATCGTCGAGATCGATGGCCAGCACGGACGCGACGCCGTCGTCGTGGCCCCCAAGGGGCACCGTGACGATCCCGTCGAGAAGCTGCCGCTGGTGGTTGTGCTGCACGGCCTCGGAGGCAACGGCCTGTCCTTTGCCCAGGAGACCGAGTGGCCGCGAGCCGCGCGCGACCGGGGATTCGTGGCCGCGTTTCCCCAGGGGTTCGATGAATCATGGAACGCCGGACGTTGCTGCGGGGCTGCCGTCGGCGACAACGTCAACGACGTGGCGTTCATCGACGCGCTGATCAACCAGATGGTCGCCGAGGAGAACGTGGATCCCGAGCGCATCTACATGGCCGGCTTCTCCAACGGCGGGATGTTCACGTTCCTGTATGCCTGCCTCGCCCCCGGCCTGCTCGCAGGGGCGGCGTCGGTTGCCGGCACCAACTTCTCGGATTGCGAGCCAGACGGCTCGGTCGACTTCCTGCAGGTGTCCGGTCGAGACGACCCGGTGGTACCGGTGCTCGGTGGTGAGTCGAGCCTCACCAACGTGCCCGAGGTGCCGTCGGTGGAGCAGTCGCTTCTCGACATGGCCGCAGCGGCGGGGTGCGACGACCCCAAGGGCTTCGAGGTCAACGGCGTGATGTCGTTCCAGGACGGTGGCTGCGAGGGTGGCACGAGCGTGCGGTTCGACGTGCTGGAGGGTTTCGGGCACCAGTGGCCCGGTGAAGAGAACTCGCCCAATTACGTGGCTGTCGACAAGATCACCGAGTTCTGGGGGCTGTAGCCGCAGCGCGCGGGAGCGCTCAGGCCCGCAACCGTCACGGGATCCCTTGTGAGCGCAGCCCCTTGGCGATCACGGTGCGAAGGATGTCGTTGGTACCCTCGCCGATCGCCATGAGTGGCGCATCCCTGTACAGCCGCTCCACCTCGAACTCGGTGGAGTAGCCGTATCCGCCGTGGACCCGCATGCTCTCGAGGCTTGCTTCCAGCGCCACTTCCGAGGCGAAGAGCTTGGCCATTGCAGACTCGGTGGCGGCGTCGTGACCGCTGTCGAGCCTGCGGGCCGCCCACCAGGTGAGCGAACGCGCGGCCTGCACCTTGGTGGCCATGTCGGCGAGCTTGAGCTGCACGGCCTGGAATTCTCCGATCGGGCGACCGAAGGCCTCCCGATCACCGGAGTAGGACAGGGCTTCCTCCAGCGCCCGGTGCGCAACGCCGACCGCCCGGGCCGCGATGTTGACCCGGCCGGTCTGCAGTCCGGATATGGCCTGGGACATCCCTGTCCCCTCGACGCCCCCCAGCAGGTCACCGACCGGCACCCGGGCCTCGTCGAACACGACCTCGCAGGTCTCCGGGCCCTTGTAGCCGAGCTTGCCGAGATCCCTTGTGATCGTCATCCCGGAAGTGTCGGCGGACACGAGCAGGATCGACATGCCCCGGTGCGACGGTGATGCGTCCGGATCGGTCTTCACCAGCAGCGGCAGCGGGTCGGCGTGGCGTGCGTTGGTGATCCAGGTCTTCGTGCCACTCACCACGTACTCATCGCCGTCGCGCACCGCTCGGGTCTTGATGCCCTGCAGGTCCGAGCCGGCGTCGGGCTCTGTCAGCGCCAGGCCGGATCGCCTCTCGCCGGATGCCAGTGATCGCAGGTGGCGCGCCTTCTGTTCCTCGGTGCCGTGGACCGCGATGAGCTTGCACGCCATGCCGTGGCTGCCGATCATGCCGGCGATCCCCATCCAGCCTCTCGACAGCTCCTCGAACACCAGGGCGAGGGTGACGGTGTCGACGCCGAGGCCTCCCCACTCGGTGGGCACCGTGAGGCCGAACAGGCCCATGGCGGCCATCTTCTCGACTATCTCGGTCGGGTAGGTGCCCGACTGTTCCATCTCTCGGGCAACCGGGCGAACCTCGCGGTCCGTGAAGTCCCTGATCAGCTGCCGGAACTCGCGCTGTTGGGCGTCGAGCTGGTCCTCCATCGGCCGGAGGTTACAGGCGGGCCGCTGCTGTGGCAGGCTCAAGGCATGACAGATCTGCCAGCACTCGACCAGCCTCAGGCCTACGTGGTGGTCGGCCCAGATGACCAGCGCGGTCCCTACACGCTCGAACTCCTGATCAGCGAGGTGGTCGCAGGGCGTCTCAACGACAACACGCCGGTGTGGTGGCCGGGCATGGCCGACTGGACCACCATGTCCGGCCACGCCGGCATCGCCGCCGAAATCGAGCGGCGACGCAACCCGGCTCCGGCTCCGGAACCCGAACCGACGGCATTCGCGCCCCCGGTCGAGGCGCCGGCCCCGGCGGAGCCCGCGCCCGCTGCGCCGCCGGCCGGGCAGTACGAGAGCTACGAGTACGGCTATGGCCAGTCGGGAGGCGGATACCCTGCTGCGGCTTCGCCTGGCCAGGACTACTCCACAGGCGCGTACCAGGCCGAGGAGACCGTCAGTGCGCAGCCCGACATCTCACCGGATCCCTCGCCCGCAGCTTTCGGGGCCGTCACCTCAGAGGATGCTCCGTCGAGCTTCGCCCCCAACCCCGCCGAGGGTCAGGACGCGGTGCAGCTCGCAGGTGAGACGGTTGCCGCCGATGTTGCCGGCGAGGACGCCGGCGTGTTCGGAGTGGGCGCCACCACCACCGAGCCGTTCGGCACCGAAGGCGCGATCGAGGTGCCGGCGGTCGAGGTGACTCCTGCCGACTTCGTCGCGGTCGACACCGGTCCCCAGGTGGGCTACCGGGCCTCCGGCGCCGCCGAAGGCCTGGACCCGGTGCACGGCACGGCCTTCGCCGAGCTGATCCGCCGCAGCCGTGCCCGCGCCGACGCGGCCGCCATCGTCGACTCGGTGGACCAGGCCATCACCGGTGCAGTTGCGGCGGCTGCTGCCGCCCAGGGCTTCGAAGCCGTCAACCGCGACGACACTGGCGACCGCCACGACATGTCGTTCCGCGCGGCTGACAACACCACCGTCGAGGTCTCGGTCGGTCGGGTCACCGGGGCGGACATGGCAGTGCGCGACGGTCATGTCGACCTCGATGTGTCATGCACGTCAACCACCTACGCGGGCTCCATGGACGCGGGTACCGGAGAACATGGCGAGATCACCGTGCGCGCTGCAGAGTACGGCGGGGCTTCGATCGCCAGCGTCTCGCTCATGCTGCCGCTGGCGGACTACGTCAGCGCCGACATGGTCACCGATGAAGGCGCCCTGCGCCGCGACCTCGAGGCGACCGTTGCATCGGTGAGGGCTCGCCTGGCGTGACGCCACTGCGCCGACTCTGGATCTCACTCCTGCTTGTTGCAGGAGTGCTCGTGCTGGGCCTGGTCGGCTACCTGCTGCTCGGTTTCGGGCTGGTCAACTCGGTCTACCAGACCGTGATCACCATCTCGACGGTCGGTTTCACCGAGGTCGAGCAGTTCGGCAGCGCAGAGAAGTGGTTCACGATCGTGATCATCTTCCTCGGGTTCGCCGCGATGGTGTTCTCGGTCGGTCAGGTGGTCGAGTTCATCGTCGAGGGACACCTGCAAAAGACATTCGGGAGGCGTCGAATGGACAAGTCAATCGCCCAGATGTCGGGCCACATCGTGCTGTGCGGATGGGGGAGGGTCGGTCAGTCCTTCGCGGATCACCTCAGTGCAACCGCCGACCTGGTCGTCATCGACAGCGACGCGGCCAAGCTGGCCACATGTCCGTACCCCCACGTCCTGGGCAATGCCACTGACGACGCAGCGCTGACCACTGCGGGCTTGCAGCGCTGCGGCACGCTGATCGCGGCTCTGGCCACCGACGCCGACAACCTGTTCGTCGTGCTCTCGGCCCGCGCGGCCAACCCGGACACGTTCATCCTGGCCCGCGCCCGCGCGGAGTCGACAGCCGAGAAGATGCTGCGCGCCGGCGCCGACCGCGTGGTCAACCCTCACGAGTTGGGCGGGTCACGCATGGCAGCCCTGGTCGCCCAGCCGCACGTGTCGGAGTTCGTGGACGTGGTGATGCACGAGGGCGGCATCGAGTTCCAGTTGGCCGAGGTGGAACTGCCGGAGGGGTCACCGCTCGTCGGGCACACACTCGGCGGCGCCCACCTGCGCGCCAGCACGGGAGCGCTCGTACTGGCCATGCGGAACCGGGACGGCTCGTTCACCACCAACCCGGCCAGCGATACGCCGCTCGAGGGTGGTCAGATACTGATCGCCATCGGCACCGAATCGCAGCTCGAGCAGCTCCGTGCCGCCACGTCGCGAGGCCGGGGGATCACACCTGGCGTCGACCCCGCTCGGTAACGGCCTTGCGTGCCGCGTCGAGGTCACCACCTCCGCGCGAGGTGAGCCACTCGCCGCTGCGCCGCGCCTCCATCTGGAACGCCTCCGCCCTCGTGCAGTCCGCCGCCGCGTCGTATGTCGCCAGCACGTGCTGGACTGCGGCCGGCTCGGCCTCGGCCACATCCCTGGCCAGCCGCGTTGCGGCCGCCATCAGCTCCTCGTGGGGCACGACGTGGTTGACCAGACCCCACTCGCACGCCGTCGTGGCGTCGAGGAAGTTTCCGGTGGCGGACAGCTCCTTGGCCCGCCGCACACCCACGGCCTCGGCGAGGTTCACGGTGAGTCCCCAACCCGGCATGATGCCAACCCTCGCGTGGGTGTCGGCGAAGCGGGCGTGTTCGGAAGCGACCAGGAAGTCACACGCGAGCGCCAGTTCGAATCCGCCGGTGATGGCGACGCCATTGATTGCGCCGATCACCGGGGTCTGCATCGTGGGGATCGGCCTGCGGAGCTCGAAGCCCTGGTCGCGGCCGCCTGACAACGCCGATGGGTCACCGGCGAGTTCCTTCAGGTCGAGCCCGGCGCAGAACGCAGGGTCAGACCCGGTGAGCACGACTGCTGCGACGGTGGGGTCGGCCTCCAGGTCTGCCATCGCGGTGTGCAGCTCGGCGCGCAGGGCTGCGTCAAGGGCATTGCGGGCACCGGGTCGGTTGAGCGTGACGGTCGCGACTCCGTCACGCGAATCGGACAGCAGGATCTCGGACATGTCAGTCGTTCACCTCGGTCGGTGGAAGGAACTCCAGGGGCAGGTCCCCGAGCTTCACGAGTGTGGACGAGATCCATCCCCCGATGGCGCTGAAGTGGTCATCGAGGATCGACCCGTCGGCGAGGGCGGCCTCGGCCAGCTCGTAGCTGCCCTCGTAGGAGACCTCGAATGCATGCTCGCTCTCGGTGAGCCCGGTGTTGTGCACGGTCTCCACGGTCGGCCCGGAGCGGTGGAGCCGCTCACCGGAGATGTCGGGGCTTTCGACGGGAATCGCCTCCAGCACGTCCTTTGGTTCGGGTGACTTCACGAGCCGCTGGATGCGCAGCACCACTTCGATGTCGATGCGGGGCAGCTCCGTGAGTTCCTCGTCGATGTACCAAGACCGGTAGGCGGCTTGTGACCAGGTGGGCCAGTCGAGCGTGAGGTCCGCTCGCACCCGTGGAGGCGTGCCCTCGCCCGGCAGGCCGTAGCTGGTCTCCCATGTGAGGTCACCGAGCAGCACGTCGGCCTGCAGCCGCTCCTCGAAGGCCTGGCGTTCCAACAGTGCGCGCTCGAGCGCATCGCGCAGTGCGCCTATGGCGTCGGTGAAGACGTGGTCGAGCACGCCCGCAACCTACATGCTGCGCCGGGTTGGTCAGACCGAGGGGAGGGCTTCGACGTCGATGTCGAAGAGGATCTGGTGGCCGGCTGTGACAGCTGCGGCCAGCGAATGCACCTTGGGGAGCAGCTGCTCACAGAAGAACCGTGCCGTGGTGACCTTGGCCTGCAGGTAGGCGGTGTCGGCACCTTCCTCGTCGAGTTGGTCGACGGCCGCCACCGCCTGGCGGGCCATGGTCCAGCCGCCGGCTGTGAGGCCGAACATCTCCAGGTACGGCGTGGCGCCGGCAAGGGCGTCACGCGGGTCGGCCAGGCCGTTCTCCATGATCCAGTCGGTCGTGTCCTGGAGTCGATCGAGCGCGGCTTCGAGCTCCCGCTCGGTGTCCGACAGCTCCTCGACCTTGCCGAGCTCTACCAGGACCCCGCGCATCTCGGCCATGAGGTCGGCGAAGGCGCCGCCCATCCGGAGCCCGATCTTGCGGCCCACGAGGTCCATCGCCTGAATGCCGTTGGTGCCTTCGTAGATCGCGGTGATGCGCTGGTCGCGGAAGTGCTGGGACACACCGGACTCCTCTATGTATCCCATGCCGCCGTATACCTGGACGGCCAGCGAGTTGACCCGCAACCCGGTGTCGCTGCACCACGACTTGGCTACAGGGGTCAGCAGCTCCACGGACTCGCGATGCCGGTCTGACTCTTCGCCCTCGCTCACCTTCGACAGGTCCAGGCACGAGGCCGTGTGCACCGAGAGGTTGCGCATCGCCTCGATGGACGACTTCATCTCGAGCAGCATGCGCCGCACGTCAGGGTGCACCACGATCGGCACCGGGCCGGGGGTGTCGCCACCGATCTCGCTGCCCTGGGTGCGCTCGGATGCATAGTCGACGGCCTTCTGGTATCCGGCATCTGCGATGCCGGTGGCCTGTACCGCGACCGCGAGGCGCGCTGCGTTCATCATGGTGAACATCGCGCGCATGCCCTGGTTCTCCTCGCCGATGAGCCAACCGATGGCGCCGTCATCGTCGCCGAAGCTCATCACGCACGTGGGGGAGGAGTGGATGCCCATCTTCTCCTCGATGGACACGCAACTGACGTCGTTGGGCTCCGCGGGGTTGCCGTCGGCGTCGGGGAGGAACTTGGGTACCAGGAACAGCGAGATGCCCTTGGTTCCCGGGGGAGCGTCGGGCGTGCGGGCAAGGACGAGGTGCACGATGTTCTTCACGAGGTCGTTGTCACCGAAGGAGATGAAGATCTTCGTGCCCGTGATGCGGAAGCTGCCATCGCCGACCGGGACGGCCTTGGTGCTCGAAAGGCCCACGTCGGACCCGGCGTGCGGTTCGGTCAGGTTCATCGTGCCCGACCACTGGCCGCGGACCATCTTCGTCAGGTAGACCTCCTTCTGTTCCTCGGTTCCCCATGCCTCGAGCAGTTCGCATGCACCGGTCGTGAGGCCGGGGAGCATCGCGAACGCGGCATTGGAGCCGGAGGACACCTCGGAGCCGACGCTGAACACCGAGGCCGGGAACCCCATGCCGCCGTACTCCGGTTCGAGGTTGAAGCCCTGCCAACCACCCTCCACGAACTTGTCCCACGCAGGCTTGAACGACTCGGGCGTGGTCACGCCTTCGGGGGTCCACGTGAGCCCTTCGGTGTCGCCGTCGCGGTCGGTGGGCGCCCAGACCTCGGCCATGAAGCGGCTGTGCTCGTCGATGACGGCTTCGAGCGTCTCGGGGTCTACGTGCCCGTAGCGCTCGTGCGCAGTCAGCTCTTCGAGGCGGCCGAAGTGCTCCAGCGCGTATTTCAGGTCCTTCACGGGCGGTCGGTAGTCGCTCATGACCCGTATGTTACCGGCGGGTAACCGGCCAAAAGCAACCCCCTCGGGCAGATCTTCCCAACGTCAGGGCCGCGGTTCACCGCCGGTGGGGTGGGGGCTCATGACTGCCAGAGGCGCTGATACGCCGGTTTGCCTGCCGCGGATCCCGGCGATCCGGCGGCCCGGCTGGACTGCGTCCCTGGGTGTGCTGCACAGCTCACCCATGGTCTCGGCTGTGGCATCGAGGTCCTCGCTCACCAGTGCCAGGCCGAAGAACCGGGCCGGCCCCTGTGTGGTTGGCTCGCCCTCGTCTGGGCCCACGAGTTCCAGGATCACGTCGCCGAGCCAGAAGAACACCTGCCGCATCGGCGAGCCATAGCTGTCGGTGGACCGGCCACCGCGTCGCTCGAGTCCCAAGGCCTCGAGCACGCCCACGGTGTGCTCCACGTCACCGGTGCTGATCACGATGTGGTCGATCGATCCGATGCCGTTGGCATGCGGTGTCGGATCGGGGTCGGACGACTGTGGCGGGCCGAGCAGTGCCAGGCCGTCCACATCAGCCTCGTCGGCCAGTCCCTCGATGCTCCAGCCCTCGAAGCCCGCGCCGCTGCCTGTCAGCTCCACGAGCGTGTTGGCGAGCAGCACCGTGCCGGAGCCGCTGGCTCCGTCGACGGTGAACCCGAGCGCGGCCCAGGATTCGGGGGAATCCCCGAGACGGACGCTGAGCAGCTGGCTCAGGAGTTGCGGCCCAGGTTGGGCTTGCGGCCGTGGTTGGCCTTCTTGCGGCGCGCGTTGGCCTTCTTCTTCTGGGTGCGCTTCGACATAGGGGTGCAACGTTAGCGCGCAGGCCCTCACGCGGCGAAGGCGGCGGACCACTCGAGCAGCGCGTCCGCATCCCACGTGTTCACCACGGACTCGGCGGGGATTCCCATCTCGGTTGCCTTGTCGCACCCCCAGGCCTGCCACTCGAGCTGGCCGGGCGCATGCGCATCGGTGTCGATGGAGAAAAGGCAATCCCACTCGAGGGCCAGCGCGATCAACTCGTCGGGCGGGTCGCGGCGCTCGGGTCGGCAGTTGATCTCGACCGCGGTGTCGAACCGCGAACATGCGGCGAACACGATCTCGGCATCGAACGCCGACGGCGGTCGCCCCGTGCCGAGCACCTTGCGCCCCGTGCAGTGCCCGAGGATGTCGACGTGGGGGCTGGCGATCGCCCTCACCATCCGCTGAGTCATCTCCGGTTCCGCCATGCGGAGCTTGGAATGCACCGATGCGACCACGATGTCGAGTTCGCCCAGCACCACTTCGGGCAGGTCGAGCGTGCCGTCGACGAGGATGTCGACCTCCATGCCGGTGAGGATGCGGAATGGCGCCAGGTCGGCACGAAGCCTGTCGATCTCGCCGAGCTGGTCGCGCAGGCGTTCGACCGACAGGCCGTGCGCGACCGTGAGCCGCTGCGAGTGGTCGGTGATTGCCATGTACTCGTGTCCGAGGTCGGCGGCCGTCTCGGCCATCTCGCGCACCGACGCACCCCCGTCGGACCAGGCGGTGTGGCAATGCAGGTCGGCCTTGAGGGCGTTGCGCAGCTCGGTGCCGACCGTTGGCTCGCAGGCCGACTCCTCTTCGAGGCGGGCGAGGTACGCGGACGGCCCACCGGTGACTCCATCAGCGATCACGGAGCCGGTGGACTTCCCGATTCCGGCCAGTTCGGTGAGGGTGCCCGACTCCACACGATGCTGCAGCTCGCCCGGTGCGAGTCCCGCGACGATGTCGGCCGCATTGCGGAACGCGCGCACCTTCTGTCCGGGCGCGAGGCCGCGATCGAGGTAGTAGACGGCCTTGCGCAGCGCAGCAGCCGCGGCCTGTGTGGCTGGGTCAGTGACGCCGTCGCCCATGGCAAGACGATATGGCGCTCAGCGACCGCTCGGGGCGTCGCCGAAGGTGAGCAGCCACAGCCCCCTTGTGAGGGCGTCCACGAGGGCATCGTCGTGCTCCGGGCCGCGGTGGGCGACGCTCTGGGTGACGGTGCGCTCGATCGCCCAGGCCGACATGTGTGCCAGCTCGTCGACATCGACGTCCGCTGCGATCAAACCCAGCTTCTGGGCGATCCGCATCCTGTCGGCGGCGTGGCGGGCGAACGCCTCTATCCGCTCGAACCAGAAGGACGCCACGGTCCCGTCATAGCCGGTTGCGGCCTGTACCGCGTCGAGCACGTGGCGGTGCCGGCGGTAGTCGGCCACGATCCGCGCACAGGTGTCGCGCAGCGCCAGCCGGTGGGCCCCGGTATCCGCCGGGTCGGGCACGCGGTCGGTCCATTCATACGCCGCGGCGAAGATGTCCTCGGTCGTCTCCTCGGCCAGGCGGACCAGCAGCTCCGTCTTGTCGGCGAAGTGGACATAGAAGGTCGACCGGGCCACCCCGGCCGCCTCGGCGATGGTCCCCACGCTCAGCTCGGGATAGCCGGTGCCGGCGGCCAGCAGGACCTCGACGGCTGCGAAGACGCGCCGGTCGACTGCGGCCCGCCGGGCGGAGCCGTCGGACGGCCGGATCGTGCTCGCGGCCACCGGCCTCAGCGCATCGTGTAGCTGATGGGCAGGTGCTTGACGCCGCCCACGAAGTTGGCCTCTGCGTAGCGCGGCTCATCCGCCAGCTCGACGGAGTCGACGGCCTCCATGACCTTGGGCAGCATCGTGCGGATCTCGCGGCGCGCGAACTGGGAGCCAAGGCAGTAGTGGGCGCCCACTCCGAACGAGATGAGCTTGTCGGCATCGTCGCGGGTGATGTCGAACTCCGCGGCGTTGTCGAAAACCGTCTCGTCGCGGTTTGCCGCCGGGTAGGACAGGAGCACCCGCTCGCCCTCGTTGATCTCCACCCCGCCGATTTCCGTGTCCTGCTGTGCGTAGCGGAGGAACTGGCGTACCGGCGAGGTCCAGCGGATCATCTCCTCGGTCGCGTTGAGTGCCAGTGACGGGTCCGCCTGCAGCTTCGCCACCTGGTCGGGGTGCTGGAGCAGTGCCGCCAGCCCGCCGGACATGCCGTAGCTGGTCGTGTCATGTCCGGCGGTGGCGACGATGATGTAGTACCAGAGTTCGGCGGTCTCACCGAGGGGGCAGCCGTCGACCTGGCCGTTCGCGATCACGGTCGCCAGGTCTTCGGTGGGGCACTTGCGCCGCTCATCGGAGAGCTCGTTGAAGTAGGCCTGGAAGTCGTTGATCGTGCCCACGACAGCCTGGAACGGGTCGGCCAGGTCACCCATGAACTCCGGGTCTGCGGCGCCGAACATCCCCTGGGTGAGCTCGAGCATCTTCGCCTCGTCTTCGCGAGGCACACCGAAGATCTCCATGATCACGTGAAGCGTGTACGGGACCGCGATGTCCTGGGCGAAGTCGCACTCACCACCGAAGTCGGCCAGCTTGGCCACGTACTCGTCCGCTATCGCGTCGATGGCGTCCTGTCGGCCCTTGACCGCGGCCGGCTTGAACCAGTCGTTGGTCACCTTGCGGTGCTCGGTGTGCTCGTGGCCGTCCATGTGAACGAGCGTGTGGGGCGTGAAGCCCATGCCGTCGAGCAGTTGCTGCTGGATGTCGGGCATCAGTACCGAGTGGCGGGTGTTGTTCCAGATGTCGTTGCGCCGCGACACCTCGAACACGTCCTCGTGGCGGGTCAGTGCGTAGAACGGGCTGATCAACTCATGGGACACCCGGTACACCGGCTCGTCCCGCCTGAGTTCGGCTGCGATCTCATGCCATCGCACCGGGTCGGTGGACGCCTTGGGGTCCAGGAATATGGCGTCACGCGGGTCGTTCACCTCGAAGGTCAGCATGGTCGGACATTCTGTCGGACACACTGTCCGATTTCAATGGGGTCCGCTGTCGATGCGGCCCGATCCGCAGCGCTTGACCCGACAGGTCATGGCCACCATGACCCGCAGGCCGCGGAGCTGAGCCGATGAAAGCCCCTGAAGCGGCCGGCCCTATCCTCGGCGGCGATGGAACGCTTCGGATTCGTGGGCCTGCCCAACGCAGGCAAGTCCTCGCTGTACAACGCGCTCGCCGGCGGCGGCGCGCTGGCCGCCCCCTATGCATTCGCCACGGTGGACCCCAACGTCGGCGTCGCCAGGGTGCCCGACGAGCGCGTCGAGCGGCTGGCCGACATGAGCGACAGCGCGGAGCGCATCCACGCCGCCGTGCAGTTCGTCGACATCGCCGGACTCGTGAAGGGAGCAGCGCAGGGGGAGGGGCTGGGCAACCGGTTCCTGTCACACATCCGCGAGGTCGACGCCATCGTGTTCGTGCTGCGTGCGTTCCAGGACGACGACGTGCCGGGAAGCCACGACCCGCTCGAGCAGCTCGAGACCCTCGAGGTGGAGCTGGTCTACGCAGACCTCGAGAGCCTGGAGAGGCAGGTCGACAAGAAGCGCAAGGCCGCCCGCGGCGACAAGTCGCTGCTGGACGAGGTCAACGCCATGGACCGCGCGGTGGCCGCACTGCAGGAGGGCACCCCCCTGTACCGCAGCGATCTCTCCGACGAGGAGCTGGAGGTGCTGTCCGGCTATTTCCTGCTCACCGCCAAGCCGGCGCTGGCCCTGGTCAACCTCGACGAGGGCCAGCTCGAGGCACCGGAACCGGTGCTCGCACCGGTTCGCGAGGCATTCGGCGAGCGGGGTGGCCATGCAGTGATGGGCCTGTGCATCCAGCTCGAGGCCGAAGCGGCGATGCTCGATGCCGAATCACGCGTCGAGATGCTCGAGGCCCTGGGCCTGGGCGAGGGCGCGCTGGAGGAGTTCCTGCACACCACCTACCGGATGCTCGGGCTGCGCACCTTCCTGACCACAGGTGAGAAGGAGAGCCGTGCGTGGACGTTCCGGGCCGGATCGAAGGCGCCCCAGGCGGCAGGCGTGATCCACACCGATTTCGAACGCGGTTTCATCCGCGCCCAGGTGATCGGAGCGGAGGAACTGCTGTCCGCAGGTTCGTGGTCGGCTGCCCGGGACATCGGCAAGGTGCGCACCGAGGGCAAGGACTACGAGGTCGTCGACGGTGACGTGGTCGAGTTCCTGTTCAACGTGTGAGGCCGTCGACGCCCGTAGGATTCAACCCATGCCGTGGCTGGTCCGTGACACCGAGGTGCTGGCCAGCGTCGAGTTGGCCGACGGAAGGGCGGCGCGTAGCAAGGGCCTGCTGGGCCGCGACGACTTCGATGGCGTGCTGCGCCTCGAGGCCCGCTCGGTGCACACCTTCGGCATGCGCTTTCCGGTGGACGTGGCTTTTTGTGACACCGACGGCACCGTGCGTCGCGTGCTCACGATGGTTCCGTGGCGGGTGTCCAGGCCGCACCTCGCGCCGACCGTGGTGTATGAAGCCAGCGCCGGCACCTTCCGCGACTGCAACCTGCGCCCGGGTGACCGTCTGGAGTTGCAGTGACCGGCCGGATCGTGCTGGTCGGCACACCGCTCGGCAACCTCGGCGACATGGCCCCGCGCGCGGCCGAGGAGCTGGCCCGTGCAGACCTGTTGGCGTGCGAGGACACCCGTCGCACGGGACGGCTGTTGCAGCATCTCGGAATCGAGGCCCCGAAGCTGGTCCGCATGGACCTCCACACGGAGGCTGACACAGCCGAGCGACTGGTGGAGGCAGCGGCCTCCGGTGAGCGCGTCGCCGTGGTGACCGACGCGGGCATGCCGGGTCTGTCGGACCCGGGCTCGCTGCTGGTGCGTGTAGCGCAGGCTGCGGGCGTGACCGTGCAGGGGGTGCCGGGTCCGTTCGCCGGTGCGCTGGCAGCAACCGTCAGTGGAATGCTCGACCAGGCGGGCCGCTTCGTGTTCGAGGGATTCCTGCCCCGCAAGGGCGCGCAGCGAGCTCGGGCGCTCGCCGGAATCGTCGAACAGCCCAGAGCGGTGGTGCTCTACGAGTCGCCGCACCGGGTGCTCGACACCGTCGCTGACCTCGCGGAGGCCTGCGGGTCCGAGCGCCAGGTTTCGCTCAGTCGCGAGCTCACGAAGATGCACGAGGAAACGTGGCGTGGCTCCCTGGGGGAGGCGGTCGCCCACCTGGAAGCCAACCCGCCCAAGGGTGAGTTCGTGGTGGTCGTCGGTGGAGCGTCACCGCCGGCCGAGCCTGACGACGACACGATTCTCGCAGCCCTGGACCGGCGACTCGAGGCGGGTGATTCGAAGCGCGATGCCGCAGCTGCGGTGGCCGAGGAGCTCGGCATTGCCCCCAACCGCGTCAAGCGTCTCGCAATTCGCTGACCGGGAATCACCATGCCCGGGAGATGGTTGGCTCGGTCATGAGCAACGACATGGCCGACTTCAACAACGCGATCATCGAGGAGTTCCGCTCCAGCGCGGGCAAGGTCGGTGGACCCTTCGAGGGGGCGCCGATGGTGCTTGTGCACCACAAGGGGGCGAAGTCCGGCACTGAGCGTGTCACGCCTCTGGTGAGCCTGCCCGAGGGCGATGTGGTGCACATCTTCGCCTCTGCCGGGGGAGCGCCGAAGCACCCGGCTTGGTACCACAACCTCGTCGCCAACCCCGAGATCGAGATCGAGGTGCCTGTGGCCGGCGGCACGGCGACCGTTGAGGTCACTGCCGAGTCCCTCGCCGGCGACGAGCGAAATCGCCTGTTCGATGCCCAGAAGGAAGCGATGCCACAGTTCGCGGAGTACGAGGCCGGCACGGACCGGGTCATCCCCGTGGTTGCCCTGCGCCCCCGCTGAACCGCTGGTCCCAACTGCCGACCCGCTCTTCGTCGCGCGCCGGGGTCTGCTCGAGCGCCGATTGCGGTGCTCGGCTCAGCCGATTCGTTCGGCCACCAGCGAGGTCGGCTCGGGAGTCTCGCCGCCGACCTTCCAGGCGCCCTGGATCGCCTCGAGCCCGGCAGCCATGCACGACTCGTCCTCGGTGTGCAGTTCGAACAGCACGTCGTCCGCGCCCACCCGGTCGCCCGGACGTGCGTGCCACACGACTCCGGCCGCGGCCTGCACGGGGTGCTCCTTGCGTGCCCTGCCCGCACCCAGCCGCCATGCGGCCTCACCGATCGGCCGGGCGTGCAGGGCAGTGAGGTAGCCGTCGTCGCCGGCAGGGACGGTCTCGACGTGGGGGGCCGTGGGTAGGTCGGCATCGGGGTCGCCGCCCTGGAGCTCGACCATGTGCCGCCAGGCGTCCATGGCGCCACCGCTCGCCAACACCGAAGAAGGGTCGGCGCCGACTCCGGCGAGCTCGCACATCACCTCGGCCAGCGCGACGGTGAGCTGCACGACGTCGGGTGGCCCGCCGCCGGCGAGCACCTCGACCGACTCGCGCACTTCGAGCGCGTTGCCCGCCGTGAGGCCGAGCGGCGTGAACATGTCGGTCAGCAGCGCCGCCGTGCGCACCCCGTTGGCCTCACCGAGGCCCACCATGGTCTCGGCCAGCTCCCGTGCGCGCTCGAAGTCGGTCATGAAGGCGCCGGACCCGAACTTCACGTCGAGTACCAGAGCGTCGGTGCCTTCGGCGATCTTCTTGCTCATGATCGAGCTGGCGATCAGCGGGATCGACTCGACCGTGCCGGTGACGTCGCGCAGTGCGTACATCCGCTTGTCGGCGGGCGCCAGGTCGTCCCCCGCGGCGCAGATGACCGCACCGGGGTCGCGGAGCATCGCGAGGTAGTCCTCGCCGCGGATCTCGGCGTGCCAGCCCGGGATCGCCTCCATCTTGTCGAGCGTGCCGCCGGTGTGGCCGAGGCCCCTGCCCGAGAGCTGGGGCACAGCGGCGCCGCAAGCAGCAACCAGCGCGCAGAGCGGGAGGGAGATCTTGTCGCCGACACCGCCGGTCGAGTGCTTGTCGACCGTCGGGCGACCGACGGCCGACAGGTCCTTGCGGACGCCCGAGCCGATCATCGCCGCAGTCCAGGTGCGCAGTTCGCGCTCCGTCATGCCCTGGAACAGGATTGCCATCAGCAGCGCGCTGGCCTGCTCGTCGGCCACGTCAGCGGCCGTGTATGCCTCGATGAACCAGTCGATCTGCTCGTCGGTCAACTCCCCGCCGTCGCGCTTGGTGCGAATGACGTCCAGGGCCGTGACGGTCGCCATCAGCCCGAACGACCCGCCACATCGCCGGGGCCGAAGGCCCCCGGCAGGAGTTCGCCGAGGGTGACGATGCCCTCGGCGGTCTCGATGAGCATTGCATCGCCGCCGAACTCGTACAGGAACTGCCTGCACCGGCCACAGGGCGGGATCGGGTCCCCGTCGCCGGCCACGACCGCCATCGCCACGAGCTTCTGCCCGCTCCCATGCGCAACCATCGAGGTCGCCAGCGTGACTTCGGCACAGATCCCGATGCCTGTGGAGGCGTTCTCGACGTTGCAGCCGGTCACGACCTCCCCGTCGGAGGTGAGGGCGGCCGCACCGACACGAACACCCGAGTAGGGCGCGTAGGAGCGTTCGGTCATGCCCCTTGCTCTGGACCGCAACGCGTCCCAGTCCGGCGAGGCGTTCTGCGGCATCAGTTGGTCTCGTAGGGCTGGCCGTCGGCAGCCGGCGGGCGGGCCCTGCCGCCGAAGCCGGCGACGACGAACAGCGTGACTATGTATGGCGCCATGAGCAGGAACTCCGACGGAATGGGAGTGCCGAGCACGACGAGCTTCGTGTTGAGCGACTCGGCGAAGCCGAACAGCAGGGCGGCGCCGAGTGCACCCATCGGGTTCCAGCGTCCGAAGATCATGATGGCGAGTGCGATGAAGCCGCGGCCGGCGGTCATGTCCTCCTGGAAGGAGCCAGTCGACCCCAGCGGCAGGAATGCGCCCGCCAGGCCGGCGGCCATGCCTCCCATGACCACAGAGCGGTAGCGCGTGCGCAACACGTTGATGCCGACGGTGTCGGCGGCCTTCGGATGCTCTCCGACCGACCGCACCCGCAATCCCCAACGGCTCCGGAACAGCATCCAGGTCGTGAACGGAAGGAGGAAGTACATCAGGTACACGAAGATGTTGTTGTCGAACAGCACCTCGCCGAGGAAGGGAATGTCGCCCAGAAGCGGGATCTTCCAGCGGTCGAAGGTGCCCGCTCGGTTGAGTTCGGGATTGGTCGTGAGCACCGACGCGGCCAGGTAGGCCGTTATGCCGGTCGCGAAGAAGTTGATGGTGGTGCCGGAGATGATCTGGTCGACGCGGTAGGTGACCGACAGGCCCGCATGGCCCCAGGCCAGCATGCCGCCGCCGATGACGCCGACGGCCATCCCGAGCCAGAGGTTGCCCGAGGCGCTCGCAGCGAAGCTCGCCACGAAGGCCGAGAACAGCATCATTCCCTCGATGGCGATGTTGACCACACCCGAGCGCTCGCAGAGCACACCCGCGAGCGCCCCCAGTGCCAGCGGCGTGGCGCGGGTGACGGTGGACTCGAGCATGCCGACAAGGGAGAACTGCTGCCCGGCAGAGGCCCACACCAGAAAGGCGATCACGGCCATCACCAGCACGACCACTCCGATGCCCGCCGTATGCGGCAAGGGGCGTGCCAGTTGGACCACGGCGAGTACCACGATCGCGGTGCCGATCACCATGGAAGTCCAGAAGCTGGGCAGTGACAGGAATCCGTCGGGGTCGACCGCAATCTGGAACGTGCTCTCGTCGCCCGACGGTGTGCCGAGGGCGAACAACCAGATCACCGCCGTGCCGGTGACCAGCCAGATGATCCCCGTGCGGCTGTCCCGGCGCCTCTGGGCGGCGACGAGTGCGGCCTCGGTGTCGGTGGCGGTAGTGCTCATCAGCCGCCCCACGAGGAGGTGAACGTGGGTGTGTCCGTGGGCTCGGCCTTGATCCTGTAGATCGCCCTCACCAGTGCGGGCGCCGCCACGAACAGGATGATCAGCGCCTGGATCACGATCACGATGTCGACCGGGATCTGGGTCTCGACCTGCATGCGTACCGCGCCGGCGTTGAGGCCGCCGAAGAGGAGTCCGGCGGCGAGGATGCCGAGCGGGTTCGAGCGTCCGAGCAACGCGACCGCGATCGCATCGAAGCCGAGGGTGCCTATCGCCCCGGCTGTGAGCACGCCCGTGGGTCCGATCACGATGGTGCCGCCGCCGAGGCCCGCGAGGCCGCCGGCAATTGCCATCGTGAGCGCCGTGATCAGAGCCACGTTCATCCCGGCATACCGCGCAGCGTCGGGGTTGAGGCCGACTGCCTTCACCTGGAATCCGAAGGTGGAGCGCTCGAGCAGCCACCAGACGAGGAACACTGCGGCGAGGGCGATGAGGATCCCGGCGTCGACTCGTTCACCGTCGATGAAGCGTGGCAGCCGGGCCTGCTCCAGCATCTTCTTCGACACCGGGTTTCCGGCGTCGCCCGGAAGGAACGTGCGCGTGGTGAGCACATAGGCCACGAAGAACGTCGCGATGAAGTTCAACATGATGGTCGTGATGACTTCGTGGGCACCGGTGGTGGCCTTGAGCACACCGGCGATGCCGCCCCAGATGGCCCCGCCGAGCACGCCGCACAGCATGGCGACCACCAACGCGAGCGGGCCCGGGATGTCGAGCGTGAAGCCGGCCCACGCAGCAGCGATTGCTCCCATGATCATCTGGCCGTTGGCACCGATGTTGAACAGCGCAGCCTTGAAGGCGAACCCCACGGCCAGCCCCGCGAGTATCAGTGGCGTTGCCCGCAGGAGGGTCTCGGAGATGGCCGCGGGTGATCCGAGTGCGCCCTGGAAGAGCGCGGTGTATGCCTCCACCACGATGGACAACGACGCGCCGTCCTCGTGGGTGAACATGATCACGACGCCGCCGAGCACCAGCGCGGAGAACGTCGCCAACACGGGAACCTTCAGGGTGTCGACGAGTCGTCTCCACCACGGCGGTGTGGCCGGTTCGGCCTCCGCGTCAGCCATCCTTGCCCGCCATCAGCAGTCCGATGCGGTTGCGGTCGATCTCATCTCCCTCGAGAACGCCGGCGAAACGGCCCTCGTACATGACTGCCACCCGGTCGGCCAGGGCCATCACCTCGTCGAGCTCGGTGGACACGATGAGCACCGCCGCGCCCTCATCGCGCTCGGAAACGATCCGGCCGTGGATGTACTGGATGGAACCGACATCGAGACCCCTGGTCGGCTGTGCGGCAATGAGTAGACGCTCCGCGTGGTTGAACTCGCGCGCCACGATCACCTTTTGTTGGTTGCCGCCGGAGAGCGTGCCAGCGGGTGTCTGCACCGAGGCTGTGCGCACGTCGAAGTCGTCGGTCAGGGTTTCCGCGTTGTCGCGGACCGCTTCGCGGTCGCGCACCCAGCCGTTGGCGTACTCGGGCCAGTTCCACATGTTGAGCACCATGTTGTCGGCAACCGTGAACGGCCCCACGAGGCCGTCGGCCTGGCGGTCCTCGGGGATGTGCCCGACACCGGACTCGAACATCTCGCCTGGCGACGCACCGGTGACGTCCTTGCCGTCCAGGGTCACGGTGCCTGTGAGCGGCGACCGTAGCCCCGTCAGCGACTCGACCAGCTCGGTCTGCCCGTTGCCCTGCACACCCGCGATGGCGAGGATCTCGCCGCCACGGACCTCGAAGCTCAGCTCATCGACGGCGACGGCGTCGCGGTCGTCCTGCACGCTCAGATCTGTCACCGACAGGACGACTTCGCCGGGCGCGGGCGGGTCCTTGTCGACGACCAGCTGGATCGCCCGACCAACCATCATCTCGGCCAGTTGTGCTTCGGAGGTGTCCGACGGTGTGGTCTGGCCCACAACCTTGCCCTGGCGCAGGACGGTGATCTGGTCGGCCACCCTCATGACCTCACCGAGCTTGTGGGTGATGAAGACGATCGCCTTGCCGGCATCGCGCAGGCCATCGATGATCCCCTCGAGCTCTGCGATCTCAGCCGGCGTGAGCACGGCCGTGGGCTCGTCGAGGATCAGGCAGTCGGCGTCCTGGTAGAGCGCCTTGAGGATCTCTGCACGCTGCTGCACGCCCACTGGCAGGTCCTCCACGAGGGCGTGAGGGTCGACCTCGAGGCTGTAACGCCTCGACAGCTCGCGGATCTTCTCCGCCGAGCTCTCGAAGTCGAGGGCACCGAGCGGGCCATGGGCGGTCTCGTGGCCCAGCATCAGGTTCTCGTTGACCGTGAACACGGGCACGAGCATGAAGTGCTGGTGCACCATCCCGATCCCGGCCGCCAGCGCATCGCCGGGCGACGCGAACTTCCTCGCCCTGCCGTCGAGCAGTATCTCGCCCTCTTCGGCGTGGTAAAGGCCGTAGAGAACGTTCATCAGCGTCGACTTGCCCGCGCCGTTCTCCCCCAGAAGTGCGAGGACCTCTCCGCCATTGACGGAGAGGTCCACGCCTTCGTTTGCGATTACGCCGGGAAATCGTTTGGTGATCCCCCTGAGCTCGACCTTCACGGGGCCGAGAGTAGGTCAGCTCGGAGAGACAGACTGGGAACCGTCGATGATCGCCTTGCGGTACTCCTCGATCTTGTCCGCAAGTTCTGACGGCACGTCGCTGCCGAGCTCGGGGATGCCGACACCCTCGTTCTCGAGGGTGCCCTTGTAGACGCCCGCCTCGAAGTTGTCGTCGACCACGGACTTGATCGAGTCGAACACTGCCACGTCCATCTTCTTCTGCACAGAGGTGAGGAAGATGTCGCAGTCGTCCGCGACCGAGATGCAGCCGTCGGTGTCGACCCAGATTATCTTGACGCCGTCGGCTTCCTTGGCGGCAGCTACAGAGCCCAGCCCCACCGGACCGGCGACCGGCATCACGATGTCGGCGCCTTCGTCGATGAGCGACTTGGTGAGCTGCTTGCCCTTGTCCTGGTCCTCGAAGTCGCCTGTGAACTGGCCGTCGGAGCCATCCCAGCCGAGCACCTCGACCTCGGTTTCGTTGTCGGCGTTGTACTGCTGGACGCCGGCGAGGAAGCCGTCCATGAAGATGGTCACAGTCGGAATGTTGATGCCGCCGAAGGTGCCGACCTTGCCGGACTCCGAGGTGCCCGCCGCCAGGTAGCCGGCCAGGAAGGCCGCCTCGTCGGTGGCGAAGGTGAGCTCCTCGACGTTGTCGTAGGAGATGTCCTCACCGGCGTCGGGGTCGAAGAAGTCGACGTCGACGATGGAGTACTTCTGGTCGGGGTTTTCCTGCGCAGAAGCCTGCGCTGCGCCGTCGAGCAGGAAGCCCACCGGGATGATCAGGTCACAGCCCTGGTCCACGAAGGCCTTCAGGTTGGGCTCGAAGTCGGCCTCGCTCTGGGACTCGAGCACCTTGCCCTCGACGCCGAGTTCGTCCTCGGCCTTCTTGAGGCCGTCATTCGCGGTCTGGTTGAACGAGCGGTCGTCGACGCCGCCGGTGTCGGTCACCTGGCATGCCGTGATGCCGCTCCCGCTGCCGTCGCCGCCACTGCCCTCTTCATCGTCACCGTCGTCGGAGGAGCAGGCCCCCGCCACAAGTGCCAGTGCGAACAGTGCCGCTGCACCGCGAATCAATCGTCGACTCACAACAAACCTCCGTCATTGGGGATTCCGGCGCCGGGCGGCGCTGCCGCGGACCCTAGCCGAGCACGGGGCCCCGGGAGCGCAGGAGCCGATTGCCCGCTGCGCCGCCGCCGGCCGTATCCTCGACCGCCGTGCGATCACCAGTGGACCCAGCAGCGGCCGAAGTCGATGTCGTAGGCATCGGCAACGCCCTCGTCGACGTTCTCAGCCATGAGGACGACGACCTGATCGACCGCCTGGACATCCCCAAGGGCGCCATGACGCTGATCGACGGGGAGCGGGCTGAGGAGTTGTACTCACTCATGGGCCCGGCTGTGGAGATCTCCGGCGGGTCGGCCGCCAACACGATCGTGGGCGTGGCGGCGCTCGGCGGCCGCGCCGAGTACCTCGGGAAGGTCCGCAACGACCAGCTCGGCAACGTGTTCGCGCACGACATCCGCGCCACCGGCGTCACCTACGAAATCGCGCTCGCCCTCGCAGGCCCCAGCACGGGCTGTTGCTTGATCCTGGTCACCCCCGACGCGCAGCGCACCATGAACACGTACCTCGGGGCATCGGTTCACCTGGGACCGGCAGACGTCGACCCCGAGCGGATAGCACGGGCCTCGGTGCTCTACCTCGAGGGCTACCTCTACGACCCGCCCGAGGCCCAGGAGGCGTTCCGGGTGGCTGCCGGCTACGCGCACGAAGCCGGCCGCACTGTGTCGGCGACGCTCTCTGACAGCTTCTGCGTCGAGCGCCACCACAGGGCATTCCTCGACCTGGTCGAGCACCACGTCGACCTGCTCTTCGCCAACGAGGCCGAGATCCTCGCCCTGTACGGCACAGATGACTTCTACGCAGCCGTGTCGGCGGTGCGGGACCACGTGCCCTACTCGGCCCTGACTCGCTCCGAGAAGGGTTCGGTCGTCGTCACCCCCGACGAGGTGATCGAGATCCCGGTGGACCCCGTGGAAAGCCTGGTCGACACCACCGGTGCCGGGGACCTGTACGCCTCGGGCTTCCTGCACGGTTTCAGCATCGGGGCCGAGCTCGAGGTGTGTGGCCGGCTCGGCTCGCTGGCCGCGGCCGAGGTCATCTCGCACCTGGGCGCGCGGCCCGAGGCCGATCTCGCGCTGCTCGCCCGCCCCCTGTTGGATTCGTGACAGAGTTCGGGGCATGGCCCGGACCCACGTAGTCGACCATCCGCTCGTCCAGCACAAGCTCTCGATCCTTCGCGACGTCGAGACGCCCCACGGCGAGTTTCGCCGCCTCGCGCGCGAGATCACCTTGCTGGCCGCCTACGAGGCCACAGCGGACCTGCCCACCGAGCCGATCGACGTGCACACGCCCCTTGCGGTCACGGAGGCCCAGAGGCTCCGGCCGCCACAGCCCGCCGTCGTCGGAATCCTGCGTGCCGGGCTGATCATGGTGGACGCCGTGCTCGAGCTGATCCCCCATGCGGCAGTCGGGCACCTCGGTATGTACCGGGACCCAGGAACCCACGAGCCGGTCGACTACTACAACAAGCTGCCGGACCGCATCGACGAGCGACCGGTGCTGGTGGTCGATCCGATGCTCGCCACAGGTGGCTCCGCGGCGCACGCGCTCGACCAGCTGCGCGAGGCGGGAGCGACGGACATCCGCCTGCTCTGCATCGTGGGGTGCCCCGAAGGGGTTGCAGCGGTGCGCGAGGCACATCCCGACGTTCCGCTGTTCCTGGCAGCGCTCGACGACCGCCTGGATGACCACAAGTACATCGTCCCCGGGCTGGGTGACGCAGGCGACAGGATCTTCGGGACGCTCTAGCCTGCGCGATGAACGTCGGAGCTGCCGAGCCGGTGGGCGCGAGGCTCGGGATTCCTCACATCGACGGGGGTCGTCCTCGGCAGTCTCACAGCGGCGCGGGGCCACAGGGTCGGCCGGCGCCGTGCCGCAAGGTCTTCGGCCCAGCCGAACAGCACGCATGCCGGAACCAGCAGGAGCACCGTCCAGGCAAAACGCGCGGGTGCTGCCAGGTTGCCGGGGAAGGCGTATGTCATCACGGCCCAGACCGCCACCATGTGCCACAGGTAGATGGTGAGTGCCCGCGCTGAGATGAACGTCACGGTTGCGCGGACAGCGGGAACCTCAAGGCGTGGCTCGATCCGCTCGCGTAGCCCGACGGCCGACACGAGCCAGAACGCCCCCAGCAGGAAGCTGCCCAGCCCGGCCAGTGACTCGAGGCTTCCGGTCTCGTGGAAGGCGAAGAACAGCAAGGCGCCGACGGGTCCGGTCGCCGCTGCGATGAGCGCCCAGCGCGAGATGGTCCGGTCGCCGGGCAACGCAGCGAGCTTCTTCAGCCAGCGTTCGAGGACTCCGTCATGGTGCAGGTATCCCAGTGACCAGCAGACGGCCCAGAAGGGAGTGCCACCCAAGCCGATCGGCATCAGCACGATGGTCAGTGCAACGAGGACCGTCCAGTAGCGCCTGGAATGGGTCAGTTGCATGCGGCGCATCCACCCGCCGACCAGCGACAACAGCAGGTGCATCTGCAGGTACCACAGGGCGATCCAGGTGAACACGATGTCGGAGTTGGCGTCGCCCGGGCCGATCGGGCCACCGAAGGAGAGAAGCGGCATGACGAAGGAGACCCAGGACAGCGGGTTCACCTCTCCCAGCACGCCCAGGTAGCCCCACAGCGCCACCATGGCCAGGATGTAGATCCAGTACGGGAACAGGATCCTGCGGAACCGGTCGACCACCACCTGTCTGGTTGGCCGGCGGTCGACCGATCCGGCGTACAGCGATCCGGCGATGAAGAACATCAGCGGCATGGCCGTGAAGGCCGTGACCGTCCAGAGGTTGGTCGAGTGGTACAGGACCACCCGGGCAAGCGCGAACGCACGGAGTGCGTCTAGGTACACGCTGCGCTCGCTGTTTCGCCCCAACAGTCCTGTCCCGGTCGTGCGCCGAACCGCCAACGGCGCCCGGGGACAGTGTGGACCTAGGGTCCCCCCGCGCTCAAGAGCGCCGGCAGGGAAGAAATCCCATCGAGGTGCACGACCGAGTCGGGGAGGTTGTCCTCGTCGATCGCCTCCAGGGCCCAGGTGGTGTGGTACGGCACGTGCACGCCCCGACCGCCCAGCGCCACCACCGGCAGAATGTCCGACCGCAGCGAGTTGCCGACCATGACGAAACCCCCTGGTTCCACGGAATGGGCATCGAGGATGCGCGCGTAGGTGTCCGGGTCCTTCTCGCTGACGATGTGTATGCCCTCGAAGTGCTCAGCCAGGCCCGATCGGGCCACCTTCGACTCCTGGTGCAGCAGGTCGCCCTTGGTCACCAGCAGGAGCCTGTGGTCCCGGGCCAGCAGTTCCACTGTTTCCGCCACCCCTGAAAGAAGCTCCACCGGGTGTTCCATCATTTCCTTTGACCACTCCACGATCCGGTGGATCTCCGAAGCGGTGACCTGCTGGGCCGACACCTCGATGGCAGTCTCGATCATCGAGATGGTGAACGCCTTCACTCCGTATCCGAACAGCGCGAGGTTGCGTTGCTCCACCTCGATCAGGCGTGCCTCGGCCTCTGCCGTGTGCGTCACGTATGGCTCCAGCAGGTCGGCCAGCCTCTCTGTGGTGGTGACGAAGTGGTTTTCGCTGTGCCAGAGCGTGTCGTCGCCGTCGAGGCCGATCACCGGGGTGCCGGTCGGCGTGGTCGTGCCCATCTCGGTGACGGTAGTGGCGAGTACCGTGAGTGCGTGCAAATAACTCCCCAGCTCGCAGTCGATGCACCGAAGGTGTTGTTGCACGACCACCTCGACGGCGGACTCCGGCCGACCACGATCATCGAGTTGGCTGGCGAGTACGGCTACGACGGCCTGCCGTCGACCGACCCCGACGAGCTCGCCGCCTCGGTCCGCAGGGGGGCCAACCGCCGCGACCTCGAGTTGTACCTGCAGACGTTCGCCCACACCGTCGGCGTCATGCAGCACGCCGGGGCCATCACAAGGGTCGCTCGGGAGTGTGCGGAGGATCTGGCGGCCGACGGGGCGGTCTACGCCGAGGTCCGCATGGCGCCCGAGCTGTGCACCGAGGGCGGACTCGACCTCGACCAGGTCGTCGAGGCAATTCTCGCCGGTTTCCAGCAGGGCGAGCGGATCGCCGCCGACGCGGGCCGCCCGGTCATCGTGCGCCTGCTGGTCACCGCCATGCGCACCGCGGCCCGGTCCAGTGAGATCGCGGAGCTGGCCCTGCGTCACCGCGATGACGGTGTGGTCGGATTCGACATCGCCGGCGCCGAAGCGGGCTACCCGCCGAGCCGGCACATGGAGGCGTTCGACCGCATCCGCCAGGCGCACTTCCACATCACGATCCATGCCGGCGAGGCGTTCGGACTACCGTCCATATCCGAAGCGCTGGGATGGTGCGGGGCCGAGCGGCTGGGCCACGGTGTGCGCATAGTCGACGACATCGAGATGACCCCCGATGGGCCCGTGCTCGGCACCCTCGCCAACTACGTACGTGACCGGCGGGTGCCACTCGAGATGTGCCCGTCGTCCAATGTGCACACGGGTGCCGCCGCGTCGATTGCGGAGCACCCGATCGGACTGCTGATGGACCTGCGTTTCAGGGTCACCATCAGCACCGACAACAGGCTGATGAGCGGGGTGAGGCTTTCCGACGAGTTCTGCCTGCTGGCGGAGCACCATGGCGTGGACCTGGCCACGATGCAGTGGCTCACCGTCAACGCCATGAAGTCGGCCTTCATCCACTTCGATGACCGCCTCCGCCTCATAGACGACGTGATCAAGCCCACCTACTCCAAGCTGGGGGTCGGCAGGTGAGCCTGGATCTGAGCCGGGAGTCCCTTGCCGCGATGGTCGACCACACGATCCTCACCCCCGAGGCGGGCCGTCGACGGGTGGCCGAGGTGACCGCCGAAGCGGTGTCGATGGGTTGCGCCTCGGTGTGCGTCCAGCCCGAGATGGTGCAGTACGCAGCAGAGGTGTCGGGGCGGCGGACAACCGTGTGTTCGGTGGTGGGCTTCCCCCACGGCGCCAACCTCTCGGAGGTCAAGGCTGTCGAGGCCGCGTGTGCGGTGGCCGCAGGGGCGGGTGAGATCGACATGGTCGCCGACCTCTCCGCGATTGCAGATGGCGACGATACCGCTGTGGCTGCTGATGTGGCCCGGGTGCGCGCCGCCGTGCCCCACGTCGTACTGAAGGTGATCCTCGAGTCGGCCCTCTGGAGCCCTGTGCAACTCCGCGGAGCTGTCGCCGCTTCGGTCGGTGCCGGAGCGGACTTCGTAAAGACCTCCACCGGCTTCCATCCCGCCGGTGGTGCATCCACGGAAGCCATCGAAGCGATGGCCGCCACCTGCGCGGGCAGGGCGCGGGTGAAGGCGTCGGGCGGTATCCGGGACCTGGCCACCGCGAGGGCGATGATCGATGCAGGTGCCGACCGCCTCGGGCTGTCGGGCACGCAGGCGATCCTCGACGAGTTCGCCTCAGCCGATTAGCTCGACGAGGTCGGCGACGACGGCCTCCAGCCGGGATGCCGCCCGCCCGCGTGCGGCGTCGGGCCGTTCCGCGGCGCCGACGGGTTCCACGGCCTCGCAGTAGTACTTGAACTTCGGCTCGGTTCCCGAAGGCCGCAGCACGACACGGATGTCGTCGGCCAGTGCGATGCGCATCACGTCGGGTGCCGGCCAGTCGACCTCGAGTACGTCCAGTCCTCCCAGCCGGGTGGGAGGACTGTCGGCCAGCAAAGAGGTGATGTCAGCCATCCGGTGCGCCGCGCCGGAGCCCTCGATGCGCAGCGACCCGTTGTGGGTCACGTGGGCACCGTGGCGCTCGGCGATCTCATCGAGCACGTCCCACACCGTGCGGTCTGCGGTGGCCAGCGAGCAGGCCGCATCGGCCGCGACCAAGGCTGCGGTGATGCCGTCCTTGTCGCGGGTGTAGGCGCCGAGCGCGTAGCCGAGCGCCTCCTCGTAGGCTATGACCTGGTGCCAGTCGGGGTTGTCGATGCCGGGGCGAGACAGCCACTTGAAGCCCGTGAGCGTCTGCTCGAAGTGGGCGCCTGCAGCGTCGGCCATCGAGCCGGTGAGCCGCGAGGAAACGACCGTGGTCACCAGCAGTCGTTCAGCCACGCCGTCGGTGTGGAGCAACTGGTGCCAGGCCAGCAGCGCCCCCGTCTCGTCGCCGCTGAGCGCCTGCCAGGTGCCGTCGGGAAGGGGGGCGGCCACCGCCAACCGGTCGGCGTCGGGATCATTGGCAAGCGCCAGAACCGAACCGGTCGACTGTGCAAGGGAGATCACCTCGTCGAGTGCCCCCGGCTCTTCGGGGTTGGGGAAGTCAACCGTCGGGAACGTGGGATCTGGCTGCCGCTGGGAGGCGACGTGGTGAACCGGTCCGTGGCCGAACCTCTCGAGGGTGAGTTGCAGGAGCTCGGCGCCCACACCGTGCAGCGATGTCACCGCGAGGGGCATCGGGCGGGCGGGCGGTCCAGGCACCAGACCGGCAGCAGAGTCGAGGTAGGCGGAGACGAGCTCACTCGGCCCGGCGGCGGAGCCGAGGGTGGTGATCGGAGCAACCCGTCGGTCCTGTGGGAGCACCTGTTCGTGGTCGGCGACGGCGTCGATCGCCTGCGCGATGAGCGTGTCCAGGGGCGGGGCGATCTGGGCACCGTCGCCCCAGTAGACCTTGATGCCGTTGTCGGCCGCGGGGTTGTGGCTCGCGGTGACCACGACCGCCGCTGCGGCTTCGAGGTGACGTAGCGCGAATGCCGCCAGCGGGGTGGGTGCAGGTCCGTCGATGCTGTGCACCGCGATGCCGTGCGCTGCGACCACTTCACAGGTGTCGGCCGCGAAGTCCACAGACCCCGTGCGGGCGTCGTGGGCGACGACCACACCTCGTGCAGCGGCAGTGCCGCCGGTGTCGGTCTGAGCCAGCAGGGTCCGGGCGATGCCGGCCGCAGTCTGGCGTGCCACGAGCCGGTTGAGTCGCAACGGTCCGGGTCCGACCGGTGCGCGAAGCCCGGCGGTGCCGAAGCGCAGGCGCCCGCCGAAGTGCTCCAGGAGCTCATCGTGGTCGCCCCGCTCGACCATCTCGCCGACCTGTTTCGATGTGACCGGGTCGGGGTCGGCCTGCATCCATCGACGGGCCGTTGCGACAAGCGTTGCTGTCGGCGGTTCGCGCATCGGAGCGCTCAGGCCCCCGCCACCACCGCGCGGAGCATCCCCGCCAGGCGGGGCGCCGCCTCGGCTCCGGCTGCGAGCACCTCCGTGTGATCGAGTTCGGGTTGCAGGCCTGCAGCCAGATTGGTCACGAGCGACACGCCGAACACCTCGGCTCCGAGGTGGCGTGCAGCAATGGCCTCGAGCACAGTGGACATGCCCACTACGTCCGCGCCGAGCGAGGCGAGCATCCGGATCTCCGCCGGGGTCTCGAAGCTGCCTCCCAGCAGCCCCGCGTAGACTCCTTCGACCGCCGAGTCGTCGCTGTTCAGCGCGAGCTCCCTCAGCCGGTGGCTGTAGAGGTTGGTCAGATCCGGGAAACGGGGTCCCATCGACTCGGGCGGCGGGGGCCCGACCTGGGGGTTGACGCCGCTCATGTTGATGTGGTCGGTCAGCACGACCGGTGTGCCCACACCGACTTCGGCCCGCAGCGAACCCGCGGCATTGGTGAGCAAGACGGCCCGGCACCCAGCCAGCACAGAGCATCGCACCGCATGCACGACGGTGTGCGCGTCATGGCCCTCATAGAGGTGTGCGCGGCCGGCGAGCACCAAGACCCTGCGACCCTCGAAATCCAAAGCGCTGATCGTGGCGCCGTGGCCCTGCACCGTGGGAGCGGGCACCCCTTCGAGTTCGTCCATCTTGATCTCGCCGCCGACTTCGCCGATGCTGCGGCCCACATCGGCCCATCCGGAGCCCAGCACGACCGCCACGTCGGCCCCTCCGAGCGCGTCCTGCAGCCGCTGCGAGTCCTGCTTGGCGAGTTCCCATGGATCCATCGCGCCATTGTGGCAGTTGGACGGCCATCTGTACTCTGGGTCAACTCACAAGGGGCGCAGTGCAGACACTCGAGCCATACGTCGAGCCAGAGAGCGGCAAGCCGCCGCGGCGCGGGTCCACTGGCGCGCTCGCTGCCCTCGGCGCCCTGGTCATCGTCGCCACGTCCGTGGCGGCGGTGGTCACCCGCCTGGGTGTGCTCGTCATCATCGGCGTGGCGATCATCGCGGTCGGTGCGCTGTTCGTGCTGCGACGGGGTTTCGGGTTCGTCCAGCTCGTCGCCTTCCTCATCCACTTCGAGGGAATCGGCCGCGGTGGCATATCGGTGGGGCGCATCATCTCGGCGACCGCGATCCTGCTGATCGCGTACAAGCTGGTGGTGGACAAGTGGCGGCCCCCCGCGGTGCCGATGCGCTACTGGTTGCCCCCGGTGCTGGTGATGACGTGGGGTGTCGCCTCCGCGATCTGGGCACCCGATGTCGGCCAGTGGTTCGTGGGCGTGGGCGTGTTCGGCCTGGCGTTCGCCTACTTCGCGACCTCTGCACTGCTGATCGATTCGGTCGACCTGATCAAGAAGTGGATGCGTGCCTACTGGTACGGAGGCATATGTGGTGCGGTTGCGGGCGTGTGGGGCCTGATCCTGGGCTTGCGCGCGTTCGGGTTCAACCGCGACGCCAACCTCTTCGGCGTGCTGGCCGCGTCGATGATCCCGCTCACGATCTACTACCGCCGCCAGTCCAAGACCACCACGGAGAAGGTGCTGTACACGGTCGTGCTGCTGCTCGTGCTGGGTGGTGCGGCCGGCGCCGGGAGCCGATCCGGGGTGATCGGTGCCGCGGTCGCCCTTTTCGCATCGATGGTGTACCGGCCGGGCGTGAAGGTGAGTCGAAACATCGCCCGTGCGTTCCCGGCCGCGATCATCACCGCGATCATCGCCGTGGGTCTGATCGTGATCAATCCCAACACGCTGATCCGTGGCACCGACAGCTCGGGCCGGCTCGACTTCTGGAACGTCTCGGTTTCGATGATCCAGGAGAGACCCGTGCTCGGGGTGGGCCTCGGCAACCTCGACGCGCAGATCCCGAGCCGAATGCCGATCACCCCCGGCACGACGAAACTCTCCGACGTGCGCGACGAGGTGTCCTCGCACAACACCTACCTGGACATCGCCGGTGACCTCGGGGTCATCGGACTGGTGATCTGGGCCTCGGCGATCGTGATGACGGTCATCGGCCTGTTGAGACCCCGGTGGAAACAGACCAAGGAGCTGTCTGGCTACCTGTTCCTGATGTTCCTGCCGGTGCTCAGCGGCTCGATGTTCCTGTCGCTGATCAACAACAAGCTCGCGTGGTCGCTCATCGGAATCGCCGCCGCGCTCCAGGTGCCGTCGTGGGGCACGCGCTGGAAGGGCTACTTCGAGCCCTCGCGCGGCGACCCTGCCTCAGGTGAGGAGCAACCAGAGCGCCTCGCGCGCTGGGACCTGCGGATCAGCCAGCGATTCCGGATCTGGGTCGTGCTCGGCGCCCTCGCCGGTGCGGTCATCTTCCCGGTGGTCGGATCCAGCGCCCCGACGAACTACAGCGCCAGCCGTTCGATAGTGGTGCCGAAACTCGACCTGCCGCCGGGCGTGCCCTATGTGCGCCTCGACATCGACCGGCTGCAGTACGTGCACAACCTGATCCTCTCGGATGCCTACGCGTATCAACTCGCCGAGTTGGCCGGTGTCGACATCGATCCGCGGGTGGTGTCCGATGACGTCACGGTGTTCCGCAGCGACGCCGGTCCGTACATGGACATCGTGTTCAAGAGCACCGACGAGCAGTTGGTCAACCAGGTTGCGCCCCATCTCACCGGTGCGCTCGACGCCATCATCGAGCAAGGGCGCATCGACTCCGAAGAGACACTCCGCGACGAGCTGCGCCCCCGTGACCCGGGTGAGCAGCGCTACTACACCGGGCCGATGTACCTGCCGGTGGGGCAGGATGTCGACTTCGGTGTAGAGCCACCGCGGCTAGTGTGGCTGGCGTTCGTTGGCGCGGGTACCGGTGGGCTGTTGGCCATATCGCTGGTGTTGATCAAGCAGGGCAGTCCGCGGGTCAACAACGACGACGACTTCCCGCACGCGGTCGGCATGCCGTTGTGGACCCATGTCGGGCGGAATGGACGCCGCAACGCGGCCACGCCGGCGCAGTACGCCCACGTGGCCGTCACGGCGTTCGAGGCAACCGATGGCGAGCGGCTCCCCAACCGCATGCTCCTTGCCGCGCCGCGCCACAGTCGCTCGGCCCGGGTGCTCTCGATGGGGATCGCGGCCAGCCTTGCGGCGAGCGGGGAACGCGTCCTGCTCGTCGACGGCCAGGTCGAGCGACGGGTCATGTCGTGGCGTCTCGGTGCGGGCCTCGCGCCGGGCATGAACGACATCGCCCACGGGCGCGCAGCCCTCGGTGACTCGATCCGGCGGGTCCGGCGCTGGCGACTCCCTCGCCCGGTGCGCAAGTCGTTCCGTGACAACCGCGAGAACCTCCGCTTCATCCCCGCTGGCCGTCCGCGCCGCGGTGAGGAGCCCGCGGTCGACCCCGCGCTGTTGTCGGATGTCGACGACGACGTGATCATCGTGATGCTCGCACCGCCGCTTCTCGGCACCATCCCGGTGTCGCCGTCGCTGCGTTGGGCGGATGTCGTTCTCTACAACCTCGTCGAGGGGGAGACTGTCACCTCCGATGCCGAGGATGCGGCGCTGCAAGTGGCCACGTTCGCCCAGGGGCCGAGCGGTGTTGTCCTCTCGGACGTCTGACGTGGGTTGGATCGACAACCACTGCCATCTGGACGGCGAAGATGATCCGGCAGAGGTTGTGGCAGCCGCTCGCGCGGCAGGCGTGGAGGCGATGGTATGCGTCGGCGTCACCGTGGAACGCTCGGAGGCCTGCATCCGGTTGGCGCAGCAGTTCGACGACGTGTTCGCCACTGCCGGGGTGCACCCCCACGACGCGTCAGGCGGGATCGACGGGCTGGCAGAGCTGTTCGGCCGCGCCGGTGGGGGTGGCGGGCCCGTGGCCGTGGGTGAGTGCGGGCTCGACTACCACTACGACAACTCCCCCCGGGACGCCCAGCGCAAGGTGTTCGCACAGCAGATACAGCTGGCGCACGAGTCCGGGCTGCCGCTGGTGATCCACACCCGGGATGCCTGGGATGACACCTTCGCTACCCTCGACTCCGAGGGGCTACCCGGCCGCACCGTGTTTCACTGCTTCACCGGCGGGCCGGGTGAAGCCGATGCCGCGCTCGAACGCGGCGCGTTGCTGTCGGTCAGTGGCATTGCCACATTTCCGGGTGCCGTGGAGCTGCGCGAAGCGGTCGCCGGGGCGCCGCTGCAGTCGCTCATGGTCGAGACCGACTCGCCGTACCTCACCCCGGTTCCACACAGGGGCAGGCCCAATCGACCCGAGTTCGTGCGCCATGTCGGCGAGGAGGTGGCTGCGCTGAAGGGCGTGGACACAGCAGAAGTGGCCGAGGTGACATCGGCCAACGCCCGGGCGTTCTACGGGATCAGCTGATGCTGGGCGCCACGGAAGTGCGCCGCCTGCTCGACGAGCACGGGCTCAGTGCCCGCAAGTCGCTCGGCCAGAACTTCGTCACCGACCCCGGCACGCTGCGACGGATCGTCTCGATCGCCGGCATCGGTCCCGGCTCTCCGGTGCTGGAGGTGGGTCCGGGCATCGGATGCCTCACCCTCGCACTGGCCGAGGCCGGCGCCTCGGTGACAGCGGTCGAGAAGGACCCGACCCTGCTGCCCGTGCTCGACGAGGTGCTGGCGACCTTGCCCGTGTCACAGCGGCCGAACATCGTGCGCGGCGACGCCCTGGAGCTGGACTGGCAGGACTTGTTGCAGGGTGACGGCTGGTTCGTCGTAGCCAACCTCCCCTACAACGTGGCGGTTCCGATCATCCTCGGCCTGCTCACCTCGGCGCCGATGGTCGACGCGATGTGGGTGATGGTTCAGCTCGAGATGGCGGAGCGCATCTGCGCCCAGCCGGGCGGACGGACCATCGGGGTCCCCACGATCAAGGTCGGCTGGTATGCCGACGCGTCGATTGCGATGACTGTGTCGCCCGAGGTGTTCACGCCCCGGCCCCGGGTGCGCTCGGCGGTGGTCGAACTCCGCCGCCGCCGGCCGCCCGACGATTCGCTCGAGCCGGCGGTCGTGTTCGATCTCGTCGACACCGCATACCGCCAGAGGCGCAAGATGCTGCGTTCATCGCTCGCGACACTGGTCGGCGGCGATGGTGCCGGTGAGGTGTGGGCCGGAGCGGGAATCGACCCGACCAGCCGTCCTGAGCAGCTGTCGGTCACGGACTGGTCGCGACTCGCTTCTAGTCTGTTGCGGTGCCAACGCTCTTCGCCCCGGCGAAACTGACTATCTCGCTGAGGGTCACCGGTGTGCGCCCCGACGGCTTGCACCTGATCGACGCCGAGATGGTCACACTCGACTTCGGCGACCGCCTCGAAGTGGAGCCTGGCGGGTCGGGCCTCGAGGTCGAGGTGGGCGGGCAGCGGTCAGCGGGCGACGCCAATGATCTCGTGGTGCGTGCACTGGAACTGACGGGCCGCCGGGCGGGAGTGGTGCTGCACAAGCGGATTCCTGCCGGCGCCGGCCTGGGTGGGGGCAGTTCCGACGCGGCAGCCGTGCTGCGCTGGGCCGGCTGGTCCGACGAGTCCCGAGCCGTCACCCTCGGAGCTGACGTGCCGTTCTGCCTGCTCGGTGGGCGGGCCCGCGTGAGGGGCATAGGCGAGGTGGTGGACCCGTTGCCGTTCCGCGAGCAGACAGTCACACTGTTCACGCCGCCGGTTCACTGCTCGACGCCGAGGGTCTATGCGGCGTGGGACGAGATGGGCGGGCCCAGTGGCGAATACGGCAACGACCTCGAGCCCGCAGCCTTGACCGTGGCGCCGGAGCTGGCGCGCTGGCGCGACGAGTTTGCGTCCGCGACCGGGGAGTGGCCGCAGTTGGCCGGCAGCGGGTCGACCTGGTGGGTGCGTGGCGCCCATCCGGGCCCCGGGCACGTGGTCGCTCGGGCAACCCCGCCGATGCTCTGAGTGAGTGGTGCTACTTGCCGCGTGCGCGGCGCTGATGGCGTGTGCGGCGAAGCAGCTTCTTGTGCTTCTTCTTTCGCATGCGCTTGCGGCGCTTCTTGACCAGTGATCCCATGAGGGATCGACCATACGCCCCGCACCGCCCCGGTTCCCAATCGGCGGGCGCCATGAGCGGTGGGCATTCCTACCTGTGGGTGCGGTGTGCGGGGGCAGGCGGGCTTACACTCTCGCGTCGGGCGATCGCACGACGTCCGATGGCAATTGCGGGGAACCATGACGCCGATGCCCTATGAAGGTGAGCCGGAGGCGACAGCTGTCGAAGCCGCGCCCACGGAGCGCCGCTCGCTGCGCCTTTCGCGCCGCCAGGTGCTCATCGTCGCGGCCTCGGCGCTGGTGACCGGTGTCATCGCAGTCGTGTTCTCGCAGCTGAGTCCACCGATCTACGAGACGACCCGCTCGATCATCGTCTACTCGGGCGGCAACGCCAACGAGAACGACGTGCTGTCCGCCGCGATCGAGGACATCGTGAAGTCCAAGGGCATGGCAGCCGAGGTGAAGCGCCGCGGGGGATTCGAGGAGTCGATCGACGAGATCGACGGCCTCATCGGCACCAGCCGCTCCCCGCTGTCGCCGTACATCGACATCACGGTGTCGAGCCCGGTCAAGGAGCAGTCCGAGGCCGTCAGCGCCCAGGTGATCCCGTCGCTGCAAGCGGTGTTCGAGTCCAACCAGCGCCAGCTCCCTGTTGAGCAGCGCATCGCCGGTCCGGTCTTCCAGCAGATCTTCGAGTTCCCGCTGCAGTCCACCACGACGTTCCCGGCATGGTTCGCCGCACTGTTCGGAATGCTCATCGGCGGCCTCGTGCCGTACCTTTTCTTCCTGTTCCGCAACCTGCGCAAGCCGGTCCTGGCCTCGGCGCAGGACGTGACCCAGGCGATCGACCTGCCGGTACTGGTGAAAGTGCCGCCCATGTCGGGCCGCACCGGCAACCCGCGCGACTCCGTCGCCGGCGTGATCTCCGCAGTCGAGCGCCTCAGCCTCGACGAGCCAATCCACCGCCTGGTGCTTGTCGGCCCCGACTCCGGGCCCGACAGGGCGTTGATGGCGCTGGCGCTCGCGAACGTGATTGCCCGCAGCTTCGGCCAGCCCGTTGCCCTTGTCGACGCCGACCTCCAGGCAGGGTCGTTGACCGAGCTCGTGGGAGCAGGAGACACCGCCGGGTTGTCGGAGTGCCTCTCGGGCCAGCTTGCAGCCGACGCAGCGCTTGTGGACCTCCCCGACACCCGGATCCCCAGAGAGCTCGACGGCATGACTGCTCCTGAGGGAATGGTGCGGTTCATCGGCGCCGGGATCGACCGCAGCCGCAACATCCTGCGGATGCGCTCGGCGCTCGACCGTGTGCTCGATGGCCTGGCGGGCCGCTACGTGGTGATCATCAACGGTCCGCAGATCCCGGGCCCGGTGCCCACCTCACAGATGCTGTCGCTCGCGGACACGACCCTCATGGTCGTGGTCGAGGGCAAGACCCGCCTCACCGACGCCCGACTCGCCGGAGACGCACTCCGGTCGTTCGCATCAGGGCCATCGGGCGTGGTCGTGCTGCGCGGGTGAGCCCTGCGTGAATGACGAGGCGCGCGTGAACGGCGATGCCCAGAGTCTGGGCACCACCGCCACCCGCGGATTCCTTTGGGCCAACGTCGGGCTGTTGAGCCGCTTCGGCGCGGCGCTTGTCCTGGCGTCTTTGCTGGTGCGCCAACTGTCCGATGGCGACTACGCGGCGATGGTCGCGCTGACTGTCGTGATGCTCTACGCCGACACGGCCCTCGACCTCGGCATGGGCGCCGCCCTCGTATACGAGCAGGAGGAAGGCCAGACGCGACGGGTCGACGTGGCCTTCAGCGCCAACGTGGCCTTCTCGCTGGTACTCGCTGCACTGGCGGTCCTCGCCGCGCCGTTGATCGCGGTGCTGTTCAACCTCGAGGAGTACGTGTCGGCGTTCCGGATGCTCGGACCGCTGATCATGATCTCCGGGCTCAACACAGTGCCGTGGGCGCTGTTCATGCGCGGCATGGCTTACCGGCCCCGCGCCTATACCGAGATCGCACGCGACGGCTCCCGACTCGTTGTCACACTCGTGCTCGTCTACGGCGGCATGGGCATCTGGGGCGTCGTGTGGGGCTTCATCGCCTCCAAGGTGATCTGGACCGTGGGCACGTGGGCGCTGACCCGGTTCAGGGCACGGTTCGCGTGGGACGGCGACATCGTGCGCGACCTGTTCAGCTACGCCTGGAAGATGGCGGGCAACAGGTTCCTCGGCCTGCTCGCGCTCAACGGCGACTACTTCGTGGTTGGCAACCGCACAAGCACCATGGAGCTCTCCCTGTATTACCAGGCGTTCCGGCTGCCCGAGGTCGTGATGGGCGGCCAGCTCAACGCGATGTCCGCGGTGCTGTTCCCCATGTACTCGCGCATCCGCTCGAAGGGCACCGATGCCCTGCGCGACGCCATGTACAAGGCACTTCGCATCGTCGGGCTGTTCTCGATCCCCGTCGGTGTGGTCATGGCCCTCGCGGCACGTGACGCGATCACCGTGATGTTCGGCACGCAGGGAACCGACGCGGTGACCGTGATGCAGGTCATCTCGATCACCGGGTGCATCACCGGGCTGGGTTTCGCGACCGGCGACCTGCTCTACGCGACCAACCGCCCCGGGCTGCTGATGCGCCTGAACGCGGTGATGGTGCCGCTCATGCTTGCCGCCATGTGGATCGTTGCCGGGAGCCATGGAATCGTCGGGGTCGCCCTCGTACACCTGGGCACGCAGGCAGTCTTCGTGACGATTCGCCAGCTGATCGTGAACCGCATCATCGGCGCATCGCTGCTGGCGTGTGTCGCCGCGCTGTGGCCGGGAGTGGCCGTGACCGCGGGAATGTTGCTGTTCGGCCTGCCCGTGCGACTCCTCACCCCCGGGGGCTTCGTGTCCGGGCTGATGGTGGTCGGCGCGGCCGCCGTGGGCGCACTGGTGGCGCTTGCGCTGTCACCGGCTTCGAGGGCGGAGCTGCGAGATATCCTCGCAAAGATCAAGGGCGCCTGAGCTTCGAGCGGAGGGCGTCCAGCTGCGGCGCCTGTCGCTTCCAGGTGTTGGCCGCGGCGGCAGCCGCGGTTCCCCTCGGCCCCACCCCGGTGCGGGCCCTCACGACGCTGCGCTGCGCAGTCGCCCAATCGTCCTTGTAGGACTCGGCGCCGCGCAGCAGGTCGAGCTCGATCATGCCGCTCGAGCGGGCCCAGCGCAGGACCTCGGCCTTCAGTACCGACCCACTGCCCCTGAAGTCGTGGTCGGTCAGACGGCCGGCCTGGTAGAACGCCGCGCGGTCGTCGGCGATCATCTCGAGCTCGGACGCGATCACCCGGTCGCCGTCGGTGAGCTCGTGCACCACCACCTCGTCGGCGAGCATGCCGGCTCGTGCCGTGGCCCGGAAACGCTCCCACCCGGCCGAGAAGCCCGACTCATCCTCCCAGCGGCTGTCGTGCAGGTCGAACAGCGCGTCCAGTGCGCGGTCGGCCTCCCGGGATGGCACCTTGCGCACCTCGAAGCCGGCCTTGGCGAGACGTTTGGCGCCGCGCTTGATGTTGCTGCGCATGCGTCCCGGCAACCTCGCGACGGGGTCCTCCTCCTCGAGGGCCACCCATGGTGCCGGCACGCGCTCGATCACCTCGGCATCGAGAAGGAACGGCAGCTCGCAGTGCTCGCTCAGCCCGTCGAGGTCGATCACCCGGTCGCCGTCACGGAGCCAGCGCCCGACGGCGCCGAGCACCTCGCGGCGGTGCACCGCCAGTGCCACCACGTCCAGGTGGTCGGGGGCCAGCGGACCCTGGCCGAGGCAGCGCACTCGCTCGACCCGCAGCGGACCGCGCCCGATGGTGTCGATTTCGAAGGCAGCACCCCCGACGAGGGCGCCGTCCTCATCCAGGCAGACGAGGATGGCGGGTTCAGCACCTGCGGCGTTGTCGACCCACCAGGAGCGCAGGAATGGCGACGGAAGGGCCCCACGGGCCGCAATCCGGTCCCATTGCGCGCCGAGGTCGCCTAGTCGATCGAGCCGTTGCAGTCGCATGCGCAGCCAGTCTGGCCGCCCCCGGGATGAATAGCCCACTCCGTCGCCCTTGACGGTGGCACCCGTCACAGAGTTACATAGCTCATACCGAGATCGGTCCCGGCTGGACCGACGGGTGGCTGGTAGGGGCGAGATGCTGAAGATTACCGAGGCGGACGGGGCGCCATTTGGCGAACCGGTAGTGGGGGATCAGCAGGTGGTGGACCTGCGCGAGGCGAATGCGAGACACAGGGGCTCGCCTCTCCTGGCTGACCCACAGAGGACGATTCCACAGCGCGAGCGGCGCGCCGTAGGCCGACTGGTCAAGGACCTCGGCCATGTACTCGATGCGGCTGCGGTCGGAGTCCCGCTCCTGCTCTCCAGCTTCGTGCGCGACGCCGTCGTTTCGCGTGGCGTGGTGCTGCTGTTCGTCATCGTGGTCACAGCCATGCTCTGGCCAACACACCGCAGGGGCCGCCATCTGATCAGCCCGAGCGAGGGCCTCATCTCGGTGGTCGCCCGCGTGGGTCTGGCCCCCGTCATGACCTGGGCCCTGCTGGCCGTCGTTCGACTCGGCGAGGGCGCCACGGTCAACCGGATGGTCGACATCGTGGCGATCATCCAGATCGTCGTGCTCACCATCCCCCTGATCCTGCTCGGGCGGATCATCAGCTACCGCCTTTCGACGCTGGCTCGACGCCGTGGCTACGACGTCGAGGACACGCTCGTTCTCGGCTCCGGCCCCACGGGCGTCGAGATCGCCAATGCGATCGAGGACAACCCCGACACCGGGCTGGTTCCGTGTGGCTTCGTGGACCGCTTCGAGTCCGACTCGACCCTGCCGCTGGTCGGCCGCCCCGAGGACCTGCATGCGATCCTCGCTGCAACCGGTGTTCGAAACGTGGTCATCGCCTTCGGTGGTGCCGCCGAGGAGGAGCTAGTCGCGATCGTGCGTCGCTGCCACGACGTCGACGTGCAGTTCTACGTGGTGCCCCGCCTGTTCGAGCTCGGTGTGTGCGCCGGAGAGGTCGGTCACGAGATCGATGGGCTTCCGCTGGTGAAGGTGTCCTGCCCCGGCAACAGCGCCAGGTCCTGGAGGGCCAAGCGGGCCTTCGACATCGCTGCCGCCTTGATCCTCTTCGTGCTCACCACTCCCGTGTTCGCAGCCTGTGCGCTCGGAGTGAAGCTCACCTCGCGTGGGCCGGTGTTCTTCCGCCAGGTCCGAGTCGGCATCGGTGGCCGACCGTTCGAGATCCTGAAGTTCCGCACCATGAAGGTCAACGACGACTCCGACTCCCAGTGGTCGGTGGACGAGGACGACCGGGTCACAGCCATCGGCAAGTTCCTGCGCCCGTCGCACCTCGACGAGCTGCCACAGCTGCTCAACGTGCTCAAGGGTGACATGTCGCTGGTCGGCCCCCGGCCGGAGCGTCCGCACTTCGTGGAGCAGTTCTCCGGTGAGATCAACGGCTACGAGCACCGCCACCGCGTGCCGGTCGGCATCACCGGGTGGGCCCAGGTCAACGGGTACTGGGGTGACACGAGCATCGAGCGACGCGTGCGCCTCGACAACCGCTATATCGAGAACTGGTCGATGTGGCGTGACCTCGTGATAGCGCTGCGCACCTTCCCGACCCTGTTCGGGAAGCGTCGCTGACCAGCCCCGGCAGTAGCGTCTGCGGAGTGAAGATTGTCGCCGTCACGTCCCGCTTTCCGCATCCGATGGAACGCGGCGACAAACTGCGGGCGCAGCACCAACTCCGGGAGCTGGCCAGGCACCACGACGTCGCACTGATCGCCCTGTCGGAGGGACCTGTGCCCGCCGAGCACCTCGATGTGCTCAGCGGTGCCGGAGTGCGCACGCACGTCGTGCAGCGTTCGAGGGCAACGACGGCATTCGCCGGAGCGCGCGCCGCGTTGCGGATGCCGGTGCAGGTTGCCTACTTCCGCTCCACCGGTGTGGAGACCGAGGTGCGGCGCCTCATCGAGGCGGAGTCGCCCGATCGCCTCTACTGCCAGCTGATTCGAACAGCGTGGGCCGTCGAGGGTACGGGCGTGCCGGCGGTCATCGACTACCAGGACGCGTTCGCGGCCGCCATGAAGCGCCGGGCCGCCGGACAGCCCCCGGGTGCGCGTCACGCGTTCGAGTACGAGTCGACCAGGATCGCCGCGGCGGAAGCAGCCGCGTTCGAGGCGTTCGAACGCCGCGTGGTGATCTCGGAACAGGACCGGCTCTCCCTCGAGGTGCCGGATCGCGACGCGGTCGATGTGTTGCCCAACGGCGTCGACACGTCCTTCTTCGCACCAGGTGGCGAACCGCCGGCCGATCCGGTCGACATCGCCTTCGTGGGCAACATGGGATACCCCCCGAACGTCCGGGCGGCCCGGATGCTGGCCGAGGAGATCATGCCTCTGGTGCGCCGCCAGCGGCCGGGCTCGCGCCTGCTGCTGGCTGGGGCCCGGCCATCGCGCAGTGTGCGTGGGCTCGCCGGCCCACACGTCGAGGTGAGTGGATGGATGCAGGACATCCGCGAGGGATACCGGCGCGCCTCGGTGATGGTGGCGCCGTTGTTCATCGGGTCGGGCCAGCAGAACAAGGTCCTCGAGGCAATGGCCATGGGTGTGCCCGTGGTTACCACCGACCTGGTCAACAATGCGATCGGCGCAGAGCCGGGCCATGAGCTGGTCACTGCCTCGACCGCGCAGGAATTCGCCGACTCGGCGCTGGAGCTGCTGGAGTCGGCCGATCGCCGCGATGCCGTCGCCGAGGCAGGCCTGAAGATGGTGCAGGCCAGATTCGCCTGGAATGCGGTCGGCGAGCGTCTATCGGGCATCATCGCGTCATGAGCGGCGGGGACCCACAGCCTGTGAAGCGCAAGCTTCAGCACATGCTGCAGCGCGCCCTCGGCTTTGACCGGTACCTGTACCTGTTTGCCCGCTACAAGGTTCGCACACTTCACCGCGACATCTTCGAAGCCGACGTGCTGCACTTCGCACGCATGCTGCCCCGTGACGCGATGGTGCTCGACATCGGCGCCAACATCGGCGTGATGACCGTGCACCTCGCACGCCAGGTGTCGAGTGGCCACGTGCATTCCTTCGAACCGATGCCGGAGAACTACGCCGCGCTCGAGCGTGTGGTCAGACACTACGGGCTGAGCAACGTGACGTTGCACCAGATGGCGCTGGGTGACGCCGACGGCGACCTCGAGATGGTCATGCCGGTGATGGGGTCGGTTCGGATGCAGGGGCTCTCCCGGGTGGTGCCCGCCGGCGGCGATGCGCCGGACGGTCAGCACCGCAAGGTCCCCGAGCGCCGCCTGGACGACCTCGACTTCCTCTCCGGGGTGCCGGTGGCGGGCATCAAGATCGACGTCGAGGACTTCGAGCAGTACGTGTTCCTGGGCGGTCGCAAGCTGATCGAGCGGTGGCGCCCGCTCGTCTACACCGAGCTGGGCCAGGGCGACAATCGCCCGGCGTGCCTCGAGTTCTTCGAGGACCTCGACTACTCGGTCTGCGTGCTGGAGGGCGACCGCCTGGTGTCCCATGTGGAGGGCGCACACCAGAAGCACAACTTCTTTATGCTGCCTCCGGGACACGATCTCGGGTAGTTCAACTGGCAGAACGCCTGACTTTGGATCAGGAGGTTGCAGGTTCGAGCCCTGCCCCGAGAGCATGACCGACCATTCCCAGGGATCACAGCAGTCTGCGATCGTGCTTGCCGCGGGGCAGGGCAGTCGCATGCGTTCGGAGCGGCCCAAGCCCCTGCACCGGCTGTGTGGAAGCCCCATGCTGAGCTACGTACTCGGTTCGCTCGGAGGCATCGACGTGTCGCACGCGGTGATCGTCGTCGGGCACAAGGGCGAATGGGTTACCAAGAAGATGCAGGAAGGGCTGCACAGCCTCCGCCTCGAGTTCGTCGAGCAACGAGTGCAGCGCGGCACTGGCGACGCCACGATGGTCGGCCTCGTGGGCCTCGAGGAAGACGACGACGAGGGCGACGTGCTCGTTCTGCCCGGCGACACGCCCCTGCTACGCCGCGAGACGATGGCCTCGCTCGTGCAGCACCACCGCGAGACCGGCGCCGCTGCCACCATGCTGACCGCGATCGTGGACGACCCGACCGGCTACGGCCGTGTGGTGCGTGTCGACGACGGCCGCGTGGAGAGGGTGGTGGAGCACCGTGACGCCACCGAGGTGGAGCGAGCCATCGACGAGGTCAACACCAGCATCTACTGCTTCCGCCGCAGCCTGCTGGCGCCGGCGCTGCGCCGCATCGAACCCGACAACTCCCAGGGGGAGTACTACCTGACCGACGTGGTGTCGGTGCTCGTGGGCGCAGGCCACCGCGTGGAGGCACTCGTCTCGGGCGACCCGAGCGAGACGCAGGGTGTCAACGACCGCCTCCAGCTGGCCCAGGCCGAGGGTGAGCTGCGCAGGCGCACCAACGAGGCACTGCTTGCCGAAGGCGTCACCATGGTCGACCCGGGCGCCACCTACGTCGACACGACGGTCGAGCTGGGCCGCGACGTGACGCTGTTTCCGGGCGTCATCCTGCAGGGCGACACGAAGGTCGGTGACGGAACCGAGGTGGGTCCGGGCTGTCGGCTGGTCGACACCGAGGTGGGCGACGACTGCGTGCTGTCCCAGGTGGTCACCGACGGTGCCCGTATCGGCGACCGCTGCCAGGTGGGTCCGTTCGCGCACCTCGGCCCGGGAACCGATATGCCATCTGACACAACCACGGGAGCCTTCTACACTCCGGGCTGATGGAGCTCGTGACCAAGAAGCGTCTCGTACTGGTGGCCGGACGGGCCAACCATGGCCTCGCCGAGGAGGTGGCCGCGGCGCTGGGCACCGAGCTCGACCCGGTCGAGATCGCGGAGTTCGCCAACGGCGAGCTGCACTGCCGCTACGGCAACTCGATCCGTGGCTGCGATGTGTTCATCTTCCAGAGCCACTGCTCCTCGGGTGACCTGTCGGTCAACGACGCGATCATGGAGCAGCTGATCATGGTCGATGCCGCCAAGCGAGCGAGCGCCAAGCGGATCAGTGTTGTGGCGCCCCACTACGGCTACGCCCGACAGGACCGCAAGGCCGAGGGCCGCGAGTCCATAACGGCCAAACTCACCGCCGACCTGTTCGAGGCGGCCGGCGCCAAGCGGATCATCTCGGTCGACCTGCATTCCGGGCAGATCCAGGGCTTCTTCGACGGCCCGGTGGACCACCTGACCGCGATGCCGATCCTGATCGACTGGATGGCAGAGAACCTGGGCGACGACCTCGTGGTCGTGTCACCCGATGCCGGGCGTGTGAAGGTCGCCGAGCGCTACGCCAACCAGCTGGGTGCAGACCTCGCGATCGTGCACAAGCGCCGCGTGCGCGGTGCGAAGAACAGCGTCGAGGCAAAGGAAGTGGTCGGTGAGGTCGAAGGCCGCCCATGCGTGCTGATCGACGACATGATCGACACTGCGGGCACGATCGTTGCCGCCGCCGAACAGCTCACAGACCGTGGTGCCGCCTCGGTGTGCTGTGCTGCCACCCATGGAGTCTTCTCCGGCCCGGCGATCGACCGGCTGAAGAACGCCAAACTCGACAAGGTCGTGATCACGAATACCTTGCCCCTGCCCCCGGAGAAGCGCATCGACAAGATCGAGGTGCTCTCGGCGGCGGGCATCATCGCCGATGCGATCGACGCGGTGTTCGAGGACACATCTGTGTCGAGCATCTTCGGCGGCCACAACCAGAGCTGACTTTCTCGTCGGGGCGCCTGCCCCGTACACTCGCTCAGTTCGATACTTGGAGTTCCCCCATGGCTGACGTGAAGCTCACAGTCCAAACCGGCCGTCCCCACGGTTCGCGTTCCGCGCGCCGCCTTCGTGCCGACGAGAAGGTCCCCGGAGTCGTCTACGGCCTGGGCAGCGAACCGCTGCCCGTTGCCGTCGACCGTCGCGACCTGCGCCTGGCGCTGACCACCGATGCAGGGCTCAACGCCCTGCTCGACCTGGATCTGGACGGAAGCGTCGAGATGGCGGTCGTCAAGGACGTCCAGCGCCACCCCGTGCGTCGTGAGGTGACCCACGTGGACTTCCTGCGTGTGGATCCCGACGCCCGCATCGAGGTCGACGTGCCCATCCACACCACCGGCGAGGCCAGCCTGGTCACTGCCGAGGAGGGCATCGCCGAGCTGCGTCTCACCTCCCTGTTGGTGAGCGTGAAGCCCACCGACATCCCGGAGGACATCGTCGTCGACATCTCGGACATGACGATGGACAAGACCATCACGGTGGCGGACCTCGACCTGCCCGCCGAGGTCGACATCGTCACCCCCGAGGACCAGGTCATCGTTTCCGCCGAGATCACACGTGCGGCCCTCGTCGAAGAGGAGCCTGCCGAAGGTGAGGAAGGCGAAGAGGGTGAAGAGGGCGCTGAAGGTGCTGAAGGCGCAGAGGCCTCCGAAGGCGGCGATGACTCCGCGTCGGGCGGCGGCGACGAGTGAGTGGGCTCGGCGACCTGATGGTCGTCGGCCTCGGCAACCCGGGCAGTCGTTACGCCGGGACCCGCCACAACGTCGGCTCCGACACGGTCGCGCTGATTGCAGCGCGGGGCGGCGAGCGCTTGCGCGACGACACCAAGGTTTCTGCGTCGGTCGGCGACGTGCGTATCGGCGATGTCAGGGTCCGCCTCGCAGTTCCCATGACGTGGATGAACGAGTCGGGTCTCGCCGTGTCGTCACTGGTGCGGCGCCACGAGCCTGATGACTGGAACCGTCTTGTGATCGTGCATGACGAGCTGGACCTCGAACCGGGCGTCGTCAGATGCAAGGTCGGTGGCGGCCTGGCCGGCCACAACGGCCTTCGCGACATCGACAGGCACCTCTCGACCCGCGACTTCGCGCGCGTGCGCATCGGCGTCGGCAAGCCCCCGGGCGGGGCGGAGCACGGCGCGAACTGGGTGCTGTCGCGGGTGTCCGGATCCGAGCGCGAAGTGCTGGTCGGGTCCGTGGAACGTGCCGCTGATGCCGTCGAAACGATTGCCACTGACGGAATCGACGCCGCCATGGCGCAGTTCAACGCTCGCAGCTAGACGGCGATCAGCACGACCGCGAGCACTGCCATGGCGAGGCCCCCCACTTGGTGACGCTGCAGGCGTTCGCCCAGCACGCCGCGTGCCAACAGGATGGTCGACGCCGGGTAGAGCGCGAGGATCACGCCGACCACCACGATCAGGCCACGCCTGCCGGCCTCGAGCACCAGGATGTTTGAGCCGCCGTCGAGCACTCCGGCGGCCATGGCGAGCAGCAGCCCGGTTCGCAGCGTCGGGGAAGCCCGGACCTCGGCGGTCCACACGGCGGTCAGGGCGGCGACAACCCCGACGAGCAACACCGAAGCTGCACGCGAGGCGACGAGTGGCCAGAGCCCCGAGTCCTCCGATGTGCGCGTGACGATCACGACGAAGAGTCCGAAGCCGGCTCCCGCGGCCAGCCCGGCCATCAGGCCGAGCCGCGCTCCATCGGGTGTGGTGCGTTCCTCGAGGGGCTCGGATGCCTGGACGTCGGGATCAGCGGTGCCCTCTCGGGCGATCAACGCGATGGCGGGAAACGCCACGGCGACACCCAGCCACGCCACGACACCGGGCCGTTCGCCCATCGCGAGGCCCGCCACCACCGGCACTATGGCAGAGGTGACCGCCGAGGTCGGTGCCACGACGCTCATGGACCCGACACTGAGCCCGAAGTAGAACGCCGTGATGGCGGCTCCACCGACGAGGCCTGCGGCGGCGCCGAGCATGAGGTCGTCCTGGCCCGGGGACCCACCCACCACGAGCGCTGCGCCGCCCAGCAGCACCAGCCCGCAGCCGAGTGCGGCGAGCGACGAGATGGCCGCGGGAATCCTGCGTGCCGACATGCCGCCGAGGAAGTCGGCAACGCCGAATACGGCCGAAGCGAGGATCGCCAGTGCGGCTGCCATCGGGTCAGCATTGCAGCCAAGTTCCCTGCGGACGGCACCGGCGCTACCTTCGGGCGGTGCGCGACGAGGACGGTCCCCCCAACACAGCTCCGCTGTCGTCGCTGCTCGCGGCGCTGGCCGGCGAGCCGGCGCTGCGCGATGCCCTGGGCCGCAGTGGCGCTTCCTTGGTGATGCCAGAGGCCGCTCACGGCGCTGTGCTGGCCGGCCTGGTCGAACTCGTGCAGCGCCGCCCGGTTGTGGTCGCGGTGCCACTGGCCACCGATGCGGAGCGCCTCGCCGCCGCCCTGGGCGAGTTCCTGCCTGCTCACGCGGTGGAGCTGTTCCCCGCGTGGGAGACCTTGCCCTTCGAGCGCGTCTCGCCCGGTGTGGAGACCATGGGGCGCCGCGTGGAGGTCCTGTGGCGGCTGCGTACCCGTGACGAGTCACTGCGGGTGGTTGTGGTGCCTGCGCGTGCACTGGTGCAGCGGCTCGGACCACATGTGGAGGACACCGAGCCGGTCCCCCTGGCGCCGGGCGACACGCTCGACTCGGACGCGCTCGTGGCCGACCTGGTCAACGCGGGCTACCGCCGTGAGTACCAGGTGGAACACCGTGGCGAGGTGGCGGTGCGCGGCTCGATCGTGGATGTGTTTCCCGCTACCGCCGACCACCCGGTGCGCATCGACCTGTGGGGCGACGAGGTGGAGCGCCTGACCCGGTTCTCCGTTGCCGACCAGCTGGCCACGGACGCGGTCGAGGAGGTGCGCGTCTTCCCGGCACGGGAGCTGTTGCCCGCCCCGGAGATCCGCGAACGCGCCGAGCACCTCCTGTCCACCGACCCGTGGGGACGCGAACAGTGGCAGCGCCTGGCCGACGGCGAGGTGTTCGATGGCATGGAGGCGTGGCTGCCGTGGCTCGCCGATGCCGAGCACGTGCTGTACGACCTGGTGGGCGATGACGCCCTGATCATCGCGGTCGATCCCCGGCGTTTGGCGGATCGTGCCGCCGAGATCGCCGAGGAGGAGTCGAGCCTCGCCGACTCGTTGTCGCGCACCTGGGGTATCGACGACTCCCTCGGGCGTCCCCGCCTTCACCTCGAAGCAGGAAGGCTCCTGGAGCACACAGAGGCAGCGGCGTGGACCATCAGCTCCGTGGCCGACTCGCCATCGACGCCCACCGTGGATGCGCGCGGGTGGCCCACGGCGGTCGGCGATGCGGAGGCGGTGCTGGCGGATCTGCGCCGCCTGGTCAACGACGGCTTCCGCGTCGTGGTCTGTGCCCACGGTGAGGGAGCCACAGCGCGCATGTCACGGGCGCTCGGCGCAGAGGGCTTCCATCTCGAGGTCGTGGATTCGACGCTTGACCGCGGATGCGTGCTTCCCGGCGTGAAGCTGGCGCTGCTCTGCGAGGCCGACCTGACCGGCCGCCGGCGCACGCACCGCGCGGCGCGTGCGCCCCGGCGCGACGCACAGCACTTCTTCGAGGACCTCACCGTGGGCGACCACGTCGTGCATGACCACCACGGCGTCGCCCGCTTCGCAGGCATGGTGAAGCGCTCCATGCAGGGAGCCGAGCGGGACTACCTGCTGCTCGAGTACAAGGGCGACGACCGCCTCTACGTGCCGTCGGACCAGATCGACAGCGTCCGGCTGTACTCGGGTGGCGAGACACCGGCGCTGAACCGCATGGGCGGTGCGGACTTCGCGCGCACCAAGGCCAAGGTGCGCTCGGCGGTGGCCGAGATCGCACAGGAACTCGTGGTCCTGTACCAGCAGCGTGTGAGCGCTGCGGGGCACGCCTATGGCGAGGACACGCCGTGGCAGCACGAGATGGAGGCGGCCTTTCCTTTCCAGGAGACGCCGGACCAGCTGAAGGCCATTGCCGATGTGAAGGCGGACATGGAGTCCGAGGCGCCGATGGACCGTCTCGTGTGTGGCGACGTGGGCTTCGGCAAGACCGAAGTGGCGGTCCGTGCGGCCTTCAAGGCCGTACAGGCAGGCAAACAGGTGGCGATCCTGGTTCCCACGACCCTGCTCGCCCAACAGCACCACCAGACCTTCTCGGAGAGGTTCGCCGGCTTCCCGCTTCGGGTCGAGGTGTTGTCGCGGTTCCTCACCCCGGCGCAGGCGAGGAAGGTCACCGGAGGCATCGCGGACGGTGACGTGGACGTGGTCATCGGCACCCACCGGCTGCTCTCGGAGGACATCAAGTTCCCCAAGCTGGGCCTGCTGATCGTCGACGAGGAACAGCGCTTCGGCGTTTCGCACAAGGAGGCCATCAAGGCCCTCCGCACGGATGTCGACGTGCTCACGCTCACGGCCACTCCGATCCCGCGCACGCTCGAGATGAGCCTCACCGGAATCCGTGACCTCTCGCTGCTCAACACGCCACCGGCGGCACGCCAGCCAATCCTCACCTACGTGGGTGAGTACGACGACCTGGCGGTCTCGGAGGCCATACGCCGCGAGCTCCTGCGTGAGGGCCAGGTGTTCTACGTGCACAACCGCGTGCGCGACATAGAGAGCCGGGCCGCGCGGATCCGCGAGCTGGTGCCCGAAGCCCGCGTCGCCGTCGCCCACGGCCAGATGGACGAGGGCACCCTCGAGCGCGTCGTGGTCGACTTCTGGGAGGGCGAGTACGACGTGCTCGTGTGCACCACGATCATCGAGTCCGGGATCGACATGCCCTCGGTCAACACCCTCGTGGTGGAACGAGCGGACCTCCTCGGGCTCGGCCAGCTGCACCAGCTGCGCGGCAGGGTCGGCCGTGCCGGACAGCGTGCCTACGCCTACCTGTTCTTTCCCCAGGACCGACAACTGAGCGAGGAGGCATACGAGCGGCTCAAGACGATCGGGGAGACCACAGAGCTGGGATCCGGGTTCCGCATCGCCATGCGTGACCTCGAGATCCGCGGGGCGGGCAACCTGCTGGGCACCGGCCAGTCCGGCCATGTCGCGGCGGTGGGCTATGACCTCTACGTGCAGATGGTCAACGAGGCGATTTCCGACCTCAACGGCGAGCAGGCCCCGCCCGAACCCGACGAGATCACCGTGGAGCTGCCGGTGGATGCGAACCTGCCGGCTGACTACATCGAGCGTGACGACCTGCGCATGGAGGCATACCGCCGGCTGGCCGCCGTCTCCACGCCGCTCGAGGTCGACGAGATCGCCCAGGGCTGGGTGGACCGCTTCGGCCCCATGCCGGAGCCCGCAGCCGCCCTGCTCACCGTCGCCCGGGTCCGCGCGGAGTGCGCCCGTACGGGCATCACCGACATCTCGGTCACCAAGGCGCCGGCCCTGTCGGGCGGCGGACTCGTGGCACGCCTGTCGCCGGTGCAGCTTGCGCAGTCCAAGCAGATGCGCCTCGAGCGGCTCTATCCGGCGGCGGTCTACAAGGAGCCGATCGGCGAGCTCCAGTTGCCAATCCCCCGCGGCGAGGACCCGGCCGCCTTCCTCACCGAGGCCATCACGCAGCTTGTGCCCGAACCTGCGGCCGCGACGTAGCATCGGCGCCATGACCAACCCCTCGTGGCGCCGTGGCACAGCGCTGTTCGTTGCAGCAATGGCCCTTGTGGCGTCGTCGTGCGGCGTCGCCGCCAACGACGTGGCCGCCAGCCTCAACGGTTCTGACATCAGTACCGACTCCGTGGACGCCCTCGCCGCGGACGAGGCGTTCTCGCAGCTGTTCGGCTTCCAGGTCGGAACCGCGGACAGCAGTGTCGTGAGCGCTTCCACGGCGCGCACGGTGCTCGACTTCCTGCTGGAGGGCGAGGCCCTCATCCAGGCCGCGGAGGAATCCGGGCTGACGGTCGAGGCCGACGACACGATGCTCACCGAGACCATCACCGGCCTCCAGCAGCAGGGCTATGCCTTCGGGGTCGCCGACCTGAGCGACGAGGCCAGGGACTTCCTGTCCCGTTTCGTGGTGGCCGACCGGATCGTCGCCACGACCGGCGGCAATCTGGGTGAGCCCACCGAGGCCGACCTTCGCTTCGTGTACGGCGAGACCGCCGACAGCGGCCGTTGGGAGCGCACCTGCCTGACCCTTGTCGCAGCACTCGCAGATGATGCCGAGGCGGTGGCGGATGTACTCGAGGACGGGGCCGAACTCATCGAGGTGCCGGATTCCGTCACGGACGCCCAGGTGGCGATCGACCCGTCGCAGGCCTGTGCGACCGCCGTCGACCTTGCGCAGCTGCCACCGGTGCTCGTGGACTCGATCGGTGGTGCCGAGGCCGGTGTGGTCGTGGGGCCGATAGAGGTCGAGCAGGGTGGCGGCCCGGCCTTGGTGGCCTACTACGAGGTCGAGTCGGTTGAGAGGGTCGACTTCGAGTCGGCCCGCTCCGAGCTCGAGGCGGAAGTCGCCCAGTCGTACCTTGCGGTGCAGATCGCGCGTGGCACCGAGGTCAACCCCCGCTACGGCGATGGTGTTGCGCTCGAAGCGGCACAGTCCCAGACCGGTGCACCGGCGCTCGTGGCACGCGTCCAGCGGCCCTGAGCGACACACAACATGGCCCGCATCGATGTGATAGGGCTCGGCCCGGCAGGTGCTGACCTGCTCACGTCGAATGCCCGCGCGCTCTGGGCTGAAGCAGACCAGCGCTTCCTGCGAACCGCTCGCCACCCCGCGGTGCACGACATCGAGCCGGCGGCGTCCTTCGACCACCACTACGAGCAGGCCGACACCTTCACACAGGTCTACTCCGGCATCGTGCAGGACCTGCTGGCCGCGGCTGCACTCCATGGGCGGGTGACCTACGCGGTACCGGGGTCGCCGGTTGTCGCCGAGTCGACCGTCGAGCAGCTGCTCGCTGCTGCCGGCGACGAGCTCGAAGTGGTGGTTCATCCCGCGATGTCGTTCCTCGACCTGGCGTGGGCACGGCTCGGGGTCGATCCGGTGGCAGCATCTGTGGCGATCGTCGACGGACATCGTTTCGACGCGACCCGGCCCAGCGGCGGGGGAGCGGCGCTGGTCGCCCAGTGCGAGTCGCGCCGGACACTTTCGGACATCAAGCTCGCGCTCGCCGAGCCGCCCGTGGGAACGGTCACGCTGCTGCAGGGTCTCGGGCTGCCCGACGAGCGCATCGAGCGGGTGGACTGGGCCGAGATCGACCGCACGCTGGAGCCCGACCACCTGACGTCGCTGTGGATTCCCGATCTGCCGCCCACCGCCGGCGGCCGGCTCGACCGCTTCGCAGCGTTGGTGCAACAGCTCCGCCGAGACGACCCATGGAAGGCCCGCCAGGACCACGAGAGCCTGCGCCCGTACCTGTTGGAAGAGGCGCATGAGGTGCTCGAGGCCATCGGTGCGTATGACACCGAGACCGGCGAAGGGGCAGATGAGCTGGCCTCCGAGCTGGGAGACCTGCTGTACCAGCCGGTGTTCCACGCGGCGATCGCATCAGAGACCGGCTGGTTCGACCTGGCCGACGTGGTCAGTTCGATACACGACAAGCTGGTGGCCCGTAGCTCTTATCCGGACTGGGAGACTGCCAAGGCGGCAGAACGCAACGCCGAGCAATAGTCTGCTGCGATGCCAGATTCCCTCGACATCGCACCTGCTACCGGCAAGCTGGGCATCCTCACGCCGGGGATGGGTGCTGTTGCATCCACCGCATATGCCGGCGTCATCGCCGCCCGCAAGGGACTTGCGGCACCGATCGGTTCGCTCACCCAGATGGCCCACATCCGCCTCGGTAGGCGCGAGGAGGGCCGCAACCCGCTGATCCGGGAGTTCGTGCCGCTGGCCGAGCTCGACGACCTGGTGTTCGGCGGCTGGGACCCGATCTCGCCCAATGCGCTCGAGGCCGCCCGCACCGCCGGCGTGCTCGAGGAGCGCGACCTCGCGCCGATCTCCTCTGACCTGGAGGGCGTCACCGCCATGCCGGCTGTGTTCGACCAGCGCTGGGTGAAGCGTCTTGACGGCGTGCGCGTGAAGACGGGCGAGAGCTACTTCGACCTGGCGAGCCAGCTGATCGACGACATCGAGCGGTTCAGGGCCGAAAACGACTGCGAACGACTCGTGATGGTCTGGTGCGGCTCCACCGAGGCGTACCAGGAGCCGACGGCCGTGCACGACACGGTCGAGTCTTTCGAGCAGGGCATGCGCGACAGCGACGAGAACATCTCGCCCAGCCAGCTGTACGCATACGCGGCGCTCGTGTCGGGAGTTCCCTTCGCCAACGGCGCGCCCAACCTCTCGATGGACCTGCCCTGTATGTCCGAGCTGGCCGCCACAAACGGCGTTGCCTACACGGGCAAGGACTTCAAGACCGGCCAGACCCTGATGAAGACGATCCTTGCACCCGGATTCAAGTCCCGGATGCTCGGAATGCGTGGCTGGTACTCCACCAACATCCTCGGCAACCGCGACGGCGAGGTGCTGGATGACCCGGAGAACTTCAAGACCAAGGAGGTCTCCAAGCTGGGTGTGCTCGACACGATCCTGCAGCCCGAGGTCTACCCGGAGCTCTACGGCAACATCGACCATGTCGTGCGTATCAACTACTACCCGCCCCGCGGTGACAACAAGGAGGGCTGGGACGCGATCGACATCTTCGGGTGGATGGGGTACCCCATGCAGATCAAGGTCGACTTCCTGTGCCGCGACTCGATCCTGGCGGCACCCATCGTGTTGGACCTCGCACTGTTCCTGGACCTCGCCCAGCGTGCCGGCGAATCCGGCAACCAGGAGTGGCTGAGTTTCTACTGGAAGTCACCGCACGCGGATGGTGGTGACCCCGAACACGACATATTCATCCAGCAGACGAAGCTCAAGAACACGCTTCGCGAATGGATGGGCGAGGACCCCGTCACCCACAGCGAAGCAGGCTGACGATGCAGGTGGACCTGCTCGATCCCGGTTTCTGGCAAGGCGACCCACACCCCGCCCTCACGTGGATGCGGGCCAACGAGCCGGTGTGGCGTGACGAGGCCAACGGACTGTGGGGAGTCACCCGCCACGCCGACGTCCATGACGTCGAGCGGCGCAGCGACGTGTTCATCTCCCGCGCGGGCTACCGCTCCTGGGGCTCGCCGGAAGAGAACAACATGATCGCCCAGGACGATCCCCAACATCTCGTCCAGCGCCGCCTGGTGTCGGACCGCTTCACCCCGCGCAGCGTGCGTGACCACAGCGAGTGGCTCGCATCCACCATCGGTGAGCTGCTGGACGGCGTGCCGGGTGATGCGCCCTTCGATGTGATCGGTGGCCTTGCGGCGCAGTTGCCCTGCCGACTGACAGCGATGCTGCTCGGGTTCCCCGAGGACCGCTGGGCCGACATCAAGGGCTGGTCGGAGCGTCTCATGCGCATCGACACCGCTCCGACGGATCCCGACGTGGCGATGGGCATGTTCACCGCCATCGGCGAGTTCGGGGCGCTGCTCAACGAAGAGGCTCCCAGGCGCGAGGGTTGCCCGGTGCACGAGGCCGCTGACCTGTTGTCGGTATGGGTCAACGCCGAACAGGACGGCCAACCGCTCTACGGCGCCGACCGCCTGGTGCACGAGACCGGGCTGTTCATCTCCGGGGGTGCGGAGACCACCCGCACGGTGATCGCGCACGGTCTCGCCGTACTGGCCCAGCACCCGGACCAGTGGGAACTGATGGCGTCTGACCCCACCGTGGTGACCACCGCGGTCGAGGAGCTGATCCGCTGGGTCACCCCGCTAAACAACTTCTTCCGAACGGCCGTCGCAGATGACCACATCGGCGAGCAGCCCGTGGCGGCGGGGGACCGGGTGGTGTTGCTGTACCCATCGGCCAACCGCGACGAGGCCGTGTTCGACGACCCGTTCACCTTCGATGTGACCCGAAGCCCCAACCCACACGTGGCCTTCGGCTTCGGCACCCACTTCTGCATCGGGGCCAATCTGGCCCGCCTCGAACTCAACATGTTGTTCGCGGAAATGACGAGGCGGTTCGAGCCGCCGGTGGTGGTTTCCGCCCCCGAGGTGGAGCGCAACATCTTCGCTCGCTCTGTGAAGTCCTTCAGTGTCGATATGCGGCCGCGCGGCTCTGGCTGAGGTCACAATGTTCACGTGACCAAGACCGTCCCTTCGCGCGCCCACGGGAAGCTGGGCTACCAGCCGTCTCTCGATGGCCTGCGCGCGATCTCGGTGGCGGCGGTGCTGCTCTACCACATGGATCTGGCGTGGATTCCCGGCGGGTTCCTCGGTGTCGAGGTGTTCTTTGTGGTGTCCGGATTCCTGATCACCGCACTGTTGATCGAGGAGCGCCACCACGAGGGATCGGTGTCGCTGCGCGGGTTCTGGACACGGCGGGCCAGGCGGCTGCTGCCGGCACTGTACGCGCTGCTGCTGGTCGTACCGGCGGTGACGCTGTTGTTCTACCGCGACGCCGCGGGGCGCCTCGGCGGCGACGTACTCGCAGCGCTGTTCTACGTGAGCAACTGGTGGCAGATCTTCCTCGACGAGTCCTACTTCGCGCAGGCGGGCCGCCCACCGGTGCTGCGCCACCTGTGGTCCCTGGCGGTGGAGGAGCAGTTCTACATCCTGTTCCCGGCGTTCTTCGTGTGGCTCCTGTCGCGTCACGGCCGCAACGCGACCCGAAACGTGCTGATCGTGATCGCCCTTGGCTCAGCCGTCTGGATGGCCGTGCTGTATGTGCCCTTCGAGGACCCGTCGAGGGTCTACTACGGCACCGACACCCGCTTGTCGGGCCTGTTGCTCGGCGCCGTGCTGGCAGTGGTGTGGACACCGTGGCGCAGTCGGGCGAAGCCGTCGCGGGCCGCGGGTCCGGCACTGGAGGTGGCCGGCGTGCTGGCGCTGGTGCTGCTGGCCTGGTTCTTCACCCGGGTCAACGAGTTCGACCCGTTCGTGTACCGCGGCGGCTTCCTGCTTCTCGACCTCGTGTGCATCGTGCTCATCGCGGTGCTGGTGCATCCTGCGGCCCGGCTCTCGAAGTTGCTGGCCATAGCGCCGCTGGTGTGGCTCGGCGTGCGCTCGTACTCGATCTACCTGTGGCACTGGCCGATCTTCGTGTTCACCCGTCCCGAGCTGGACGTGCCGCTGACCGGGTGGCCGCTGTTCTTCCTGCGGGTCGGGTTGACGCTCATCGCTGCGGAGCTGTCGTTCCGCCTGGTGGAGCAGCCGATCCGCAATGGGTCGATCAGCAAGGGCGTCGAGCGTTGGCGGGCGGCCGATGCCGAGCAGCGGGCGCGCATCCAGCAGAAGTGGTTCATCCGGGGCGGTACGCTCGCCGCCGTGGTGCTGCTCGTGGGCATCGGCCTGATCGCTGCGGCCACCAGCTCCGACCGTGAACGCCTCGAGCTGGAAGCCGCCGGGGCGATCGGACTCGACGGGCTCACCGAGGAAGAGCTCGCTGCAGTCGAGGGAGCCACGATCGACACCACGACCACGACCGTGCCGCCGCCCACCGCTGCACCGGCTCCGGGGGAGACCCTGCCGAGCACCACCACGACCCTGCCGGTCGATGGCAACACTACGGCCACCGACGCCGTGGCCGTCGGGGACTCGGTCATGCTGGGCGCATCCGGGGCGCTGAGCAGCGTGATGCCAGGCATCAGGGTCGATGCAAAGGTGTCACGGCAGTTCGACGACCTCGCCAACGCCGCCGCCTGGTACTCGACCTCGGGCAACATGCCCGGCACCGCGGTGGTGCAGATCGGCAACAACGGCGTGCCCCAGGAAGACAAGATCGAGTGGATGATCGGCCAGCTCGGTGACCGCAAGGTCATCCTGGTGAACGCCAAGGTTGAGCGGCCGTGGGAGGCCATCTCCAACGAGCGCACGGCTGCCGCTGCCGCACGTCATGACAACGTGGAACTGGTCGACTGGTACACGCTGGCCAGCGAGCATCCCGACTGGTTCGCAGCCGACGGAACCCACCTGCGACCGGCGGGCCAACTCGCGTACGCGCAGGCGATCCGCGAGCATCTCTGAGGCCCCTGCCGGCCCCCTAGACTCGGCGCCGTGAGCATCATCGAAGGAATACTCGGCCGCGAGATAATCGATTCGCGCGGCAACCCGACTGTCGAAGTGGAGGTTCTGCTCGACTCGGGCGCCACGGGCCGTGCAGCTGTGCCCTCAGGCGCCAGCACCGGCGCGTTCGAGGCTGTGGAGCTGCGCGACGGCGACGCCGAACGCTACATGGGCAAGGGCGTGCAGACCGCCGTCGGCAACGTCAACACCGAGATCGCGGACGCGCTGCTCGGCCTCGACGCCGCGGACCAGCGCGACCTCGACCGGATCCTGCTGACCCTCGACGGCACCGACAACAAGGCCCGCCTCGGCGCGAACGCGATCCTCGGTGTGTCGCTGGCCTCGGCGAAAGCGGTCGCAAGCGAACTCGACCTGCCGCTGTTCCGTTACGTGGGTGGCACCAATGCCTCCACGCTTCCGGTCCCGATGATGAACGTCATCAACGGAGGCGAGCATGCCGACAACAACGTCGACCTGCAGGAGTTCATGTTCATGCCCGTGGGTGCCGCCTCGTTCAGCGAGGCCCTTCGGTGGGGTGCCGAGTGCTACCACACACTGAAGTCGGTGCTGCACGACCGCGGCCTCGCGACCGCGATCGGCGACGAGGGCGGCTTCGCGCCCAACCTCGGCTCCAACGAGGAGGCGGTGGCCCTGCTGGTTGAGGCCATCGAGAAGGCCGGCCGCACACCGGGCGAGGAGATCGCGCTGGCGATGGACGCCGCCTCCACGGAGTTCTTCGTCGACGGACGCTACGAGCTCGCCGGCGAAGGGCGGTCCCTGTCCCCGGCAGAGTTCGCCGACTACCTGGCGGATCTGTGCTCGAAGTACCCGATCGTGTCGATCGAGGACGGAATGGCCGAGGAGGACTGGGAGGGATGGGCG